>DYLG01000186.1 GCA_020722215.1 Desulfomonile tiedjei
TTGGTCTGGTCCGCACAGTACCTCAATTTCAGGCGCGATGCATGGGGCTACGCGGTTTATGCACGGTCTCTCCGCCTGACAGGTAACACAGGCGGCGCCGCGGCCGCTATTCTTGAAGGAATAGCCCGTTTTCCAGATGACGTAACCCTCTGGAAAGAAGCGGTCGCCTTGGAAGAAGGCAAGCCGGGTGCGACGTTTCTGCTTGAGCAACTTGTTGACAGACACGCACCTCCCGCGGCCATGAAGGACGCCATTGCGAAAGCGCTGGGCAGAAGCCAAGACCACAAGCTAGGCAAGTGACCCGCCGCGCGTGGACAACCTTGAGAGTAGAAGTGGACAAGGCGGACCGCGGCTTTGATGTGCGAAAACAATCAGAAAGCCCAAGACCGTGGAGACTCACAAAAGGGCAACCGGCAGATGTGCCCTCAGTTCTACCGTGCGAACGCAAGCTCAATGACTTCTGCCTCGACCCAATCCAAAGGGCTTCGAGAAGTAGCATCAAATCCTGCCTCCCGCTACCACACTGATTCAGCCGCCGATGGATAACTCATTCATCTTCGGTGTTCTCGTAACTGCCTTACTTGGGGAGAAGCGCTTCCAGCGAGTATTTCCTTATCCACCGGTGGACGGTATTCCTGTGCACTCCCAAGGCCTTGGCGGCCTTTGTGACATTACCGGCACTTGCCTTCAAGGCCTCCACGAGTTTATACAAGTCATCGAGGGTTGCTGGGTCGGCGATGGCACCATCTGCTTCAGGGTGTGTACCCATCACGACTTCCGTCGACAAGTCCATGGGTTTGATAATGTCATCCTTGGTGTGAATATAGGCCCTCTCGATCTCGTTCTTGAGTTCTCTGACGTTGCCCGGCCACGCGTAACGTTCGAGCATCTCCATGGTGTCCGCGGAAATACCATGTACGCCCTTCCCCACCTTCTCCTCAACGCGAGCGACAAAGTGTTGGGCAAGCAGTTTGATGTCTTGCTTTCGCTCACGAAGCGGAGGAATATGAATTCTCATTCTATCCACTCTGTAATAGAGGTCCTTGCGAAACCTGCCTTCGTTGAGCAAGGTATTCAGGTCCTGGTTCGTGGCGAATATCACACGCGCCGCTGATTTCTTGAGCTTGCCGCCGACAGAGTGGTACTCACCACTTTCGAGCACGCGGAGCAGGGCGGCTTGTGCGGAAGCACTCATGTCACCAATCTCATCGAGGAAGAGTGTGCCGTCTTCTGCTTCCTCGAATGCACCTCTTCGTGCGGCATCAGCGCCGGTGAATGCTCCCTTCTCGTGCCCGAACAGCTCACTTTCCGTAAGTTCGGTGGGTAGTGCAGCGCAGTTTATGGAGATGTAAGGTTTCTCCTTACGGGAACTGCCATAGTGAAGTGCCTTCGCTACCAGTTCTTTGCCGGTGCCCGTCTCGCCGGTTATGAGCACCGGGAAATCATACGTGGCGAAGTCCCGTGCCTGCTCGACAACGGACTTTATGGCAGGGGAATCGCCAATAATATCATCAAACTGACTACCCTTTGACAATTGGGCAATCGCATACGCGTGGGAACGTGTAAGCCGGCGCATTTCGAGGAGCCGGGTCAGGCGGATGCGGATATCATCTTCCCTGATGGGCTTGGGAACGTAGTCAAATGCGCCAAGGCGCACTGCTTCCGATACGATAGCCAAGTCGTCTGCCTCGGCCGTGACAATGATTACATCTGTCTTGGGTGACTTCTTGCGTATGGTGGAAAGGGTTGAGAAATCCGCGCAATCGGGGAAGCGAAGATCGAGCAGGACCACATCAAAATCGTTCTGCTCTACCGAAGCAGTAGTCTCAGCGGCGGTGTGGGTGCATGCTGCCTCGTGCCCCAGACCTGTGATAATCTCCCGCAGCACGTCGCAAATCACCGGGTCATCATCAGCGACAAGGATTCGTGCTTGTTGCACGTGTCAGCCTCTCCGTAGGCCCGAATCTTAGTGTATTCGCTCGTTCCGTCAACGGCCTGGGTGCAGTGACAGAATCCTGCGATTTGAACTGGTCGCGTATTGATGAATGAGGCGGTCGGTGCAACAGTAATGTTGCATCTGGACAGAACGATGCACAACAACTTGTTCAACGGGAACTCAGGGGCACACACGGCTTACCGGGGGGTATGCTCCCAGATACTGGATACCTGCTGTGGTTTGGTTGCTGAACTTGGCAGAGACACCGGTATGGGCGCGCGATGCTATGCAGTAAGCCGAACAGGCCACTTGCAGACGAACGCAGCGTGGAAATCCTCCAGCGTATTCTCGTCGAGAAGCGCGACATCGAGAAACAACTTCTCGCCTATGCTCAGGCCTTCCAGTGTCCTCACGAATCGCCTTGCCTGTCCCAATGTCTCAATGCCTTCAACTACGTTGTTCCGCAAGAAATGCAGGATGTTCAGCGTCTTCCGAGGAATCATAGAGACTCTCCTTTCAGAAAGAGGTGATGGTAAGGAAAGCAACAACCGTGCCGTATCAAGCGCGCTTCCGTTCCTATTCGCGTATGTTGCTTTTGCAGGCAAACATGCACCATCTGCAGTGGCCTGGTTGTGCAACGGTGCACCATGATACTGCACGGGTGCCCCTTCACCGTGCTTGTACCGCCACATGACGGATGCTGTAACATCAACGTGGCCATAGAGATAAGCAAGTGCATTTGGAAGTCTCAATGCTTGGCTCCAGTTTTGCTGAAGGCCAAGGAAAGGGTAGATGAGCTGGTGGAAGAGATGGATTCGAGGGTAGTCATAACGGGTATAGGTGTAGTGACTCCTATAGGCAACGGCGTAGACGCGTTTTGGGAGTCGCTCTTGGCCGGACGCAGCGGCATTGGGCCAATAACGCTCTTCGACGCTTCAGAAAGCCCCGTCAAAATTGGAGGAGAGGTAAAGGGGTTGGACTTCTTTCAGTACATGCCATCCGAACGCGCAAGAAAAATGTCCAGGACTTCCAAACTGGCTGTGGCAGCGGCCAAACTCGCGGTCCAGGACTCGGGCTTGGTGATCGACGAGAAGAATGCGAGAGACGTGGATATCTTCATGGGGGTGGCCTGTCCGGACCTTGCGACGATAGCGCAGACAGTGGAACGGCGTATCAAGCATGGGCCTCAAGCAGTGAATCCCTACGGACCTTCAGCAGCAGCGACTGCTGCTCCAGCGGCGAACGTGTCGGTGGAACTACAGATTAGCGGAGAAGTGGTCACGCTGTCAACCGGTTGCAGCAGCAGTACCAATGCCATCGGGTATGCCATGAGGAAGATACAGAGTGGGAAGAGCCGTGTGATTCTAGCAGGCGGCGCGGACGCCGGGATTCAGATGGACTTGATTGCATGCTATGCCAACGGCAAGGTACTTTCCACTCGAAATGGTGACCCGCAAGGGGCAAGCCGCCCATTTGAGGCAAATAGGGACGGCCATGTGTTGAGCGAAGCGGCGGGGATTCTCGTTCTGGAGGAATACGAACATGCGAAGAGGAGAGGTGCTAAGGTCTATGCTGAACTGATTGGATACGGAACAAGCAGCGATTGTTTCTCGGTTACACAGGTGAGTGAGGACCCTCGTCGTGCATCAATGTGCCTTGAACGAATGCTGGCGGACGCTCGTCTTGATGCCGGGCACATCGGATATTATTGCGCGCACGGGAGTTCATCCAGAATCACTGATACGAGGGAAACCCAGATGTTGAAGATGGTGTTCAAGAAGCAAGCATACAAGGTTCCCGTCTCGAGCATCAAGAGTATGATGGGCCATCCCTTTGGTGCTGCCGGAGTGCTTCAAACGGCGACCTGTGCGCTTGCAATACGGCATGGCGCAATTCCGCCTACCATCAACTATGAAGTACCAGACCCGGACTGCGACCTGGACTATGTGCCGAACCAGGTCCGAGATGAGCAAGTCAGGGCAGCCGTTTCCTATGCTCTCGGCGTCGGGGGTAACAACGCGGCGTTGGCTCTGAAGCACTGCTGATTGGGAGGACAAGAAGTCATGATGAGATGCAAGAAGTGTATTCTGCCGAGCACCTACACGGGTGTAACGTTTGACGAGAACGAGATTTGCAGTCTGTGCAAGGATTACGGGAAGGTATCGGCGGAAGAAAGCATGCGCCGAGAGTCACGCACCAGGGAATTGGAGCAGATGGTGGCTGAAGCGCGCAAACCAAGGGGAGACTACGACTGCCTTGTGCCTGTCAGCGGTGGCCGAGACAGTTCGTATGTTGCTTACGTAATGCGGAAAGTTTTCGGATTACGGGTCGTCGGCGTCAATTTCGATAACGGGTATCGCTCTGAGCTCGCTCTCCAGAACCTCAACATAATCTCGAGAGCCTTGGACATGGACCTTGTCACGCTGAAAGTTGCTCCGGAACTCGTGGACAGGGTCTTTGCGCACTTTCTTTCGCAAGCTGGCTATTTTTGTTCCGCATGTGACGCACTCGGGTATCTCGTTATCTACACATTTGCTCTGCGCGAGGCACAGCGTATGAAGACCAAATTGCTTGTGGTTGGAGGATGGTCACAGAAGCACGAATATCAACCTGGGCTTTCGGTCTTGTCGATGAAAGACTTCGGCAGGATCCTTGAGCGCAATGAACACCTCCTCACGAGCCTCAAGGGACACCCACTCATCGACAGGAGTGTCTTTGAGAGATTCGTGCAGCTGGGAGATATCAGGCGGGCATTGCCCAAGCCAGTCGCTCCACAGACAGATGGGCAGCCAATTCCGAAGGTGATTCAACTGCCCGATTACTGGGAGTGGAACTACAAGGTGATAGATGAGGCCTTGCAGAACGCATTGGGATGGAAGAGTGCAGGTGGTCTTGACACTGCACACTTTGATTGTGTACTTTCCCCGATTCCTGAATTCTTGAAAAGGCGCAAGTTCGGTTTCTCCCAGGAGACACTCAGAACCAGCGTACTCATAAGGGAGGGTCTCATTGATCGAGAGAAAGCATTGAGTGAACTTGAAGCCAGGGAAACCAATGAAGTCGAGATGCCGGGCACATTGGCGTGGGCGTTGGAGAAATGGGGAATGACTCCTGAACAAGTTGCCTGGGATGCGGAATGGTCCCGTTAGGACACCGCGCTCATGGAAACACTTGATTTCTGGAACGACTACCTTCGGACATACGATGCGCTCAACATGCACCGTGCCTATCGCGAGTATCTTGAGGCTATTGCCCGGAGGGTGTGCCAGGTCCCCAGGTGTGACGTTCTCGACGCCGGTAGCGGTACCGGCAATCTGTCTGTAGTGATGAAGCGCATGGGAGCACGCGTGCTCAGTCTTGATTTTTCGCCAGTTGCGCTCGCAATTCACAGGGATAAGGACCTCGACGCACAGCAGGTACTTGCCTCCCTTGAGGAAGTGCTGCCACTCCCGGACGCCAAATTTGACACGGTAGTCTGCGCAAGCGTCCTATTCACCTTGACACCGCCTGGTGTAAAGAATGCTCTGCGGGAGTTCAGAAGGGTGTTGAAACCCGGTGGCCGTCTGATTGTAACTGTCATGAAGGAAAGCCAGACAAGGTTCCAGTTCGCTTGGGAACATATCTGCGAGCAGTTCTCTCAACCTATTGTGTACGCCCTGTTGGGTACGGCGCGTTCCTTGGTACCCCTTTGCAAGATGCTTTACTACAATCTCACTATGCGAAGACTCCAGGCTAAGAACAACTATCGTAGGTACTCGAAAGAAGCATTGCTTGGCGAAGTGCGGGACGCAGGCTTCCATGTAGTCCACTACGAACTTGCATTTGCAGAGAGATTCCATTTGGTAGAAGCGAAGTCACCCATAGGCATTTCTTCGTCCTGTGGAAAACCAACGGCGCAGATGCATGCAGTGGCCATACAACACAGGCCCGGGGTTGTCTGAGCAACAACGCGTTTGCGCGGCTCCAGCCCTGCTATAAACTAGTGCGGGGCAAGCATGGAGTAGACGCTTTGGTTACCCTCGCAAGAAGACTCCTGTGGGCGTCAGTATTGGTCGTTGTCTACCTCGGGGTGGCGGTCTCATACGGATATAGTCCTTCGGGAGCATCGTGCCTTCTGGCTGCGGTCGGCCTGCTTGCGCTTGGGCTCTGTGTATTGTGGCGTGCCCCCAAGGCTCCTCTCAATAGAGCGTTCTTCTACCTCGCCGCGGCCTACACAGCCTTTGTCGTCCTAGTCTATCTGCTCCACATGGCGCCCTTCTTGGGTATTGAACGCGTGAAGCCAGCAGTCTGGCTGTTGCGCAATGGTAACTTGCTCATACCTGCAGCCTTGTTCTACTTCACGTATCGGTTGGAGGAACGGTACGCCCGCGCTCTGAGATGGTTGGCTTGGGGGGCGCTCTTGAGTATGCTTCCGTTCATAGTGCTGAATGCGTTCAAGTTGTATGTGAACGAGTACGTGTTGATTCAAGGTCGGTACGTCCCCCAAGACGAACACGGACTTTACAGGTTGAATGCCATTGTCACTTTGTTCTGGTTGGTACTGTGGTTGGCGTACGCTGTGCTGAGAATGTTCGGCAACCTTCCAAAGGGCCAAAAAGCGCGCTACGCACTATTTGTGATTGCTGGTCTTTGCGGCCTCGTGACGGGTGCACTGGGGTATGTACCTGCGTTCGGCAAACAGTGGTTTCCTCCTTTTGTGGGTTTGGGGCATGTCTTGTTTCCGCTTTCTCTGTCCATTGCAGTCGTGCGCTTCAGCATGTTCGATATCAAACTCGTGATGCGTAGGACCTTGCCCTATGCCATCGTGACTGCTGCCATAGGAGCAACCTACGCAGCGGGTGTCGTTGCCATACGCAATATGGGAACGTACTTTGGAGAATTGCCTGTCGGTACTGACTGGGTGTTGCTGATCCTTCTCGTTGCATTTGGGTTTCAGCCGACGTTGGAGTATCTGCGGGACATCCTCGACCGGGTATTCTTCAGAGAAGAGGCGAAAATTGATGCCTTCCTGTCACAGGCTGGAGCACGCTACGGGACAGCGACTTCTCCAGCAACCCTTGCCCACCTGTTGGTGGATGATGTCAAGGATTGGCTGCACTTGGCAGACGCAACAGTGTTCCTATCTGTCAAAGAAGGCGTTAGCAAGGTCCCGCAGGGGAGTCTGGTTGGTTCGGAGACTGTGGTCAACGCAGCCCTCATACATGGGTTACTTGGAAAATCCCCGGTCCTGGCGGACGACCAAGACCATGTTGACCTGCGAACCGGAGATCAAACGGCATCTACTACTTTGTCCCAGATAGGCGTGAATGCCGTTGTACCGTTCGGTTCCGGGGATACTTGTGGATTACTCCTGTGCGGCAGGAAGAAGTCCGATCTCAGATACAGCCCTCGCGATGTGATGTTTCTCAAGGCCCTTACGGCGCAGGCCGGCATTGTCCTGGCACGCATTCATGCTTCCGCCACGGCGGACGCGGCCCAGCGTCTTACCGATGCCGTATTTGAATCCATGACAAACCCGGTTGCACTTGTTGCCGACAACGGGCGCTTATTGAGTGCCAACCCGGCCTTTGAACGCACCTTTGGGCCGGTCGCAGGCAAGGTCTGGGAGGACATCGGCGGGAACAGAGTGCCCTTCTCAACTTTCGGCATCAGCCCCGGAGAGGTCGAAACAAACAGGGGTGTGTTCCTCGTGACGGCAAAGGCCCTCCCAAGCAAGGCAGCTGAGCCTATGAGCGTCGTTGTATTAACCGATGTAACTGAACTCCGTCGTCTTCAGGAAGCGGACAGGAAACGTGCTGCGTTGGCCGAGATAGGTGGCGCTGTTTCCTCAATAAACCACGAAATCGGTAACATCCTATCTCCTGTTGACCACTACCTCAACAAGATACTGTGCTCAGAAGATGTTACTGAAATCAGGACGCTGACGGGGACGATCCGGCAACGCCTTGAAATGCTCAATACCTTGGGGCGGGAACTCAGGGAGTACTACAAGGAACCCGTTCTGAACCTCAGGGAGGTGGGCCTCGCCAGCCTTGTCAGCAGTGTTCTTGCCGACCTCGCCGCAACTGTTGGAGAGACATGGGTGCCGCCTGCGCTGAGTGGTCTTTCGCTCTCGTTCCGCGCAGACGCGCAGAAACTCAAGCAAGTCCTGTTCAACATCTGCAAGAATGCATGGGAAGCAATGGCTCGGAAAGCCGACAAACGATGGGCTATTGATGCTAAAGTATCTGAGGACAAAGCATACGTACGCGTGAGAGACAACGGCATTGGAATGAATCCGGAGCAGGTGAAGCGCGTCTTTGAGCCGTTCTTCACCA
>DYLG01000187.1 GCA_020722215.1 Desulfomonile tiedjei
GGATATCTTCTTTGACGAGTCGTACCCCAGTACCGAGCGACCTCCGCATGCGATTGGGCCGTGATCTATGCAGCGTCAGTCAAGCGGTCAATCGTCTGCGGAAGCGTGCGGAAAGGAATCCCCGTCCGGCGGCAGAACTCGAGAGGGTCAGAGAAGACCCGGCACAAATGCAAGTATGTCAAGCCTAGCCCCGCTGCTGACCCAAGATGAGTATGTGCCCGGCGAACCGCGTTAAGGAGACGCGCTTGGTCGGCCCTGTCAAATGGTATAAGATTGCAATGATGCGCGAATCCAACGCGGTCGAGACTGCCGTGGTGCATTCGGAGGTATTCCTCTCATCTTCTTCTCGTTTGCGGGCCCCTCCGTAGCGGGCAAAACCCTCGGACCCATCAAAGCCGGTTGCGTAACCGGAGCGAGGTTCTGATATGACGGATGTCTCCGAAAAGACGCTGGCGAGGATCGTAGAAATCATCGTTGATGCTGCCCATCCGGAGACAATAATGCTCTTCGGCTCTCGGGCTGCCGGCGACCCCAAGGAGGGGGCGGATATTGATTTGCTCATAGTTGATTCTCGGCCGTTTGATGAGAAAAGGAGTCGGAGAAAGGAGCTAGCTCGGCTTTGGAGACGGCTCGCGTCTATCCCCGTAGCAAAGGACATCCTGCTCTATAGCCGGGATGACGTGGAATACTGGAGAGATTCCCTGAACCATGTATCAGCACGAGCATTGAGGGAAGGGAAGATCCTCTATGAGAGACCTTAGACATGCACGGTCCATTCTCGACATGGCACTAAAGGACTTCAAGGCCTTGGCAGGGATGATGGACCGCGAAGTCTTCGCAGATGAAATCTTCGGTTTTCATGTTCAGCAATCAGTTGAAAAGGCGCCGAAGGCTTGGCTGGCTTGCCTTGGCATTCAATATCATCTCACTCACGACCTCAGTGTCTTGCTGACGTCTCTCACAAACGCCGGCGAAGAAGTGGAGCATTATTGGGATCTGGTGGAGTTCAATGCCTTTGCCGTCCAGTTCAGATACGAATCAGTCAGGGATCACGGACGAACAGTTGAATCGTGTTGAGGCGATCAGTAAGGTGCAAACGCTTCTGGAGCAAGTGGCCGATCTGATTGACCACTATTGAGGAAGGGGCATCCACGTGTTGAGCCGGCCACACCGGAGGATCTTGGGGGAAATGGACCTTTCGCGGCCGGCCTCGCAGTCAGGACGTAGTTGCGGGGACCCGAGTCTGACCCGCAGACAATATACGTACGCTGTCCCCAGAGCCGCGCTGCACCCATGGTTTTGGCAATTGTTCGTGGTCGAACGTCAGACTCTGATATTTCGCTTGAGATCAACTCCGAACTTCTTCATCCGGTTCCAAACGGTACCCCGTGAGACGCCCAAAATACGCGCAGCCTCAGATTGGTTGCCTCCAGCCTGTCTGAGGACTTCAATGAGCTGCTCCTTCTTCAGTTCCTCTCGGTTGCGACCTGTCAAAGCGGCCGTGCTCACGGCTGCCTTGCCTTCAGAAATTCTTGGCGGAAGATGATCGATTTCGATCCTTGGTCCACCGCACGTGACTGCCGCAAATTCAAGAGCACTTTTCAGCTCTCTGACGTTTCCCGGCCAACGGTACTCCATCAATCGGTTCATGACCTCCTTGCTCAAGCCCTTTATCGTTGTGTAGGTTGAGAGTCGTATTTTTCGGAGGAATGACTCTGCCAGCAGCGGGATATCTTCTGCTCTTTCCCTCAGGGGGGGGACAGCGATGGGTATTACATTGATCCTGTAGTAAAGGTCTTCCCTGAAGGAATGATTCCTCACCAGCTCGTCCAGATCTCTATTTGTTGCGCTGACAATGCGGATATCAACAGCAATCGGTTTGTTATCGCCTACGCGTTCGATAGTTCTCTCTTCAAGCACTCGTAGCAGTTTCACCTGGCTGGAGAGCGGTAGATCGCCGATCTCGTCGAGAAAGATCGTTCCCCCCTGGGCCGCTTCAAATCTTCCCTCCCTGTCCTGATAGGCTCCGGTAAAGGCTCCCTTGACATGTCCGAAAAGTTCGCTCTCAAGAAGAGACTCGGTCAATGCCGCGCAGTTAACCTTGACAAAGGCCTTCCCCTCACCTGCTCCAATATCATGAATTGCCTTGGCCACCAGGTCCTTCCCCGTCCCGGTTTCTCCCAAAATGACCACCGGCGCATCCGACTTGGCCGAACTGGAAATAAGGTCAAATACGCGACGCATAGGGGCAGAAGCTCCGAGTATCCCATGAAAGCCATCTTTTGATCTGAGTTCCCGACGGCACTCCTCAATCTGGGCCTCTTTACTTACAACTTCCGAGATGTCGGTCATCGTTTCCACGGCGCCCATGACTTTGCCTTTCAGGTCGAGCAGAATTGAAGCGTTTTTCAAAATGGGAACAGACTCTCCATCCTTCCTCCGAACCGTGGTTCTGCGTAGGTCGAGTCGACCCGTTCTGAACAGAGTGCACCATTTGTCTCCTTTTCTGTCCAGAGCGACGTCACAGATATCGCAGTGTAACACCGTGCAGGGTCTTCCTATGACTTCCCCTTCCCGGTATCCGGTCATCGTTTCGAACGCCTTGTTGACAAAGACGATGGTTCCGTCAGTACCGACGACCATGACCACGTCCCGTATGGTATCCACTACCGTCTTCCAATATTTGTTCAATTCCTGTGCAAACACGTGAACACCTCTGTTCAGAATTAGACACCTGTTCAAGGATAGCACATTGCTTACTGCAAGACAATCGGGATGCCGTCACATGGAATGGCTGCGCCGGCCCGTAATGACGGGAGATTGAGCCGGCTTTCTCCGGCAGAGCAAAGTCGTGGCATCGATCTTGCTCAAGGAAACGAATGAAAGCTGAATTCCGAAGGAGCCCAGGATTGAAAAAGGCATGCGATCACCTTCTGGACCTAAAAGGAGCCGTCAGCCCGTTGAGCCTGCTGAGAGTGATCGAGGTGTTCAGAGAGATGAACCCAAATGAGACCCTCGAAGTGGTGGGAAGCGATCCGGATACCCGAACGAACCTTCTCAAGGTGTTGCCATTCTCGTCATATCACGTCATCAGCGACGAAGAATTGAAGGGCGGCTTGGCTTGTTTCCGGATCAGGATCAGAAAGGAGCGAAATGGGTGAACTGTGAAACGAAGGATTCAATAACCGAAGATTGCGCTATGCAGTGCCTCAATCACGGAAAGGAGAAGGCCGATGTTTCTACCCAAGATTGACGTTTTCAAGGACCTCAGGCAAGAAGCCATAAATGACATTTCGGAAATAGCTTTCAAAGAAAGTCACGACGAAGGCGAGGTGCTCTATGCACAAGGCGACCCCGCGAACTGCTTCTATATCCTGGTGCACGGGAAGGTCGCCCTGAAAATCGGAAATAAGGCAGAGATTGTCTATGTCGTGGAACGTCTGGGGGAGACGTTCGGCTGGGACAGCGTGGTGGGTCTTGATTCCTATGTAGCCGAGGCCAGATGCGTGGATCGGACGGACCTGTTGAAGATAGAGAGAAGGAGGCTCGATGAAGTCTTCGACAAACATGAACGAAGTGGACGAAAGTTCTACAGGAGACTCGCCGGCGCGCTCGGGCAAAAGCTGATCGACCTACACTCGTGATGGTGTGAGTCCCGCCGGACTCCTGCGGAGGATAGTCTCATGGGTATGGATCGGTCGCTGATAGCAGAGCCGACTGGAGCATCGCATCGTCGTATCGTGTCATTCACCTGCTTGGTAGCCTTCTGAGGCCGGCTTCGTCCGGGTTGGAGCCGGCCAAACATTGGAGGGAAAGGCTGGGAACTAGATGGGTCCGGGCTTCGCTGGTAGCCTGCAAAAACAAAAGACAAGTTTCGGAGGTCTTCACGGGAATTGTCGTTGCAGCTATGGGAAGGGATCCGGATGTACGATTGGACACAAAGTCGGACGCGCCCTGTGCGTTCTGATACCGAAACTTGACGCCTGCAATGCAGAGGGTCACAGACATCTTAGCCGGCGTGAAGTCGAATGAGTCACTCGAGACTCTTCGCACGCGGCATGTTCGTAATCGAAAGGCAGACAGGCAAATGGAGAGAATGTTCGGCAAGGTGACTTTGGGGAAAGCGGTTCTTGTCAATCGCTTCGTCTTTCCCCCAATAAAAACAGGCTATGGTACTCCCGCCGGAACCGTTACGGAACGTCAATTGTGTTTCTACAAACAGATTGCGCAAAACGGTCCCGGGTTGGTGATCCTGGAGCCCGTCGCAGTATCGCCAGACGGTAGGGAGCATCCTAAGCAGCTCTGTGTCCATCTTCCGGAGAGCAGCTCGGAACTTGCAAAGATCGTCGAGGTTGTCCACCAGGCAAACCGCCTCGTTTGTCTCCACTTAAACCATGCTGGTGCAGCGGCGAATCCCAAAGCTACGGGGATTCCTCCCAGGGCTCCATCTCCGGTGACATGCCCTTCCAGTGGGCAAGTTGCTGAACCCCTAACCCAAGAGCAGATAGATGGAATTCTTGAGGGGTACCGGTCAGCAGCCGAGAAGGCAAAGGCCGCTGCATTCGATGTAATCGAAATTCAGGGTGGGCATGGGTACCTTGTTTCCCAGTTTCTCAATGGGAAGATCAATAAGAGGACAGATCGATACGGCCAGGATCGGACACTCTTTGCCAGGCATGTCCTTTCAGCGGTGCGTGAGGGCGCCCCAGACATTCCACTTGTTCTCCGCATCTCCGGGAATGAGATGTCACCCGACTATGGAATCGAGCGGGAAGACTTGCACCCTCTTCTTGCTCTCGCGCACGAAACCGGCATGGCAGCCGTACATGTGGGAATGGGGAACGTATGCTTCAGCCCGCCCTGGTATTTTCACCACATGAGTCTACCGGAGAAGCCTCAGATGGATGCTCTCTCCCGGATTCGCAAACAGACTTCACTGCCTCTTGTCGTTGCAGGAAGAATGGGTGACAGGAGCAGGATAGTTGAGTTCCTGGACAGTGGCCTTGCCGACCTTGTGGCTCTGGGAAGGCCGCTCATTGCGGATCCCGAACTCCTGGAGAAATGGCGCAAAGACGCGGACGATGAAGTGAACTACTGTGGTTATTGCTTGCAAGGATGCCTGCATCGCGTCAAGAGCGGCGAAGGTCTGGGGTGCAACCTCAACCCCGAGATCGGCGAGCCGGAGTTGGGATTGTCCGGCAATCGCCTGAAGGTCCTGGTAGCCGGGGGCGGACCCGCGGGGATGAGCGCGGCTCTCTATCTGACAAGGCGCGGCCATAAGGTGACGCTTGCCGAGAGCGAGGATCACCTTGGAGGACAGTTTGCTCTCGCATGGCAGGCGCCCGGCAAAGAGAGGATGAAGAGGACTCTGGATTCGCTGGAGCATTCTGTAAAGACCAGCGGTGCTTCCGTCCTTCTGCAAAGATCCGTCGATGCTGAGCTTGTCAATGACATCCGGCCGGATTTGCTTGTCTGGGCAACCGGCGCCACTCAATACATCCCGGAGATCCCCGGCCTTGAAGATCAATGGACCCTCACGTCTCTGGATTTCTTCCAAGGGCGGAAAGATGTCCGTGGTCCCAGTGTCCTCGTAATAGGTGCGGGCAGAGTCGGGATTGAGGTTGCTGAGCGTCTCGGCAAAGAAGGTTATCAGGTAACGGCCACCAAACGAACCGACCCTATCGGAAGTCATATGGAAATGATCACCAGAAATCTTACGCTTAGGAGGATTGGAGAGTTGCCCAATGTAACCGTAATGCCTCATACGACCGTGAAAGAATTCAAGGCCGGCAGCGTTGAGGTAGAAAAGGATGGAGAAGAGATTTCTCTGAAACCGTTCCAGACAGTCATCCTGGCTTCAGGACTTCGTTCTTCTGCCGGTCCGGACGAAGAGACGAGCGGGGCTGTCTCGAAAGTGGAGATCATCGGAGATGCACGGGACGTACAGGACATCTACAGCGCAATAAAGGCCGGCTACCAGCTTGCCCGCAACTACTGATCACGGCGGAGTACCGGAGACGGTGATGCCGCTGGTGACCAAGCACTCCCGTCACGGGTGAACCGCTTACCTGCCGGACCTCGGAAAGGGGCTTGACCATGAAATTCAAATATGTGAACGGCCGTTGTTTTGCCGTTACGCCGGCACTCCTCCGATCATCAATTCGAAGCTTGCCGAAGAGTACGGTATCGCGGCGCCATCCTTTGTGGAGTTGGAGCAAGGACGAAATATGAAGGTGGGACTGGTCCTGGGGAACCGTACCCAGCGAATGACCTGTCACGCCAAGGTCGTTTGGGTAAAACAGGATGAGACGGCAGGAGGAGCATTTGACGAACGATGGATAGTCGGTCTGGACTGCCTCTCATTGACCGACGCCGAATTTCAAGTCCTCCTGGCCGACTTTGTCAAACAGCCGGAATCACCCCTCGAATTGCTCGATCGATGGCGTGACGCGGCAGAAGAAATCCCGCCCGTCTCGTTTCCAGGAAAAAAAGAAGTGCGACGGACAAAGGCCGTGACTCTGCCGGTAAACCTGATTGACGAAATCGATTCGAAAAGAGGCGATATTGCATTTTCGCAATTTGTCACAACAGCAGTGAAGGAGTACCTGAAAAATCGATGACTCCTAATGGGCTATCGCCGACTGGTTGTCGCCCGGCCTGGTCCCCATGTACGTCCAACTCCAAGCACAGTCCTGGGGAAGGTACGCGCTGACGGGAACCAGGATAGTACCATGCTGAAGGAGGAGACCAACCTATGGGTGAAATGTCTTTTGCAGATTCCGTCATCGTCTCGTGCGGCACCTTGAGCCTGGAGCTGAACCATCTCAAGAAAGCCGGTTTCCTGGACGCGCGTGACCTACTCTTCACAACGCCCGGACTCCACCAGGACTGCCTGGAGCTGGAACGTCAGTTGATTCAGAGAATAGAAAAAGCCAAAGAAATCTCGGACAAGGTCATCGTAGTCTATGGGGGCAAGTTCTGTTACGTGAACGTTAAGGACCCCACTCGGACCATGGCGAAGATCATCAATGAACAGGGGCCTACAGTGACAAGAATTCAGGCCACGCACTGTATGGACATGATGGCAAGTCAAGCAGAGCGGGAAGAAATCGCCGACGGTGAAGCGATTTGGTGGATGACGCCTGGATGGATAAAGTTTCGACATCAGGTTTTCAAGGGCTGGGACAAGGGAATTGCCAACGAGAATTTTCCCAGGCATACGGGCGGTGCTGTTGTTCTGGATGGCATCAGGTATCTCGACGGGTACATGGAGGAACACCCCGAAGAATTCTTGGAATACTGTGACTGGATGGGGATCCCGATCAGGGCGCATTCCATCAAGCTCGATCGTTTCAAGTCATTGCTCCGAGATGCGCTCAATAGACTGATATCTCAATAGACTAGATCAAGAGGAGGTTAGCAACATGCCCAGAGGTGATGGAACAGGCCCACGTGGAAAAGGGGCCCGGACTGGTAGAGGAATGGGAGGCGCCGGCATGCGCTCGAAAGGTGGAAGAGGATCAGGTCCAGGCGGAAACTGTGTCTGCCCGAGTTGCGGCGAAACGGCGCCTCACGAAATGGGGACTCCCTGCAATACCATGAAATGCCCGAATTGCGGGGCAGTCATGACCAGGGAATGATGATAGCCTTTTCAGACTTGACCGTTCAGCTACGAAACGCCCCTTAGACGGAAGTTCACGGCTGTAAATCAGGCAACCCATGCAATTTCAGTAGAATATCAGGATTTGGCCCGAAAAACCTAGCCACTAACAAGATGTCTTTCTTCTTGATTTCGGTCACGTTGGCGAGCAACATATCAATCTCATAATTGCCCGCAGGTGTCTTATGTCCCAATGCGGAGCAGGCTATGCCGCACGCGAACATGGTCTCGTTCAGGCGGATCATTTCCACAATCTTATCCCTGATATGGGAAGCCTTTTCCACTCCGTTCATGCGAGCTATCAAGGCTGTAGCTCCGATCAGCACGTCGCCGACTTCGACTTTGCACCCGTCGTAGCTCTGGCGATGGTATCCCGCAAAACGTTCCACCAATCGGCCCGAGTAACCCACTTCGCCATTCAGGAAGATGCGCTCGTTCGGCACGAACACGTTGTCGAACACGGTCATCACTTCCTGGCCGCCGAAGGTCGGATTCCCCACATCCAGCCGGAGCCCTTCCAGTCAGCAACGAAGAGTGAGTGCCGAGGTGTCAGTTCGGCTGATCCCCTTCTGAGGTG
>DYLG01000188.1 GCA_020722215.1 Desulfomonile tiedjei
CGCCTCCCCGGAAGAAAAGGCGGCTGACCCCGGTAATAAGCAGGATTGCCAGCGACAGCACGCCCGCTGAAGTAAGGATAACCGTGAATACGGTGTTCCCCCTGAACGGTTGTCTGGGACCACGGTTCTGGAAAAGCGGGTGATCGTCGGCTTCATAATCCGGTACTTCTCCCTCTCTTGTGAACTCTTCAAAGCGCGCAAGAACCTCGTCCTGGTCGATACCCACCTCCGCGGCGTACGACTTGATGAAGCCTTTGACGAACACGCGGGGTGGAAGCAGCTCATATCTATCATGTTCGAGGAAATCAAGGTTGGCTACCGCGATCTTGGTCTTTGCGGAGACCTCCTCAAGAGAGATCCCTCTTTCTTCTCGGAGATTCCTGAGATATTCTCCAAAGGATTCCATCTCTACCAATAGTCCCTTACTATGAATCACTCGGACGTGGAGCCCGTCGGTCGCCGGCGCATGCGATGATCATGACGTACTACCAATCTCGGGCACAGTGCATCAGCGTTTCCCCTGAAATGAGCGCGGACTTCCGTCCGCAAGTGACATTGACTTCGATTATCACTCCGGGCGGCAATGTTCAAGACATTATTGCACGGGGAATTGTCTTGCCATGAGAAGCGAGTTCAAGAGTTGCGCCGCGGTTTATCCGACGGGGATTCCTCTGTTGTTTCTCTGTGGAGGGATAATCGCGGCCGGCCGGCTGACGCTCCTGCCTTTGCCCTCATGTCTGTGTGCGCTGGCTATGATCCTGATAGTGCTGCCTTTTACCTTGAAGAAGGGGCGCACCGGCTTGAAATGGCTTGTTGCGGGTGTGCTGTTCTTCCTCATCGGTTTGAACCTGTCGCTCGACGATCTCGGGTCTAACAAGGTATTCCAACCGCCTCGGAAACGAATAACCGTCCACGCAACCGTTGACGCTATGGTCTCTTCGGGGCCCGGATTTAGAGTCCTGCTCTTGAAGAATGGCGTGAATGCGCAGACCGGCGAACCTCTTCCCGGCAAGGGAAGATTGTTTCTCAGATCGCAGCGGACAGATGTTTCGGCCACCGACAGAATAGGCTTTCGGACGATTCTTCGGAAACCCCAAAACAGAGGCAATCCCGGAGAGTTCGACTGGGAGCTTGACTGCAGGATCAACGGGATTCTCTGGTTAGCGTCGGCAGCGGGCGAGGACTCCGTTCTCGTCATACGAAGAGGTTTTGTAGCAAATCCGAGGGTGCTGCTCTTCATTGTCAGAGAAAAAATGCGTAATTTCATCGAGGCTCACTCCCAAGGAGACGTGAGAGCAGTTCTCAAGGGCGTCGTGGTAGGAGACATGGGTGAGCTGACGCCGGAGTTGATGGGAGTTTTCGCCAGTTCAGGCCTTGCCCATCTCTTGTCCGCGTCGGGAGTTCACATGGGAATCGTCGCGTTTCTGGCCTTCTTACTGGTCAAGGCCGCTGTGCGGATGTTTCCGTCCGCTCTGCTCACAGCACCTCTGGCCAAGATTGCGGCTGTCGTATCCATACCCTCCATGCTGTTCTATTGCGTTTTGGTCGGGAGCAGGATTCCCGCGATCAGGAGTATGATCATGGGGGGCGTGGTGGCCGCGGGGATTCTCATGGACAGGGGCTGGCATTCATTGAACACTTTGGGTTTTGCTGCTCTTGCGGTTCTCCTCGTTTATCCTTGGTCTCTATTCTCCGTCAGCTTTCAGCTCTCGTTCGCAGCGGTATTCGGA
This sequence comes from Desulfomonile tiedjei, assembly GCA_020722215.1. Taxonomy (GTDB): domain Bacteria; phylum Desulfobacterota; class Desulfomonilia; order Desulfomonilales; family Desulfomonilaceae; genus DYLG01. Next base: position 1,731 of record DYLG01000188.1, read on the forward strand.
ATCTTCTTCGTGGGTCCGCACTTGCTGTCGGGCCTTTGGGACTCGGTTTCCGCCAGAACATTCGAACCGGAAACCAGTCAACGCAAGGATCGGTCCCGCGGCCGGCGAGAGCAAGCGCTCAGGCTGGGGCGAAAAGTCGCGGCGTTCATGTTGACCACAATCGCAGCGACGCTTGCTGTCACACCGATATTGCTGGGCACTTTCCATGCGTTTCCCACTTATACTCTCCCGGCGAATCTCGCAGCGTGGCCTCTTATGACTGTGGCGTTGCCTGCGGCTATAGTTGCCGCCTTGATTGGGACGGTTTTTCCCACTCTCGGACTTGCCCTGCTCGTGCCGGCTCGCGTGCTTACGCAATGGATCATAGATCTGGCACGCTTCTGCTCGGCTCTGCCGGCAAACCCACTCAGATTTGAGCACTTCGGGACTCTTGAGATCCTGTGCTACGCCGCTCTCGCGTTCTCGCTGTTATGGCTGATGCGTGCTCCGTCGCGGAAGAGGCTCCTGTGCGTGTCGCTGGCTTGGGCGGTCTTGCTTCCCGCTCTCGGTATTTCGGCCATGGGGGCAGAGCAAGGTCGCGTGCTCAGAGTTACATTCCTTAACGTGGGAAAAGCCGATGCAGCTTTGATACAACCACCGGCCGCTCCAGGGGTGCTCATCGACGCGGGCCTGAAAACCCCGTATTTTGATGCGGGCATGAGCGTCGTCCTTCCTTTTCTGCGCTGGAAGAACGTCCGCAGCCTTGACGGGATAGTGATCAGCCATCCCCAGATGGATCACATGGGAGGCGTTCCTGCCGTCATGTCAACCATTGCTCCCTCCGGTATATGGTGGAATCCCATACGCCCGATTCCGGCTTTTATGGAGGAAATCCTCGCCGGGGCTCGTGGCCTGGGAATTCCGGTACATCAGGCCGACAGGGCTCAACCGGTTGTAGAACTTGGCGGCTGTGAACTCAGATTCCTCAACATCCCAGGAAGGATCATGTCTGAGGGACCATGTCCTCTGAACATCAACAACACTTCTGTAGTATGCACGGTGAGTTACGGCAAACTCACAGTTCTTTTCACTGGGGATCTGGAGAGCGACGGGGAAAAACAACTGCTTGCTTCGGGGATACCACTCAGAGCAACAGTGCTCAAAGTCGGACACCACGGCTGCGGGAATGCCACCTCGGTGGAATTTCTCAGAGCAGTGCGGCCCAGGGCTGCGGTCATCTCTTGTGACGAATATCTCACTGGAAAGTGCCCGGTCCCCGAGGTGCTCCAACGGCTGGAATCCATGGGCGTGGAAGTTTTCTGGACCGGAAGAGACGGGGCAGTCACTTTGGAGACCGACGGGGAAAAAATCACCGTAACAACAGCCCGAAGCGCAAGGCGCTGGACCTGCCATGTCGAGACGGGAGCCGACAACTCCCGATGACCGGCACGCGGCGAAGATTCCTTGACAAGGCCGCAGCAAACTATAATACAATGAATTCATCGTCGGAGCGGGACTGATCGTCGAGCGAGAGTGGCGGAATCAGGTAGACGCACCGGACTTAGAATCCGGCGGGGTTACCCATTGGGGGTTCGAGTCCCCCCTCTCGCACCATATCTCGGGTGAATGGGAGCAGGGACCGGACCGATGGTGAGATTAACCATACCCAACGTTGCGGCAAGGCATTCTCTTGCAGCAGCCCTGTTTGTGCTCCTGAGCATGTTTTCCATCCCGTATGCATGTTGGGGCGAGCAGTATCTTCTCGACCTGCCTCCAGGGGAAAACAGGCCACATCCGCCTGGTTTGCCGATGTCGTTCATTCATTCCACAGTCATCCCATTTTTCTATCGTGCCGCCCGGGATGAGGAATTTAACAGGAAATGGCAGCAGCACAGAAACTGGTCGGAATACCGGAACCTTATCAGAAGCCCTCTTGACCCGGAGAGTGAGCTGGACTACATGTTGAGGACCTTTCTTGACCGCCTCCACGCAAGAGCTGGTCCCGGAGGCGATCAATGTTGGTGCTTTGTCGAATCGCATTGCTGAGTCACTGAAAGGAGGTTAGCGATGAAGAGATGCGTTGTGATGGTTTCCTTGGTGATTCTTGCCCTTTGCCTGACGGCGGGAATCGCACCGGCCACAGAAGAAGCTGTGATAAATGCCATCGTCGAAGCCCGCTTGGCCGTGAAGCAGTTTGATCTGCCGTCGGCCAAAATTCCTGGTCTCACCGAAGAAAAGGCCTACGAACTTCAGCGCAAACTTGCCAAGGCGCTCATCGCCAAAGGTTATACGATTGGTGGGTTCAAGGCGGGACTCACCTCCGAGCCGGGCCAGAAGAAATTCGGCGTTAGCGCGCCTCTGCTCGGTCCCTTGTTCAAAGGTGGCCAACTGGGGCCCGACGCGGTTGTGGACAGCAAACAATTCGTCCGCCTCTTCATGGAGAACGAGGTGGGATACGTGGTAGGAACGAAGATAGACAAACCAGTGCCGGATGTGACCGCGCTCAAGAAGCTCATCAAGGAATTCTTTCCCGCTGTGGAGCTGCCGGACCTGCGCTTCGGAGACATGAAAAATCTCAAGGGGACCGATATTATCGTCGATGCGGTGGGTTGTGCGCAATACATAGTGGGTAAGCCGATGCCTGCCGACAAATTGGACCCCAACGACGTGGTGGTCACCATGACGCTGGACGGGAAAGAGTTCAATAAGGGTAAGGCCAGGGATGCTCTGGGCGACCAGTGGAAAGCCCTGCTATGGCTGGTCAACGGCGTGGTGGCCCAGGGATGGACTATCGAGCCCGGCCAGGTGATCATCACCGGAGCGCTCGGCAATATGCTGCCCGGAAAGCCGGGAAAATATGAAGCAGACTATGGGCCGCTGGGCAAGCTGAGTTTCACCGTGAAATAGCCTTATCAACCGGTCCGAATCGCCGGCGAACGACGCTGGTAATCCGGCGTGCGCCCGCCGGCCGACCGATCCGCTCCACCATATCCTGGGATGTTATCTCCACCTGGAGAATCGTCGTCGTCACATCTTCAGCCCTGGATGGTGGGAATAGAGTCCGGCCCCGCAAGCCGATGCCCAATGAAATCCCATCCGGCCTGCTCAGAGATAAGGACCTGAAAACCAAGCAGGGCTGCCAGCCCTGCAAGAACAATAAACGTACGCATCAGCTTCATGGCGTATTTTCCTGACAGAAAGTCTCCAGAGATCGAACCATACCAGAGATCCGATTTCGATGGAAGCCGAAAGTTGCAGAGCCGCGAGGAATCGGCTTCGGCCCCAGGTGGAGGAAGCCCCCATACGATCCTGCCTTTCGAGACATTACCAATGAAAACGGAACCATGCAACTGCAACTGCAGCGGCAATCGCCGAGGTTGTTCCTTGACCGGATCGGCCGACCTAATATAATCAAGTCATGGCCATTCGATGGGCGATGCAGCGAGTGTGACTTCGAGGAGAATTCGTTCCCGTTTGCTGCGAACGGTGTTCGGCGGCGTTGGCTACGGAGGAGGCGAGGAATCCCATGGGCACTGAACAACACAACGAAAACCTGCCGATGAACAGGGCGAGTGTTCTAGTTATCGACGACAGCCCTTCGCTTCTGTTCATGCTGGAAAGAGGGCTCGAGAAGCATGGACTGGCAGTGTTCACCGCTTCCTCAGGACGCGAGGGATTGGAGATCTTTCGCGAGCATCCCATTGATGTGGTTGTCTGTGACCTGGGTATGGAAGGCATGAGCGGATGGGAGGTGGGCAGGGCGCTCGTGAGCACCGCGGCAGAGAAGGGAATTCCCAAGGTTCCGTTCCTTCTCTTGACAGGGTGGGGAAGCGAGCTTGAATTCCGGCACGAACTTGCGGCATCGGGAGTGGACCGAATCCTTGACAAGCCTGTGCAGCTAAACCACCTGGTTGACATTATTGGTGAAGTGACCTCCTGAAGGTTGGACGCCGGGTGCAAGCACCCGGCGCGGCGCGTTTACCCCTAACGGTTTTCTAATAAGGGCTTAATATTTCCCCAATGACATCAACACAAACTGCGTTCGGTACCTCGAAAGAGGCTGACGCGAGAACTGTTTGCGGCGTAAGCCACGGCTCGAAAACTGGGAGTGAGTAGGACGGATGCTTAGAATTCTCTTCCTATGCACGGGCAATTCCTGTCGAAGTCAGATGGCCGAGGCATGGACCCGGCTGTTGAAAGGGGATACCATAGAGGCCTTTTCCGCAGGCGTGGAAAAGCGAACTATGGATCCCAGGACAGTCCGGGTTATGCGCGAGATAGGAGTCGACATTTCCGCTCAACGATCGAAACTTGTTGAAGAGCTGGGTGACATGCAATTCGACTACGTGGTCACCGTTTGCGATAATGCGCGGGAGAGCTGCCCGTTCTTCCCTGCCAAGACCAAGCTGATCCACGTGGGTTTCGATGATCCTCCCGCTCTGGCGGAGACCGAAACCGATGAGGAAGCCAAGCTTGCCGTCTATCGCAGGGTCAGAGACGAAATCAGAGACTTTGTGGAGACGCTTCCGGAGTCCTTGACCGACCGCGGGGACGCCTCGTAGAGTCATGATTGACTGCCGGCTCCTGCTGCGCGCAAATGCGTAGTTCTCTTGCTGGGTTGTAACGCAGGATGCCGGTCGAGTGCCTTGAAGCCGCTGTTCAATAGAGCCCGGATTCAGCCGCATCGGATAGAAGCCTGTCGAGCCCTTCGTTGTGACAAAATCGGGAAAAGGCCCGACTACCTCCGCTATCGAGACTCACTATGGCAAAAGAAAGAATTCTTGTTGTTGACGATGAAGAAGACATACTGGAACTGGTTGAATACAATTTGAATAAAGAGGGGTACACGGTGGTCTGTGCCCGGTCAGGAGAAGAGGCCCTTCAGATTGCAAACAGGGTCCAGCCGGATCTGATCTTGCTTGACTTGATGCTCCCGGGGATACATGGATTGGATGTGTGCCGGGAACTGAAGACAAGCGAGAGGACGAGTTCCATTCCAGTGGTCATGATCACGGCGAAAGGCGAAGACAGCGACATTGTCACCGGCCTTGAAGTGGGGGCAGACGATTATCTTACCAAACCCTTCAGCCCCAAGGTGCTGTTGGCAAGGGTGAGAGCTGCGCTTCGCAGGAGGAAAAAGGAAGACACCCGCAAAGAAGCTCCCCTTCGAGTACACGACCTGACCGTGGATACAGCACGGCACGAGGTTTTCGTGGGAGAAATGCGGATTGTGCTGACTGCCACAGAGTTTCGGATTTTGCATTTTCTTGCTCAGAGGCCGGGATGGGTTTTCAGCCGAGATCAGATAATCGGAGCGGTAAAAGGCCAGGACTATCCGGTCACGGAACGTTCGGTGGACGTCCAGATCGTGGGGCTTAGGAAGAAGCTGGGTGAGGCCGGTTCGCTGATCGAGACCGTCCGAGGGGTCGGGTACAGGTTCAGGGAATAGGGCGCCATGGGAATGCCTCTTACCTTGTGAAAGGAGCGAACAGAGATGCGCATCAGACTCCAGAGAGACATAGATCGGTTGAAGAAGCGGGCCATCGAGCTGGCCACACTTGTTGAAGAACGGTTCCGGATGGCGGTCAAGGCCGTTGAATGCAGAGACGCAGGTCTGGCCAGGCAGGTTATCGAGGGCGACGGGGAGATAGATCAGCTCGAGGTGGACCTGGAAGAAGAATGCCTGAAGATCCTGGCGTTGCACCAGCCCGTTGCGGACCAGTTGCGCTACATCGTTGCGTTCCTCAAGATGAACAACGACCTGGAGCGGATCGGGGATATGGCGGTGAACATTGCCGAGCGCGCGGAATTCATCGCGGGAAGAGCCGACCTTCAGATTCCGTTCGACTATTTCAGCATGTGCGAGAAGGTGGAGAGCATGCTCAAGAAGAGTCTCGATGCGCTTGTGAACATGGACCTGAACCTTGCGTACGAGGTTTGCGCGGAGGACGACGAAGTGGACTTCATGAAGAGCGCCATGCAGACCCAGTTTGCCCAGCGAGTTCGGTTCGGCCATGAGAACATCGAGCCCATGATTCATCTCTTTCTTATCTCCCGACATCTTGAGCGAATCGGAGACCATGCCACCAACATCGCCGAGGACGTCATATACATGATCACAGGGCAAATTCACCGCCACAAGGGGGATCAGTACGATAGGGGCGGGACCTCCCGGCAATCTTGACGCGTCCCGCCTGTCAGGGCGTGCTTACCGATACGAAACCTCCGCAGGTTGGCGTTCGGTCACGCGCGACACGTTTGTCATTGCGATAGGTGAAGCCATCTCGGTCTTGCGGATCTCTCCCCCTGTCATTGCTTCCCTGCCAAAGACGCTCCTCGGAGCGAATCGCCGGCTCAGTTCAAATGAATAAACTCTAATGGGGTAACCATTTCGTCAGGTGGGGCAGGCCTTCCAGCCGGCATCCACCTAGCCCAACTTGCGCGAGCAATTGGCGTGCCACACTCATTTGGGCCGCGATTA
>DYLG01000189.1 GCA_020722215.1 Desulfomonile tiedjei
GGTTGATCTCGAAGCTAACGTCCGGGTGGCAGTGCCGTCCTTCAACCGCCTTGGCAGTAATCATTAGATCTCTGAACGACGAGTTCACCGAAGAACCTATAATCACCTGCGAAACGGGAATGCCTTCCACTTCGGATACTCGCTTGACGTTGTCCGGAGAGCTGGGGCATGCAATCATCGGCTCCAGCGAACTGAGATCAAGCTCCAGGACCTCGCCGTACCTGGCGTTGTCGTCAGCCTTTATCTCCGTCCAAACACTGCCTCTCCCCTGGCTCTCCAGGAATTCCCCGGTTCTCTTGTCGGAAGGAAACATGCTCGACGTAAGCCCCAGCTCTGCTCCCATATTTCCTATGGTGGCCCTGTCCGTGGCGGAGAGGGTCTCGACTCCCGGACCGAAGTATTCGAAGATCTTCCCGACTCCGCCCTTCACCGTGTACCTTCTGAGCAGTTCGAGTATTACGTCCTTGGCGGACACCCAGGGACGCAGTCGTCCGGTCAGCCTCACCCCCACTATCGCGGGCATGACAAGATAAAAGGGATATCCCGCCATAGCCATGGCCACGTCCAGTCCGCCCGCTCCAATTGCCAGCATGGAACTGCCTGCGTTTGTGGGTGTGTGACTGTCTGATCCCAGCAAGGTCTTGCCCGGCACGCTGAAGCGTTCGAGATGAACCTGATGCGATATACCGTTGCCCGGCTTTGAATAAATCGCACCGGTCTTGGCAGCAGCAGTTCTAAGAAAGCGGTGGTCGTCAGCGTTCCGGAAATCGGTTTGGAGCAGGTTGTGATCCACATAACTGACCGCAAGTTCGGTCTTGACGCGGGGAACTCCCATAGCGAGAAACTCGAGAAAGACCATGGTGCCGGTCGCGTCCTGGAGCAATGCGTGATCGATCCGGAGCGCGATTTCGGAACCTGGAGAGAGCTTTCCCTCGACAAGGTGAGTCTCGATGATCTTCTCTGCAACGGTCATACCCATTTGACGTGCCTCCTCAAACATGCGCCCTTGACAGCAGACGCCCCAGGACGTGAATTCAGCGAACGAGGTAAGGGGCCCACTGGTCCCTGGCCAGCCTCACCATCCGGTCCCCTCCGCTATGGACCACGCGGTTGTGACAAGGCAGAAGGATGTCCACGCGGAGATTCACAATGAGGTCAAGGGACTGCTTGAGCTGAACGGGGTCGGCAGATACAAGATCAAAGCGGCCAATGGCCCCGTCCGCGTACACGGTGTCGCCGGAGAGGAACAGCCTGTGCTCTTCGTTGAAAAGGCCGATGCCGCCGATGGAATGACCTGGAATGTGAATCACCCGGAAAGGAATGCCGCCCAGGGAGAGTTCTTCATCGCCCTCAAGTTTCCTGTGCACCTTCCTGGTGGGGAAGTCATCGGCGAAAGAGCGCTGACTGCGAACCATCATCTCGAGCATCGCGTTGCCAAAGGCGATTCTGTTGTCTCCCCTTTCGAGTGGCACGGCTTCGTCTTTGTGCATCCACACCTCGGCGTGAGGAATGGCCTCCAAAAGCTCCGGGAGGCAGCCTATGTGGTCGAGGTGAGTGTGAGTCATGATGATCCGTTTGACCTGCTTGAGGGGCACGCCGCACTTGTCTATCTGCTCAAGCTTGTACGAACCCTTATCCATGAGACCGCAGTCCACGAGCGTAAAATCGCCGTCCGCCGGGATGCCGATGACGTACATGTGGGAATCGGGAAGATACCCGTCAAGACCCGGTATCCACCAGACTCCTTCTATGATCCGTTCAGCCACTATTTTCCCTCCGATTCGCCGAATATCCACTGCCAATCATCTGCCGGCAGTAGATTCTCTTTAATCTGTTCAGTGTACTGGTGCATGATGAGCCACTCGCCCCGCCCCTGAAGGATCGGCTCCGGGTTCTGGGGATCGGCCATGGACAGTATCTGTCCGTCCGCAAAGAAGAAACGAGGATTACGGGGATTGCCGCGAGTCCCCGCGGCCCGACCCAAGAAGAGGAGGGGTTCGTCGCGGGCCACTGGGCGCTTCACTGTCATTGACACGCGGACGGAGAGGCCGCACGATCTCGTTTCCATGAATCCACCCCATGCGGTGTTCTCGTCGAAAATCGAGGTCAGCACCGCCGGGTGCAATTCCTCCTTGCCGATCAAGAAAAGCTGGGCCCTGTCGAAGTCGTCCGGATCGCTTCCCCACCTGGAAGTTATTGTGATCTGTCCATCACAGGAATGAGAACGGAATCTTCGCTTAAGCCCGGGAATTGTCCGATGATGCCCACAAACGAAGCAGTTTCTGTAGTAAGGGAGGCTGCGAAACTCGGACGGAGGCGGCTCAGGGAGTTCAGCCTGCCGCAAGCCTGTTGAGGAACTGATCTCCGCCCTCAAGTACGGGGTCTTGTCCCCTTTCTTGATTATCTTTGCAGTGACCGGGCAATCGTCTTCATCATTCGCCCGCTCCACCGAAAACCACACGGAATCGCCGATGGATACGCCGGTTCCTCCGAACTTGAAATTGACGTCAACAGGATACTTGGGCGATCCCAATCCGCGCCACGCATCAAGGCAGAGTCCCATGGCCAGGCCTCCGTGGGGAATACCGATGAATCCCTCGTGCCTCGTATCAAAGGTGAACTCTTGATCGACGCGTTGTCCGGACCGGCCGACAAAGTCCATCGGAATAAATGGGTCGTCGCCGGTAATAAATGACTGAGGATTGTGCTTCAGCTCCATGTGCAATCCATCCTCCCGGGCTCTCTCGATAGTGCAATTCCTGTCGCTGTCCGCAGCCCCATCCCGGCCCCCGAACCTGTAAGGGCCTGTCAACAAATAAGGTGGCCATTTTGGTAGGGGCGGACCTATGTGTCCACCCTCTTCGGCCGTACCCGCCCTCTTTTGGGGCAGACACGCAGGACTGCCCCTACCCTCGGTTCGGCTGTCGTTTGCATCGTTTATTTCCTGACAATCTCTAATGTCTTGAGAAATCCCCTGTTCAAAGTCCTCACCGTGGTTGGGGAACCATGGGTTGGTTCGCACGTGAGGACTGATTACTCCGTCCCTGATGCTCTAACGATCAACGTACAAGGACACGGATTCTCCGCCGCCGAGACACAGAGAAGCCATTCCGGTTCTTGCTCCCCTGTTCTTCATGGCATAGAGCAAGGTGGTCAGCACTCGCGCCCCGCTCGCCCCTATGGGATGACCAAGTGCAACCGACCCGCCGTTCACGTTAGTCTTTTCCGCATCAAGGCCCAGTTCGCGTATGACGCCCACTGTGGAACCGGAAAACGCCTCGTTGACCTCCATAAGGTCTATTGAACGATAGTCCACACCCTCCTTACGCGCAACCTTGGGGATGGACAAAATGGGGGCCATGAGAACGTACTTCATGTCTATGCCGGAAGATCCCTGGGCGCCGACCCGAGCCAGTATATTCAAACCCCTGGCGCGGGCGGCCTGTTCGTCCATGATGCACAAAGCGCTTGCCCCGTCGGAAATGATCGACGAATTGCCGGGCGTCGCGTATCCGTTGGGTTGAAATGCGGGCTTCATCTTGCTCAGAATTTCGTACGAGGTTTCACGGGGGCACTCGTCCGTGTCGAAGATCTTGACCTGGCCCTTTTTCTGAGGGATCTCGACCGGTACGATCTCCTCCTTGAAACGTCCCTCCCGGATTGACTGGAGGGCTCTTTTGTAACTCATTTCCGCGTACCGATCCTGATCCTCCCTCGAGACGTGGTATTTCTCGCTGCACAGGTCGTTGCTTATGCCCATGTGGAAATCATTGACTATGTCCCACAGTCCGTCGTGCACCATAGAGTCGATGAGAGTGCCGTTACCCATGCGGTATCCGGATCTGGCCTTTTCCAGATAGTACGGCGCCGCGCTCATGTTCTCCATGCCGCCGGCGACCACGATCTCGGCATCACCCAGTTGAATGGCCTGGGCCGCCATCATCACGGCCTTGAGTCCGGAGCCGCAAACCTTGTTCACCGTGATGCACTGGGTCTCATAAGGAAGGCCGGCCTGAAGCGCAGCCTGGCGTCCGGGATTCTGTCCGTACCCGCAGGGCAGGACCTGTCCCATAATCACCTCGTCTACTTCGATCTTGTCGATGCCCGCCCTGCGGAGGGCCTCTTGGATAACTATTGCGCCTAGTTTGGTAGCGCCGATGCCGCTAAGAGAGCCATTGAATGCACCTAGAGGCGTACGGCACGCGCTTACGATAACAGCCTCTCGTTTTGAACCCATTCCTTCTCCTTTCAACGTGTAGCCCGCCGAAGTTGCCGTCTCCCGCACAAGGACGGCGTATCATCGTGTAAGTGGGCGAAAAGTCAGCGCCGAATCAGATGTACCTGTCAATGAGTATCTCGGCAATCTGCACAGCGTTAAGGGCCGCACCCTTGAGTATATTGTCGGACACTATCCAGAGGTTCAATCCGTTCGCTATGGACTCATCCTCCCTGATTCTGCCCACATAGGTCTCGTACTCTCCGCCGGCAAGGGCAGTGAGGGGATACAAGTTGTTCCGGGGATCGTCAAGTACCTTGACGCCAGGGAATCCGTCCAGCAACTCACGCGCCCTCTGCGGGCTGAGCTTCTTTTCCGTTTCGATGTTGACCGACTCGGAATGCCCGAAGAAGGAGGGGACCCTGACGGTGGTAGCGGTGACCTTCACTGCGGGATCGAGAATTTTCGCCGTTTCCCAGACCATCTTCATTTCCTCTTTGGAATAGTCGTTGTCGAGGAAGACGTCGATGTGCGGCAGGCATTCGAATGCGATCCTGTGAGGATACACGTTGGCGTTCATGGTTCTGAACTTGCCCAGGCCTGCCCAGAGTTCATCAATCCCTTGGTCCTTTGTCCATTTGATCGCGTTGGAAATTTCTCTACTCTGGACCAGCATCTCTTCAAGTGCGTCCTTTCCGGTGCCGGAAACGGCCTGATAGGTGGAAACCACGATTCGCTTGATCTTTGCCTCGTCGTGAAGAGGTTTGAGAACCTGGACCATCTGGATGGTGGAACAGTTGGGATTTGCAATGATGTTCCGGGCAGTGTACCCCGCAATGGCCTCCGGATTTACCTCCGGGACCACCAAGGGAACATCCGGTTCCATGCGAAAGTGTGCCGTGTTGTCTACAACCACGCAGCCCTCCTGGCCGGCAATGGGGGCAAACTTGGCGCTGATCGATCCTCCCGCTGAAAACAGCCCGATCTCAACACCGTCAAACGATGATTCGGTTAGTTCACGAACCGGATGCTCCTCGCCCTTGAACTTGAGGGTCCTCCCGGTAGATCGACCGGAAGCTAGCATGACGATTTCTTTGACAGGAAAGCTGCGTTTCTCAAGAACACTGAGCATCATGTTGCCCACGGCGCCTGTTGCTCCAACCACGGCGACTCGGTATGCGTCCTTTTTCATTGCTGCCCGATAATCCTCCTGATCTGCGAGACTTGCGAACCACGGCCCTTGCCGTGGCATTGAACTTGATCGGTTTCCCGGCGGGAGGGTTTGCGTGTTGCCGAGGCCGGGAGGAGAGACGCATCCTCTCCTCCAATCCGGTGAAATCGTTTCACTTCCCAACCCCGGTACGGGAGTCTTATTCCCCTTTAGGCGGCTTGTCAGCGGCACCTTTTTCCCGCGGCGACTTCTCCGACTTACCTTTGTCCACCTCTTCCACCAAAACCCGTGACAGATGGAAATTGCCTGTTGAAGGGTCCTTTTTCATCTCCCAAACGCGGCCGGTATCCGTGTCGATCATGAATGTGTAGCCCTTAAGGTGAGGCGAGATGAATATTTGAAATCTTCCGGACATGGTCACAGCAGGCCACGGTTGGGGTTTTTCAACTTTTTTGGGTTGTTCCGTTCCGAAAGGCCACTCGGCCAATGCCGAGCCCGCCATTCCCAGACAAGTCATCGTAATCAGCGACACTATTACGACAGCTTTCATTGCGGATCTCCCTCATGGTTTGGTGAAACTATACCAGTCCATTGTACCAGCGTCAAACTGAACGACGCTAGGGAGTCTGCCGGCGCCCGAATTCCGGGCTGTTTTATTGATGAAATCCATGCCTCCGGACGCGCAAACAAGTGCCGGAATCACGTCGAGCCCTGTCCGTGGCCTCATTTAGCGCATCTTCCTTGACATGACCGCACATGTTGTGATAGGAATACCTTGTCTCCGCGCTCTCATAGGAAGCCCAGTAGGCCTATTTTTCTGATCTTTTTTGGGCAGGCGCGAGCCTGGAAGGAGAAGAACGCATGGGTTGGAAAAGGCTGTAATCATGCGCCACGGCATCAGGTATTTCGTAGCGTTGACTATCGCGTTGTTGCTGTCCGGCTTTTCGCGCGATGTCCCGGCCATGACGGCCGCCGAGATTCTTGAGCAGGTGGTCCTGCACAACTTCGGGGACGGGGTCCGACTGGCCGTTTCCACCCGGACCTTCAAGGGATCCAAACTTGTTTCCCAGCATGCCCTGTGGGTCGTGGCAAAGTCCTCCAAAGAAGAGACCACCCTTTTCCTGGATTTTGACGAGCCCCCTGAATCCAAAGGTATGCGCTTCCTCTTCATCATGAGACCTGGCAAGCCTCCGGAAGCCTATTCGTATTTGCCGGCTGCGCGCAAGACCCTGCCGCTGGCCGTTGAAGATGAGGGCGCCGATATCGGCGGCACCGGGCTCACCATGCAGGACATTCAGGTGGCGGTTGCCGAGGAGGGCCAGAAGGAGTCCATCCTCCGTGAAGAGAAGATCGCCGGCCGCGACTGTTACGTCATAGAGATCATACTACCCCAGGGAAAAGGAAAGCGGCTGGTTTGGGTGTCCAAGGAGGGCTTTCATGTACTGAAGTCCGAGCACAGGGACAAGGACGGCAAGATTGTACGGAGCGTCCTCGTAGTCGAGTACTTCAAGACCAAACAAGGAATCGACTGGCCCAGGGAGGAAGTCATAGAGGTTCCTCCCAAGGGGCTCAAGATCGTCATGAGGCAGGACAACGCGGTGATGGGGATACAGATTCCCCCGGAAATCCTGAAACCGGAAACGTTTGGTGACTTCAAGTGGCTGAAGTGAGTTCACTTGTGTTTTGACCTGATGCTACGGCATCGGGTTTTTCTGCATTCGGAAGGCGGTTGGAATTGGGCGGCAAAAGGGGAATCGTTGTCGTTGCTGTTTGTCTGCTGATGGTGTCAGGTTGCAGTGCCCTGAGGAGAATGGACTACAACATGACGCGTATGGCGGACTATATGGGGGTGATGGCGTCCTCCATGCCGGGCGTGGCGGTTAATACCACCCGTCTGGCCAACAGCGCCGAACGTATGGAGTCGTCCCCCGCTCGATTCGACGCATCGCTGGACCGAAGAGAAAAAAGAGCCGAGAGGGCTATTCAAAACTACTCCCAGGCAATCATAGATAATGAGCGGGCGATGATCGAGACCCTTCGGCATATCCGACAGGAGTTGATGCAAGTCAAGCAGGCGGTCCGAGCGGCGGGTCCTGTGAGAGGAAGCGAAGATGCGGACGCCCAGAGACGTCTCGATGAAAAGCTACGCGTAATCGAGCAACGCATTCAGAGCATCGACACCAAGATCCAGCAATTCGAGAATAGGGCTCGATAAACGGATTTCAGACCTTCCCCACTACTCCATCTCCTCATGCGGTTGCCTATCCGGTAGGACCAGAGTCCCGTAGTCATCGGGTCGCAGAGTAGGGGCCACCGGCCGGTCGCCCCTATCGGGTGTCGGGCCCGGTACGCCTTTTCACGAATACCGTGATACCGGAAACTACCTTGGCATCCTTGGTAGGGGCGAACCTACGTGTCCGCCCTTTCCGGCAGTCCGGACCCGGCTTTACATAGACACATAGGTCTGCCCCTATCCAACCGGGGTAGCTGAGGCTTGCAAGGCTTGTTTCGTTGCAAACCCTGTGTTCTCCCGGCATTTGCACTGACTACCGGAGCGTTCATCCAAGAGAAAAGGGCCGGAAGGCCGGCCCTTGGATCAGGATGGAAGTCATGCGTGACCCGGATCGCGTAGGCGATCCGGGGTTTGCACTATGAAGAAAGTTTGATGGGCTGGTTCCCCACCTGTTGGATGCCTAGAAATCCACCTGCAGCACGCTCTCGAAGCCGAAGAGCGGATCAATGGACCT
>DYLG01000190.1 GCA_020722215.1 Desulfomonile tiedjei
GACGTCCCATGGTGGAGCCTCTCTCTTCCAGTGGGCGCGAGCCGGCCCGAGCTGTCTGCATGCTCCCCGGAAGGAGCTGTACTGTGCCCTCCGACATCGGCCTGGGCAGTTCCGCAAGTGCTCACTCACGCGAGGAAGGCCCGCATGCCGGCGTGGCGCACGAGTGATTGCTTAGCCAGTTCTTGATCCCCGCGGATGTCCAAAATGATACACTTCAGGCGCCCCGACGTCAACGCCGGGCTCAAAAGGACTTCCGAATTCACTGCGCGCAATTTCAGCAGTCCCGGGGCCAAATTCTCTCCGAAGGAGAGAATGCCCTCTGGCAACCTTCTTGCATCATACTATTGATGGGAAAAGCGGAAGACCGGGCAAACAACAACTTGAAGGCCGTTGTCTCTTTTTATTGGCAAGCGTCGGATCCATTGACGGCTTGTGGACGCCACAGGTCAAACGACAGAAGGAGGAATAGGGCACTTTACACAGTGCAAAAAAGGTTGACTACCCTCGGACCAAGGGAATTGGGCTCACACGCCGCGTTGCGCGGCCCTATCAACCGGAGACAACAAGCCTTGGACCGTTCGGGTATTCGCCATGGACCTGGACAGAATCCCGGCTCTGCGCAAAGAACTGGAGCAGAAGTTCAGGTTGATCTACGCCACATCCACCACGGTGTGACACCAAGGCGCTTCAGAAGAGCAGAGTCTGGGGGCCGTTTCTTTTGCCGGACAAGGGGGCCTCAGATAATCCCTTGCCAGGAGCCTGAATCAAGACCCTCGGAGATGCTCGAATCGCGGGATGCCGGCGCCCAAACGGGTCCGGGTAGCGGAGCGGCAAGAGGCACATTCTCCAAGACCGTGGGTCAAAGCCGATCTGCCGAAGGCTCCGGATTTCTCGCTCGGACCTCTTGTTCCTTCGGTTCCCGGACGAGGTGGTGTCCGGGCTACCCGCTCGGCACGATCTTGGGCTGTAAAAAGGTTTCGCAACAGGCTCCTGGAATCGCTCGATGGTTGTTCAAGAAAGTGCCCCCTCTTCCATTCTTTTGTTGCGGCAGTAGCACCTGCTTTGCGGCGAATTTGCCCGCACGACGGTAACTCTTTAAAAGCGCAGTTGAAAAAAACCCCATGGTGATCTCTCGCCTCCATCCGAAATGTACGCTAGTCTTGGGGTTCGGCAGGGCGCACCCCCGAATCCGGGGCCTGGCCCTGACCGGCTGACTGTTGATAATGGGAGTTTGAGGTCTACCCGGGTTTGCGGGAAATGAGGCTTGGCGTTCCTGGATCAAGGTGACGACGAACGAATCATGATGGTGGAAACGTGAGTAGCGTTGCGGCACTCAGGGTAGGGATCGTCCGGGATGATAGATTCCTGTTGCATCAGCCGGGACTCGTTCACCCCGAGGGCCCCGGCCGCTTGAAGGCGGTTTACCGGATGCTGGACATGGACTTCGGGCATGCGGTGATGGAGATTCAGCCTGAACTGGCCACGCTGGAACAACTTGAGCTGGTCCATAGTCCAAAGTACATAAGGAAAGTGCTCAGAACTGCCGAAAGGCAGTTCACGTATTTGGCGCCCGACACCACGGTGGGATCTCAGTCTTACCTGGCCGCATACCTGGCGGTCGGTGGGTGCATCAAGGGCTTACAGGCTACGCTTGCGGGGCGATGTGATGTGTGCTTTGCCCTGGTACGCCCTCCCGGACACCATGCTCATCCCAACAGGGCCGGCGGCTTCTGCGTGTTCAACAACATCGGAGTCACCGCCCGCTATGCACAGAAACGCCACGGCCTCCGTCGCATACTGATCGTGGACTGGGACATCCATCATGGTGACGGTGTCCAGGAACTGTTCTATTCTGAAAAGGAAGTGCTCTATTTCTCAACCCATTTCATGGGATGGTATCCTCAGACCGGCGATTGGGAGGAAACAGGAGCGGGAGAGGGCCTTGGCTACACCATCAACGTTCCGGTTCCGAAGGATATCAGGGATCCGGAGATGGTTTACTTGTATAATCGCATTCTCAACCCTGTGATGGAACGATACCGGCCCGAATTGATACTGGTTTCGGCAGGCTTTGACGGACATTACAGGGACCCTCTCGGCCGGACACAGCTCACGGAACTCTGTTACCGGAATCTGACCGAGTTGCTTGTTCGATTGCTTCGCCGCGGAGGCAATACTCCCGTTCTCCTGGCCCTGGAGGGAGGATACAATGTGGGCGCGCTGGCACACTGCGTCAGCGAGGTCCTCGATGTGTTGACCGAGAGCCGGGACGATAAACAGTCCCCGTTGACCGAAACGGACAAGTCCCGGCAGCTTATTGAGAAAGCCGTGAGCATTCATAAACCCTATGGCGTTTGGACTTACTGATTCGGTCCGAGGACGTTATCGAATCCTAACTTCTCCATTGGCCGCCAGCCCGGCACGGCGCCTCCCGGGAGAAGTGGCCGCAGGAATCGGAAGCAAGGAGGCAGGACAAATGATCAAGGCGAGAATACCACCGGAAGATCCCGACGCCAATCTGCGATCCTATGCCGAATCGTGTGCCGGTTTTTCCTGGGGCGACGCGGAAAAACAGTTTACCTGGCACGAGACCGGTAATCTCAATCTGGTTCAAGAGGCTGTGGATCGCTGGGCCGATGATGAGAACCGGCGCCACCGGAAAGCCCTGATATTCGAGAAGGCCGGCAAAGTCAAGGAATTCACCTACCTCGAACTCAGTGACATCTCCTCAAGGTGGGCCAATCTCTTCATTGAGCACGGTCTTGCAATCGGCGACAGGATGTTCATCTTCCTCCCGGCCTGTCCGGAGGTTTACTTCGCGATGCTTGCCTGTGCCCGGCTGGGCATCATCTTCACCGTGCTTTTCCCCAGTTCGAGTTTCGATGAGATAGACACCCGCCTGCGAAATGCCAAACCACGCGGGATCATTACCCATCCGGATCTTGCCGAACGCATTCCCCAGCAAGCAATGGGATCGGTCGAGCACGTGTTTCTTACGGGCAGTTACAAGCTTGATCTGTTCCCGAGCGAGATAGTGGTCCAAGACAATCTCAAGGAACTGCCCGGCAGGAGAGCTATCAGGTGGTTGACTGCGGACACTCCCCTTTTCATAATATACACAACATCAGGCGCCTCCGGACCGCCAAAAGCCGTTGTTCACAGACACGGGGCCATGGTGGGACATCTCATCACGGCCAAGCTGGTGCTTGACCTGAAAGACGACAGCATAATCTGGACCGACTCCGGTGAGCCCGGATGGGCAACGGGAATAATTTACGGCGCAATGGCCCCCTGGCTGTGCGGTGTGACGTCAGTGGTCCAGGGGGATCAGTTTTCTGCTTCAACCTGGTACAGAACCCTCGAGAGACACCGGGTAACGGTCTTGTACACCACGCCCAGGACGATCACGCGGCTCATGGAGGCAGGCGAGGACGTCGCCACCAGATACGATCTGACCCGACTGCGGCACATCTGCACTGTGGGCGAGGTTTTGAGCCCGGAGCAGTTCTACTGGGCCAGACACACTCTAAAGAGAGCCCCCCACGACACCTGGTGGATGACTGAGACCGGAATGATCTGCGTTGCCAACTTCCCGTCCATGAGCATCAAGCCGGGGAGCATGGGAAGGCCGGTTCCCGGAATACGGGCCGCAGTTCTCAGCGACGAGGGGGAGGTCGTTCCCGAGTTCACCATGGGGGAACTAGCGCTGAAAGCAGACTGGCCTTCCATGATGATCGGCCTGTGGGAGGACGAAGACAGATACCGCCGGCATTTCCGTTTTGACGGGTGGTTTCTCACCGGAGATATGGTCACGAAAGACGAAGAAGGTTACTTGTACCACGACGGCCGCAACGATGATTTAATCAAGGTGGGTTTGAAGGACACAGGCCCGTACGAAGTGGAACAGATACTTGCTCTCCACCAGGCCGTGGCCGAATCGGTTGTCATTGCAATTCGAACTCCGGACGGAAAGGCCAATTTCAAAGCATTTGTGAGACTCAAGGAAGCGTTTACCCCTTCCAGGAGACTCAACGTGGAGATCAAGCACTTCGTGCGCGCCAACTTCACGCCCGAAATCCCCTTGGCTGAGATCGTCTTCATGGAAGATCTGCCCCGGACTCGCTCCGGAACTCTTTTGCGCAACGTGCTCAGGGCCAGGGAACTGGGGGTGCCCAGCGGCGACCCCACCAAACTGAAAGAGGCCTGGTGAAGCCCGGGCCCGTGGCAGAAGGGGGGAGGGCGAAGGCAAGAAGCTGTCCGCCGGCAGCTCAGGCTGGAGACGCACGGCCGACAGCAATGCGTCCTATTACCCTCTCTGTTACCCTTTTCGGGGTATGGCCCCTTTTGCGCCAAGCAGCCCCCGGACCGCTCCCCAAACTCTCAACATGGCCGGTCTTCTGAAGTCCGCGAAGTACCCGTCGGATCATGTCACGGCTCACCCCTGGGCAGACGCTCTCAACTTGGTTCAGTGCGAACTCCCCCGACATGGCGTTTACAGCGTCGAGAATCATCTCGGTCTTGGCCCCCGCGGGCTCTGATTACGACCAAGACGTTCCTCGAATTCACGGTACGCGGTCTTCATGACCAACAGAACGTACATGATATAGGGCCACGGGTTGTGCTGACCTTCGTGCCATCCGGAGGAACTCTGCTCCAGGGTTTCGTAATAGCCGTCCTTGTTCTGCTCGATGACTCGCTCAAGACTGATGTAACGGCCAACCTCGTACCCAAGATGGTAAGATTGAAGCAGCATCAAGAGACGAGATACACGGCCATTGCCGTCATGAAAAGGATGGATGCATAAGAAGTCCGGGTTGAAGCCTGCCATGGTCACGAGAGGAGGCGCCCACCGATCGTCAAGGGACTCTCAAACAAGGCAACCAATTCACCCGTGAAAGGCGGGACTTGGGCTGCGGAGACGGTCTTGAACCTGACGCGTGATGTGCCGTTCGGATATCGCTCGATGATGTCACTGTTCTTGTCCTTGAACCGGCCGGCGTCCCAAATGTCACCTCGGGCGAGCCGATGCAGCCGAAGGATCGTCTCTTCGTCTATCGGCAGACGTGCAGTCTCCTCGTGAATGAGTCGGAGCGCTTCGCAGTAACCGCGTACCTCCTCTTCATCTCGGTCCCGAAGCATCCCCTTGCCAAGCACAATGGTTCCCACCCGGTCCTGATCGATCCGAATCCCCTCTATTCGGTTGGAGGAGACGGCGCTTTCGATGAGCGCGTGCTCGCGCAGGGCTCATAGACGCTGGAGCGACTGATGGGCAAAAAACTCCTGTTTCACTCGCGATTCGCCAAGGTCTGCTAAATACCAGGCTACGGAAGCAGGGATCATCTGGGGTTTTGTCCCAAGCCGTCGAAGTGTGATCATTCAGTCTGGCCTTTTTAATCTCGCGAAGCTGCGAAGATTACTCCTTTGATCGCGCAATTGTATAATGCTTTTCCACCAACTCCTTCCACATCGCGATATCCTTGAGGCTGCGGCGGGCAATCACTTCCTTTTTCGTGGATTTAGGCGTCCCCTCCGGCGGCGGAGCCATTATTCCAAAGCTTACATTCATGGGCTCATATTTCTTGCGGGGCTGAGTACGGGTGTGCTTGAGCAATCCTCCGATGGCGGTAGTTTCAGGCGGCAGCTCAGGTTCGACACCCGCGGCCAAGAGCCCGGCCATGATTCCCACAGCCAACCCTGAAGCGGTGGACTCGATGTAACCCTCTACGCCCGTAATCTGACCTGCGAAGAAAACCTGAGATCTTTTTCGGGCTCGGCAGTATTGGTCCAAGAGTCGCGGAGCATCCAGGTACGTGTTTCTGTGAATGGACCCAAGCCGGGCGAACACTGCGTTTTCCAATCCCGGAATCATCCGGAACACTTTTTCCTGGGCTGCGTAAGTCATTTTCGTCTGAAAACCCACGAGATTGTACAGGGTTCGTTCGAGGTTCTCCGCCCTGAGCTGGACAACAGCGAAAGATCGGTTCCCGGTCACGGGATCGGTCAGCCCAACAGGCTTCATAGGTCCGAAAGCAAGCGTGTCAGGTCCTCTTGAGGCCAATACCTCCACAGGAAGGCAGCCCTCAAAGTGCGGAATGTCCTCGAACGGATTAGGATCCACCTTATCGGCTTCAAGGATCGCTTCGACGAACGCGCGATAAGTCGGTTCGTCCAACGCGGCGTTCAGGTAGTCCCCCTCCCCTTCATCATAGCGAGACGCACGAAAAAGCCTGGACATGTTAAGGGATTCCGCCGTAACTATCGGCGCTATGGCATCGTAAAAGGAAAGCCCTCCAGCCCCTAGTAGATGTGCGATGTCCGCGGCCAGGGCATCGGAGGTGAGCGGCCCGGTCGCAACAATGACCGGGGACTCCGATTCTGAAGGGATTCGGGTCAGTTCCCTCCGCTCAAGGCTAATCAGAGAGTGTTGCTCAATGCGCTTCGTTATGTGACCGGCAAAAAGCTCTCGATCAACTGCAAGGGCTTTGCCTGCAGGAACCGCGGCGGCATCGGCCGCTTCCATTATTAGGGAGCCCATGATCCGCAATTCCTCTTTGAGCAAGCCCGCAGCGGAGGTCACTGAAGCCGACCTGAGGGAATTGGAGCATACCAACTCGGCCAGATCCGTCGAGACATGGGCAGGAGAGAATCTCCCGGGCTTCATCTCCAGCACGCGAACCGTAACGCCTCTTGACGCAAGTTGCCAGGCTGCTTCGCACCCGGCCAACCCGCCCCCTACAACAGTAACTTCCATCGAGCACGCACCCTCATGAAAACGAGTATCCCTTCACTTTTGTGGAGCATACCTTCCAGCCTGCCTGATCGGAGGCTTGAGAACCCCGCAGGCTGGAAAGCCTGCGCCACATTAGCATGAACCTCTCCCCGGCGTAAGTGAAGGGGTACAATGACGAAATCATTCCTGTGTGCGGAGCGGTCTTCGGGAGGCTATTGTAACTCTCTGTTGGTCTGCAGGGGTAGGCTGGCGAGGAAATCCCAGAATTCGTGTCAGCACCGTGGGCAATGGGTAGGCTCCGGCGAAGAATGGGTTGGGGCGCCGCACGGGGCCGGTGGTCGCCGGCGAGTTGGGCGGACCTGGTTCCGGGTTCATTCCCGAATTTCCCAAGACAGCTATTCTCACCGGCGCTGTGCCGGGGCCCACCATGTCCACGGCCTTTGCAGCGGATAGCGACAGGTCTATATCCCGCCCGTCGATAAATGGGCCTCTGTCATTTATCCTCACCGTCACTTCCTTGCCGTTTTCCATGTTGGTGACCCGAACAACGGTGTTCATCGGAAGGATCTTATGCGCGGCGGTGAGGCCATGCATGTCGTAGATCTCGCCGCAGGAGGTTTTCTTGCCGTGGAATCCGGGGCCGTACCAGGAGGCTACTCCCTTGGAAACATATCCCGCTCTAACGGTTTTGACCGGGTAGTACGTCTTGCCTCGGACAGTGTAGGAGTCCTTGGGAGGACTTTCGACGCGCTGGACACGGCCTGCGCATCCGGCGATTATTATCGAGATAATTATAATTAATCCGGTTATATGTAGTTGTTTCAGCATAAAACATTAATGTTATTGAACTAATATCTCAATCTCATGGCATAAAATAGCATAGAATCATCGGCCCTGTCAACAGCCTTCGGCCCGACCCTGTAATACCAACGGGTGCTTAGGGTCTGTAACGAAATAAACGATGCGAACGGCTGCCGAACCGACGGTAGGGGCAGACCTGCGTGTCTGCCCCAAAGCGGGGCCGGCAGTGCCGAAGAGGGCGGACACATGGGTCCGCCCCCACCATGAATGACCACCCTATTTCCTGACAATCCCTTAGATCGGTAAGGGCCTGCCGCATAAATAGCCACTGCGTCCGTTTCGTCACCGGGCCGCGGGTGTCGATCTTAGACATTTCTTGACGATTGGCTCAAAACCGGTGTAATCTCAGGGGCGAGGCGGTTCAAACCGGAACGGGTCTCGGCGTTCCGAAAGCAGTCGCTGCCACGATTTGGTCAGGTTCGCATTTACGGAGTCAGAATCGA
>DYLG01000191.1 GCA_020722215.1 Desulfomonile tiedjei
TCGATAACGTTGCAGTCCGGCGTCCACGCCGATCGATGCCTTGCGGGGCTTATCCAGTTCTGCGGTGAGGGCTGCGATCCGGCCTTCATAATCGCTGATCTTCTTCTCCAGGGACTGAATTGCCACAGCCCGTTGCTGATCCGTCATGCCGGCCGTTTCGGCCGATTTGGCCAATTGTGCTTTGAGCGCGTCCACCGTGGACTTGAGTTGGGCAACGGCCCGCTGAGCGACCTTTGCTTCCTCTCTAAGCTTATCGTTGTCGGACCTCAGTTGTTCGATCTGTTTCTCATACTTGGAAGTGAGGCTTCGGGAATCCTCGACCTGCTTTTCCAGGGTGGTCACGGTCTGTCGGAGACTCTTGATCTCACTTTCCCGAGATTCAATGATCTGTCTGTCCAGGTGCTTGAAAACAACCACGAGGACCACCAGGGCCATGATGATCAAGAGAAGAACCCCGGACACGGTTCTGCCTGTTTCGCGTCCGAGCAGCGCCGGCCTTTGCGCACTCAGCTTTTCGCTTTCTCTTGGCATTGTTGCTGCCTCCCATTTGTCGGCGTTCGGCCTTCCTTCGGAGAGACCGGGTTTGTTGTACGCTCGGTGAGATCAAGGAACAAGGCCCTTAGTCTATCATGTTATTCTCTTCGGGCGTCAAGGTTTGGAAAGAATCTTTGTGCCGAAGGTCGAATTCCGTGACGCGTTGTCTGTACGCGGGGTCGAATCCTTCCCTTCTGATTCTCTGGATGAGTTCGCCGAACTGCGTAATCTCTTTGACCGCGGTAGATGCGGCCCTCCTGGCAAGCGGATAGTCGGCAACGATTCTGGCGCCCTGGTTGTCGTCCTTGTCCGCCCGGCCGGCGGCATAGTACTGGGACAGCACCAGAACCCTGGTGCCGAGGTACACGGCCTCCTCCAGATCGTGCGTCACGAAGAAGATCGTCATATTGAAGTCTTCCCACAGTTCCAAGACAAAGACCTGCATGTCTTCCCGGGTGCCCGGATCCAAAGCGCCGAACGGCTCGTCCATGAGCAGTATCCTCGGTTTCATAATAAGGGATTGAGCAATGGCCACGCGTTGCCTCATGCCCCCGGAAAGTTCGTGCGGGTATTTTTCGATGTGATCGGAGAGCTTCATGCGGTCGAGAAAGCTCATGGCCTCTTGGTCAAATTCGGCCTTGCGTCGCCGGCCCTCGAAAAAGGAAGCGGAAAGCTTTTTGCCCAGGACAACGTTTTCCAAGACCGTCAGGTGCGGGAACAGAGAGTACTTCTGGTAAACTATGCCTCGCTGGGTATCAGGATAGCCAATGGGCCGCCCGTCCAGAAGGAGGGTTCCTCTGGTGGGTCGTTCCTGCCCAAGTATCAGGCGGAGCAGGGTGGATTTTCCGCAACCGCTCGGACCGACAAGAGTGCAGAACTCGTGTTCGCTTACGGCAAGATCTATGTCTTCAAGTATTACCCTGTTTCCGTACTCCTTGCGCAGGTCTTCGGCATACAAGATGCTTGCCTCAGGCGAAGCTGTTCCTCGTCGCATTGTCGGCTCCTTTTATTCGGCGGCGGAATACCAGTGGTACTTCCATCTGATTACCAGGCGCAGCAATAGATCCATTAGAAAGCCGAGCAGGGTGATCCAGAGCACATACGGTATGATCACGTTCATGGCCAGATAGCGCCTGACAAGGAATATGCGGTAGCCCAGCCCGTCCGTTGACGCGATGGCCTCCGACGCGATGAGAAAGAGCCACGCGGCTCCCAGACACAGGCGTACGGTTACGAGCAGCCTAGGCATGATCTGCGGTAGAATCACCTGATAGATCACCTGGAACTGAGACGCGCCCAGAGTCAATGCCTTTGCTACTTGCTCCCTGGGGATCTTCTCCGTTTCGTTATGAATGTCACGGGTGATCATGAAAACCGACCCAAGGAAGATCAGCATCACTTTGCCAAGTTCGTCCACCCCGAAAACAATAAATAGAATCGGCAGGATAGCAAGCGGCGGAATAATCGACAGGAAGGTCACCAGAGGCAGCAGCGTTCCCCTGAGTCCGGGCAGCACTCCCATGTTCATTCCCAGAAACAGGCCCACAATTGCCGCGCAACCCAGCCCGATCACAATTCGCCTGAGGCTTGAAAGCGTGTCCTGGAGCATCAGGCGGCATCCGGTTCTTCCGTCTACGGTAAACGCCATCTGTTGGACTGCTTCCACCATTTTGTGCACGGAAGGAGTCAACTTGTCGGCAGGATTGTTCTCGATACGGATATGCGATACGGTGAGATACACGCCAACCAGCAACGCGAACGGCAAGAGTCCTATGACAAGTCGTAGCCACGCGGGTGGATTGGCGTGAATTCCCAAGAGCTTAGGTTCTTCAACCATCGTATGTCTCGATTCGTTTGTCTAAGGACGCCTCCCCGCAGGCATTCCGGCCGCGGGCGGCCTTTCCCTGAATCAGCGGGCATCGAAGGGCTCGGGCCCGGCAAGTCTCACATCAGGTGACGAGTAAAGCCCCCTGACTTTGAACATTGTGGTGAAGGTCTTGGTATCCTTCGGGATGAGGCCTCGGAAAAGACCTGAAACGATCTGATCCAGGCCGACAAGTGGGGAGACTTCCACGAGAAAATCTATACGGCCCTGTTTTCTGAAGTACATGCCGTGGGCGTCCATGCGTGCTGCATCGGAAAGCAGTTTCATCTCTTTGACTTTCCATTTGTCGTCGAAACCTTGCATCTTCCAGGTCCATTGATGAAAAGGCAGACCGCCTGCGGTTATGTCGGGCAGCCGCCCCCTGACCAGAGACCCGAGGTTGACCAGAGAGAAGATCTTGGAAAGGATCTCGAACTCGTGAATCACCCCGTTGCTCAGCCGCACCTCCATCAAGCCGGTCATGTATAAGCCGGCGTTTTCCCGTTTCGGCGTGGTGTGGAATTCCAACTTGCCCTGCAAAACCGCAGCCCCCTCGATGCTCATGAACCCGGCATCAGGGAGAAGCAAGCGCTCCACCCTCAGTGCGTCGGCCTGAAGGTCGATGGCCAGGGGTTTTTTCGTGTCGGCCCGGATGTCGAAAGACGCGTCCCCCCTCAATACCCCGCCGGCGAGGTTCAAGCTGCATTGCGGCGCTTTGAGGAGCCCGTTTTTTCCGTCAATGTTTGCACGGAAGTCCGAAAACGGATAGCGCGCTGTTGTGCCCTTGGCCGCGATGACGCGAGCGGTCCCTTCGCTGCGGGCAAGAAAGCGGATCGCCGAATTGGACGCGATCCACTCACCCCAAGTCTTATCGCTCACATGTCCTGGAGGGGCGGAGAAGTCGGTAGTATCGAGGAAAGAAAAGTCGAGGTTCACATCGACCTTCGGTCTTTGCCACCCTTTGATGGTGAAGGAGGAAGTGAACTTTGAGCTGCCCAGCTTGGCGCGTTCCACGTTTGCTTGGAAGGTGTCGTTTACCCAGTGAATCTTTCCCGTCAGTCCCTCCATGGGTTTGTGAAAGCCGAACAGGTTCATGGTAACGTGGTTCAGGGCCACGTCTACCCTGAGATTCGACGGCATTGAATGATCAGGGCCAAACGCGAACGCTGCATCTCCTTCGATTCTGCCCCCGGATTGCAGTCTGATCCATGCAGCAGCATAGGAGACCAGCTCGTCGGTTGTAATGCCCTTTGGGGGCAGACTGAGAGCCAGATCCACACGCCCCTCTACGCCGATAACGCCCTGGATCGCTATCTTACTCTTGGCCAGCGCGATGTGTGAAAGGTCCAGCTTGAAGGCATCTCCATCTTTGGAGCCGGCAACGGTTATCGCCAGAGGAATCCCTGCCTTCTTGTCAAGGTAGTGCCCCACCCGCAAGTGGTTTCCCTTCAGATCCACCACTACCGAGAATCGCGGGTGGGACGGACTGCCCTCCAGGGTGACCACAACCGGAGCTTTTCTGCTAAGCACGCACGGATCGGGCAGAATGCCGAGCTGTTTCAAGTCATCCTGTGCCGCTTCGGCCTCGATGCCCACGAGCATCTTCTCAGGCGAAAGATCGCCGGTTATTTTCATGGGTGAGCTACCGGCCAGGCACGTTACCTCCGAGAATGACAGGCCGGTTCCGGAAAACTCCAGCGCTCCCTTGATGTCGGTGAAAACCAGGGGCACTTGGGGCAGTGCGAACCGGAAGCCCCGGAACAGTATGTGCCCACTTGCCTTCGGCCTTTTCAGGCTTCCTTTAAGGTCAAGACTGATTTCCACGCCGCCTGCCGGCTCTTTGATCCATTGGAACCACCGGGGAAGGTTGCGCGAAATGGACCGCGCCCTAAGCACCGGATAAATCTCTTGAGCCTGAGCCTTCACGGACACGAAAAGGTCGATTATAGGGTCGGATTTCAAATTGAGGACCGAACCGTTGACCATAATCGGCGAAGTCCCCAGAGTCATGCCCACCTGGTTGAACAGCATATCGTCCGCGGTCAGGCGAACCCGCCCGGAAGCGGCCTTGACCGGGAGGCCCAACTGAGGAACAAACCCGGAGACATTCTCAAGAACCGCGTTCACCACAAGCAGACCGTTCCAAGCATCTTCACTGAGTGCCCGGGACAGTTTCCCGGTCCAGGACGCCGCGGTGACCACAATCGTGCCTTCCAGGCCCGCCTTCATGAGCCGGGACCGGTCTTCCTCCTTCATGAGCTTGATCGGAATGAAAGGAGACAACGCGGCCAGATCCAGCACCGCCTTGTGAACATCCACCGTGAGAGAGGCATCGGGCGAAAACGCACGGTCAACTTTGGCATCGGCCGAAACGGCCGCACCGGGGAGAAAAAGACGCTTCACTTCCAGGTATAGATTGTCGTCCACCAGATCCGCTGCAAACTCCAACCCCGCGCTCTGAATGAACGCCTGCTTCAAGAGGCGCCGGCCCGGCAGGACGACCGCGTTGCGAATCTGTAGCTTGCCGGATGCATTCAGTTTTTTCGTCTTGCCTTTCACCTGGACCTGGCTGTCCACAGTCCCTTGGCACAAAGGAATCTCCAGACCCAGAGCGGCAGAAATCTGACTTATGCCGGACAAGGGGCAACCCTGAGCCGTGGCGCGCAAACTCCCTTGCCATTGGCCGCCCGACAATGGAAACGATTCCACGTTGCCGACGGCTTCGAGAACGCCGTTGCCTTCGTCACCGGGCATGACCCCGCGGATCTCGATCTCCTCGGCTCCCAACGGGCTCACATTACTGCCCGCGATTCGCAGGTCGCTGATCAGCACCCGCGCCGAACCGTTTGATCGAGGGGGGCCGGCGACCACAACCTTGGCCTGTTCGATGAGAAGACTGCCGATCTCGGGAAAAAGCGGCGATCTGTAGGAACCGGCCGGGAAGTCCATTTTGCTGCGGGGCGGACCGCTGTCTTCCGTGGCGGAAGGAAGGTGGACCACCAGTCCGGAAATGTGCGCGACATCAAGTGCGACCGATCCTGCCGCAATTTGCAGGGTGTTCACGTCCAGGACTACACGGGCCATTGTAAGGCTAACCGGTCCGTTACGGCTTTCGCGGCATTCCAGTCCCGAGACGGTCAGCCGAGCTCTGGTCGCGGAAGGCCATGACAATTCGGCAGCAGAGAAAGAAAATTGCCGGCCGGTCCTGCGCTGCGCCTCTGAAATCAAAACCGTCGCGACCCGTGGTCCGTCAAGTCCAACACGAATAAACACGAAAACACCGGCGCCTAAAGAGATCAAGCACAATACGATCAGCCCCACCGCGTAGAGGATTGACCGGGTGACAAACAGGCGCCTGAGCTGGGAGGGCATGCGATGGTCTTCCATGAGGGCGGCAGGCCGCATTAGGCTGAAGATCGGGAGTCCGTTGCCGGGACTCGACATCCAATGATCTCCGTTTTTTTATATCGCAAATCGAAAGATTGCACGGAAGATTTTCGGTAGGATTGTCTTCAAAGCCCGGGCCTTGATTCGGTGCGTATCTTTTAAGCGCCCTATTCCTCCGGGGCAAGTGTCTCGCAACCCCTGAAGATGCGCGAATGGCGGCAGGATAGCACCCAAACAGGTCCGCGTAGCCCGGACGTCATACGTACGGGTCGCGAAACGGCAGGAGGCTTCCTCGACGGCGTCATGGGCCAAAACCGATTTCCGGAAGCATCCGGATTGCCGGGTCGGACCTCCTGTTCCTTCGGAACCCGACCGGTGCGGCGACCGGCCGGTCGCCCCTACCCAGGGACACCGGTCCCCTGTCCAATGACCGGCAAGATGCCGGTCCTACCATCGCCCATTGGCCGGACGCCCCAGCCGATCGGGATGCGCGACAGTCTTGACTCCATCGCGTGCTTAGCTTCTTGTCTGCCTTTTCAAGCCGGATATCTTCTTCCTGAGGATATTCAGACGAGCGCGCGAAGCCCCCTCTTTTCGTTCTTGGTCCCTGACTTGCCTCAGTTCGCTCACCTTTTGCTTTATTTCGCGCACACTTACCGATTTCTTCTTCTCAGGTGGCGCGATTCCCTTGGCCTGGCGAACAATTTGCAAAAGCTCCTCTTTGTTCATACCATGAACACCCTGAACGCCTTCGATTTTCAGGGCTTCTTCGCGCAATTCTTTCACCGTCCATTTTTCCAAAGGTTTTTCCTTCTTTTCCTTTCGTTCTTTCTTTTTCTTCTCAGCCATTCTCCCTCCTTGCGGAGTTTTCTGCGGATGCACGAATTGCCGCCGCGAAGTTCCCGGTCAACTTGAGATTATGAATAACAGGACGCTCAAATTCAACATGTTTCGCGAAAACTGCTGCCGGTGCCAGGCTTCTTTCTACGGCTCACATCTTATTACCCGTGTATGCCATTATTTTCAGGTCAAGTCCCTCCTTGCGCATCCGGATGTCATAGTAGAACACCACAAGACACACGCAACTGAAGACCTGAAAAAGAAAGTTGCCCAACGGACTGATCAACTGCACTATCAGTACCATTGGCGGGACAATCAGACCCACCAGAACGGGCAAGAGAGTGAAGAGCATCCATACCGCGAAATTGATGATCGGGATGACAAGGAGCAGAACCCCCAACCTAACATAGAACCCCCTTGGCCAGGGCGAATCGGCCTTCCCCGACACGAGTTGCCAACTCCTGCGGAGCGCGTCGAGATACACTCTTCCTTCGATTATGAGTGCCGAATCGTACAGCATGACCTTTGGGACCATGTACGCGGCCGGGATGAGCGAGAAAGGCAATCCAACAAGGAACCAGAGCCCCTGGCCCGTCAACTTGTCAAAGATAAGATAGAGGAGCACATTCAGGCCCACCGTAACCAGCAGACATCCCAGTAGCAACAGAAGAAAGATAAACGCGGTGAGAACAAATCTGAGCAGCCTGCGCAGAGAAACCTTGAGAGCTTCCCCCATGCCCGCCGGTTCTCCGAGGCAAGTGCTCGAAACCAGAAAAATTGCCGCTCCCCGAGCCAGACAATTGGTCACCACCCAAGCAACGCCCGCCAGCAGCACGACCGCCCAGGTGCTGGTAATCATCCCCCAGATGGAGGGCTTGCCTCCGCCGGTCATGCTCAACGCGCCTATCATCATAAGGAAGACAAAGGCAAAAGGTATCAAGGACAAAGTGAATGCCAACCCAGGTATCGCGACGGCGCCCAGCAGCGGCCAGAATCTGCTCCGCAG
Organism: Desulfomonile tiedjei; assembly: GCA_020722215.1. Taxonomy (GTDB): domain Bacteria; phylum Desulfobacterota; class Desulfomonilia; order Desulfomonilales; family Desulfomonilaceae; genus DYLG01. The sequence continues at coordinate 7,632 of DYLG01000191.1, forward strand.
TATCTTGAAGGACTCGTCGAGAATCCCCGAAATGGTGAGGGGGCCGTTTTCGAAGAGATTGAAATCCTGTTGCGCCGCGTTCATCACGTCCGGAGGCGGAGGTCCGGGGAGCGAGTACGCAGGCTGCCCCATTCCAGGCGGAAGGGGCGGGATAACCGTCACCATGGCGCCCTGATCGATAAGCGCTTGGGCGATTCGGGAAGCTGTCTGGTCGCTTGCGGATTTGGTGATGGTCCACGGCAGGGATTCGAGGCGATTAAGGATGGCCTCAAGCGGCCGGCCGCCGGATATGCGAGCCAGCACACGAGCGATGTCGTGCTTTCCGGCCGCGTGCCGGATGCCGGTAATCACGACGCGATACTGTATCTCGGAATTG
>DYLG01000192.1 GCA_020722215.1 Desulfomonile tiedjei
AGAACGGACCCAAACGACCAAAGGCGCCCAAATTAGGTCGCGGATTTCGGGCAGCCGGTCAACTTGACTCCTTTCCGCACCGGATGCAGTTCGGGGACTCATGGCAATCTACGCACTCCGATGGGAATAACAGGCGAGGCGCCTGTCCCACCACCGGCTGGCGATGGGTCGCGAGTTGGTCCTGCCATTGCGGTAGCACCGGCGGCTCGCAGGTGATTGATTGGTCGGCGCCGACCGGCCCGACAAAACAGCAGTCAACGACCAAGACACCAAGTGAAATGACCTTGAAATTCTTGGCGCCTTGGTGGTCTGGCGGTTGGGTGGTTTGATTTGATGACAGGCGGGCCGCCTGTGCTACTACCCCACAGGCGTGGCCGCCCGTGCTACTGTGGCGGTACAGCCGCGGGCTTTTGGGGCCCGCGCGTACCGCCTCGCCTGGAATCAGCCCATGAACAGATTCCACCATTCACGCCAGTTCCAAATATAGCCGTTTTTCACCTTGATCGTCATGTCCTCCGTGTCCGTCAAAGCGCCTCCCTGGCCGTTGTTTCCGCGGTCGTTCGCGTAGACCGTCACCTTGGCGTTGCCGCTGAACCAGTCATACGGGTCGTACCTCATTCCCTTGAGCGCCTCGTTGATCCACTTGACCGCGCCCACCAGCTTCAGGGCGGGAGTGCCGTTCCCAGTTAAGGTTACATTGGTCCATTCTCGCAGCTTAAGAATTCCGTTTGTCGCGGTCACCTTTGCCTCTATCATCCTGTCGCCGTCTGAATCCACGTCCGTAACGAAGATCTGGGTGTCTCGCACAACATTGAACATCGCGTCTCGGCGGGTCTCATCATGAACAGCCTTGATGTTCGGCATGTGTACTACCGGAGCGTCGTTGACGGAATAGATGTCCATGCTTACCAGCGCGGGATCGCTCGTGTCGATTCCGCCTCCGGCGGCGCCGCCATCGTCCTTAACTACGTAGGTGAAGCTCCTGTCTTTGTGGTTGTCCTGGTCGGACTTGAACCAGACGATGTTGCCTGCCAACTGGGCGCCTGCGGCCAGAGAATTGATTCCGGCCTGCGCGTCGGCCTTGGTTGCATAGAGCTTGCCGTTATCCGGCAGGCTGTTGATGAAATAGGCCAAAGCCTGGTCCGCGTCGGGATCGCCGTCGTCTCCGGACAGGGTGACCTTCGAGACCACGTCCTCCTTTGTGTCTGGATTCTTCGCTAACGCGACGGGCTTGTCGTTCACCGCTCCCACGTTAATGGTCATGGTGACGCCGTCGCCCCCGCTGAATGCGGTCCCGTCAGAAACCTGGAGCTTGAAGCTGTCGTAAGGTGAACCGGACTCATCAGCGCCGGGTTGGTACTGGAACAGACCCGCGTTGATGTTCGCTATGGTCACGAAATGCCCGGGATCCACCGGCAGTCCGTTGTCCGTGAGCGCCAAGAGCCTGGAGGCGGGGAAGGTGATCCGAATTCCTTGCAGCGTGTCGCCCGCGTCCACATCGCTGAAGTTGAAATCAGCGGCAGTGAATACGTACGGCACATCTTCAAGGGTGCTCACCGTGTTGTCCGAAGTGGTCGGTTCATCGTTGACTCCGTTGATCACTATGGTGACCGTGGCTGAAGAGGTTGCTCCGTCGTCATCCTTCAAGGTGTAGGTGAAGGTGTCGGTAACTGAGTCACCTGTGTCCAGACCCTCGAACTGACCGTTGGGATTGTACGTGAAAGCCCCGCTGCCGTTGTACGAGATCAACGCGCCGCTTGCGGATACGCTGTCGAAGGAATCCACAACCAACGGGTCGTCGGCATCGGAATCCGCTCCATGACCATTGTCGTTGAACACATTGCCTGTAACGAAGGAACTGTCTTCATCCGTGGAGAAGCCCACGCCCTCGTCGTCCTTGGCAACCGGTGCGTCGTTGACGCCGTTGATGACGATGGTAACCGTTGCGCTTTGCGTCACCGCGTGCTCGTCCTGCATTACGTAACTGAACGAGTCGGTCGCTGAATCGGTGGCGTCCAGCCCATCGAACATGCCGGTCGGATCATACAAGAATGTCCCGTCGGCATTGAACACTACAAGAGCCCCTTGTGCGGAAACCGTGTCGGACTTGCCCGGCAGCACGGTGATGACATCGCCGTCCGGGTCCGAATCGTTGGACAACACGTTCCGGCCTGGCACAGCGCCCAGCGCGGTGTCTTCATCGGTGAACCAGTCATTGACTACCGCCGGGTCGTCGTTGGCAGCAGGCGCCTGGTTGGAGAACTTCCACAGTTCCACACCGTGAACCCCATCGCTGCCGTTGAAGTAGATTGCGTCATCAAAAACCGCCATTCGATGGCTGCTGTTAAGTCCCGATCCGGAACCTGGAGCAATGTCGGTCAGCCTTGTTGCATAATCACCATCCCATTTCCACAGTTCCCTGCCGTTGGTCCGATCGTACGCCGAGAAGTACAGGGCCTCGCCGGTGCCGTCGTCCAGAACCTTCAGTCCGTATGGATAGCTGGACTGGTATGAAGGAGCGATGTTCGCGACCAGCGTCGAAGACGCACCGTCCCACTTCACCAACTCAAACCCGTCGCTCCCATATGCGGCGCTCATGTACAAGGCGTTCCCGGAGCCATCATTGAACACTTCCAAGTCTAGGACCTGGTAAACACTCGGGATGTTCACCTTGGTCGCGGTTGCGCCGTCGTAACTCCACAGAGATTGGGTCGTGCTGTCATATGCGCTGAAGTAGAGTTTGCCGCCGAATACCGTCAGGTAATCCGGTTCATAGGAATCGAGGCCCACATAGACATCTGTCTTTGTGGCCGTGGCGCCGTCCCACTTCCATATCTCTCTGTCACCGCCGGCATCAGTGGCTACAAAATAAACGTCCGGGCCGTTCAATCCATCGTGATCGTACAGGACAAAGTCCGAGGGGCTGCTGGAATTCGCGCCGGGATTGACGTCGTCCGTAACAAGACTCACGCCGCTCCCGTCATACATCCAGAGTTCCGTGCCGTGCGACGCATCTTGTGCGCTGAAGAAGAGGATGTCGTGGGTGCCGTCATTCAGCACGGTCAACTGGTTGGGGGCACTGCTCCCGGACAGGTTCACATCGATTTTCGTGGCGGTTGTACCATCCCATCGGATCAGCTCATACTCATATCCGTAAGAACCTGAGAAATAAAGGGCGTCCCCGTTTCCGTCGTCGAAATGGGCAATGGCCGCTCCGTAGGCTACATAGGAAACGTTCGGGATGTTCACCAGGCTTGCTGTGGTCCCGTCCCACTTCCAGAGAAGGTGCCCGCTCACTCCGTCGTAGGCAGCAAAGTACAGGGCGTCCCCGTTCCCGTCGTCAAAAACGGTCATAGCCCCTATGTCCGGTGCCTGTTCGCCCGGATAGATATCCGTGACTCTGCTTGCGGATGAGCCATCGTAGCGCCAGAGTTCGTACCCGTGGCTCTCGTCATATCCAGTGAAATACAGGTCGCCGTCGAAAAGCACGAACTTCGAGTTCACCGACAGGGAGCCGTTTTGGTTGATGTCGGCTACCATGCTGTCATCAAGGTGCGCCTGAACCAGACCCAGCCTGTCAGCGTAAAAGAGCTGTACCATCGGCATTCCGGGATCACTGGAAAATTCCAGATCCCAGTCCCCTGCAGGCAGACCGCTTGTATCTACGCTGGCAAACACGTCCGCGGTCGTAAGCCGTGCGACCTCGGTGATGTGAGGGCCTCGCCGAGTTCGTTGCCTGCAATGTCACAGCCGAAGAACTGGATTTGCGCGTCATCGGTGAGCAGGCCGCCGATTGCGGTGAAGTCCATCGAGTGTTGGCCGATATTGAAAAGGGTGATCTCATCGGATCCCACGAAGATCCGGTTCTCGGAGCCGTGCCCTACTAGGGCTATGGCGTCGATTTTTTTGCCTGTCGCTGCAGCCAGATCGGCGAGCTTCCCGCCAATTGTTGCAAGATTGTCCTGCTGCGCATCGAAGACGATCACATGCGCGTCGTCAGCCGCAGCGGCCGACATGGCCTCGATGTCGCCGGAAGCGTTGGAAATCAGAACCACCTTGAGGTCGTGGTCGAAGACCTGGTCCAGGCTCTCGGCCATTGGAGCCGAATCTCCCCCCCGGATCTTGTGTTCCGGGATCTGCTTGTTGAACGTCGGGGTTAAAGTGGTTTTCATCTTGATTCTGGTCGTTCTGCGGTTGCGGATCGACCGATGCGTCGAGCACGATGCGGTATTCCAGTTGCTGGAAGAGCATCTGCGGCCCGACAGCCCTGAGCCTGCGTTTAAATCGCTTAGTGTTCATGTCGTCCCCTCCTTTGAGGAGATATGGGCCCCGTAATCCTACGAGACGGCAGTGGAGCACTGCAGCTCAATCCGTTAGCGGCTTGATCGGGCAGGCCCTGCGCCCATGAACGCAGGGACGGATGCTGTTTCTGCTTCCTTGTCCTGCACCATGGATAGGGCGCTGCACAATCAGACCAAGCAGATCCTCTCCCGCTCCGGACCGGGACCAGCAATTGCCGGATTGGTGCGTTACGGCTTGGTGAGTTAGCTCTAATAAGACTAGAAAGATCTAACTAGAGTCTTGTCCATCTTTGATGCAAAGGGGGGCACTGTGGATTCACGGAAAATACGGAAATTCCTGAAGGCGTTGACAGTGCGGGCTCGAATGCCGATACTATGCTCGTATTCGCGGCAGAGGCGACCATTCACTCTTGTGGGGCGGGCTTTCCAGCATGCCTGAACCGAGGCCGGTAAGATCCGCAGGCTGGAAAGCCTGCGCGTTGGCATCGAGGGATCCGTCCGTGAGTAAATGGTTTCTATCAGAGTGCCGCTGAGGGCCGCTCCGAACCGTTCATGGAGTCCATGTACGGAGTCGGCGTGGACTGACGGCTGCGGAGGTAACGATTTGAAAGCCCAAGATTTGAGGCACGGCCAATCCGTGGAGCCCGGCGAGACGGCCAGAGATCTGGTCAAGTCCGTTTGCTCGGTTCTAATAGGCAAGGAGGAACAGGTCGGGCTCGTTGTGGCCGCGCTTCTTGCACGAGGTCACGTGCTAGTGGAAGATATTCCGGGAGTGGGTAAAACTCTGCTGGCTCTGGCTACCGCGCGGTCCATGGGAGTGCGCTTCAGGCGCATCCAATTCACCAGCGATACCCTTCCTTCAGACGTGATCGGAGTCAACACTTACAATCCGAGGACCTCGGAATTCGATTTCAAAGAGGGGCCCATATTCACCGAGGTGCTTCTTGCCGACGAAATCAACCGGACCTCTCCCCGAACCCAATCGGCATTGCTGGAGTCAATGGCCGAAGGCAAGGTGTCCGTGGACGGGGTTACGTACAGCCTGTCCGAGCCGTTCTTCGTCCTTGCTACAATGAACCCGCTGGAACGGTTCGGCTCGTTTGAGCTTCCGGAGAGCCAGTTGGACCGATTCATGATATCCATAAGTCTCGGATATCCCGATCGTTCCCACGAGCTTGAGATACTGGCGCGGGATGTGGAGCATTCAGACGCGGACCGGCTGAAACCTGCCGCTAACGTGGAATCCATCCAGAGGCTTCAGCAGGAGGTTCGCGAGGTGCGAGTCGATTCGAGCATCATGGATTACGTCATGGACCTTGTCACAGCCACGAGAGAACATCCGGAGATTCGGCTGGGGCTCTCTTCCAGGGGCGGATTGCACCTCAAATGGCTCGCGCAGGCACTTGCTCTCCTGGACGGAAGGGACTACACGGCGCCTTCCGACGTGCGCAGGGCATTCATTCCGGTGACTATGCACAGAATGGTTCTCTCCGCTGCAGCAGGCAGCAGACGAAGCCCCAGGGAGAGAGAGGAATTGATGAGCCGAATCCTCAGGTCCGTGGAAGGACCTGTGTAGTAGGGGCGGACCTATGTGTCCGCCCTTTCCGGCGGCCCAAGCGGCAATTCGGCCGGACACGCAGGTGCGACCCTACCGGCGAGCGCATGCAGTGCCGCATACGGTGAGACGGTGAAAATTCCTGGAAAAGCCGGCATCAGGCTTACCAACCATGGGCTGGTTTTGGCTTTCCTCATGGTTTGGATCCCTATTTCCGCGTTTGTCACGGGCAACAACTTCCTGTTCATTTTGCTGGGTCTCATGCTGGGGCTCATCGTGGTTTCCCACTACCTTGCGGGAAAGAACCTCAAGGCGGCGGAGATTTCGCGAGTCTTCCCTGAAGAGGTATTCGCAGATACTCCTTTCACGATCCGTTACAATCTCACCAGCCGCCTGCGGCCGTGGGGATCTTTTGCGCTTAGTGTGCAGGAACTGCCGCCCATACAAGGAGACCCCGACGGCGCTGCCGTAACTCAAGTGACTCCGGGCGAGACAACGCAGCACGCGGCTGTTTGTTCCATCCGGCCCCGCGGAGACAGGCAAGTGGGGCCTTTTCTGGTCTCCTCTTCCTTTCCGTTCGGCCTTGCATCATACTCGAAGATGCGCGGACCGGATGAGAGCGTGCTGGTGTTTCCCAAGATCGAACCGGTGGAAGCGTACCCGCCTTTTTCGGCCACAGGATCGGGGAGCGGGGTTGAAAGGGTGGACCTGCTCGGAACCATTCCCCATCATCATCGGGATTACGTTGCCGGGGATCCGTACAAGCTCATTGACTGGAAGAAGAGTGCATCTTCTGGGCAGTTGGTGACAAGAGTCCTTTCTGAAGAGAGCGCCCGACGGATAGTCATTCGACTGCCCCGGAACGCGTCGGAAAGCGCCATATCCAGAGCAGCGTCGCTGGTGGTCAAATTCGGGCATTCCGGGATACCGCTTTGTCTTCTCGGTCCCGGCATTATGACCGAGGCCGGAACAGGAAGCGCATTCATCAGGAAACTTCTCACCATTCTTGCCAGATGGGACAACCCGGAACAGGAGGAGCCCGACGCTACCACAGACGGCGACATGGTAATTGACATCGATAGCGGAGGGGAGTTCATCGGCAATGAGGGCGGAGGACGCCATGAACGCTGAGGCAATCGGCCGTCTTTCCCGAATATGGGCGGGTTTCCGAAAGAGCCTTGAAACGGACCTGCCGCAGTCCTTCTGCATATCGGCCGACAAACACCGCTCGTTCAAAAGCGCGGTGGCACTTACTGTAACACTCTCGGTAGCAGCGGCGTTCATCGAGAACGGTCTCAGCCCAATTCTCCTGTTGTGTTTACCGGTTATTATTGCCGGGCTTTTGCGCAAGGACTACCGGCGGCCACTTTTGTGGTCCGAGCACACGGTCACTGCGATTTTCGTAGTGTACGTGGCTGTGTTTTATCTCGGGGTTTCCATGACTCGCGAGAGGATGTCGCTGCCTGTGTTTCTCGTTTACTTCTGCTTCGGGATCGTGGTGGTCAGGGCTGTGTCGCCATTGTCGGATCGCAACATCAACCAGGTCATATTCCTGACCGTGGGGTTCGTGCTGATCAATTGCGTTCTTACCAACCACCTGATCTTCGGGATAATCCTACCGGTGTATCTCTTTGCGCTCATGGGAACGCTGCTGCTTTTTCACCTTGCCAAGGCTGGGGCCTCGGCTGCGCCTCTTGAAGGGTGCCCTCACCGCGAGAAAGCGCATGGCATCAGGCTCGGCGCAACGGTGAAGTACATGGCGTTCATAGCGGTCCTCACGCTGCTGGTGTTCTTGTTCATGCCGAGGCCTTTTCCGGTGTTTCCAGGATTTCATGCTGCCATGGCGAGCGGCTCGACTATATCCGGACTGGCACAGAGGCTGTCGTATAGGGACATGGCCGGCATGGCCGGGCTCAACAGGATTGCGTTCATGGTGAGGTTTGAACAAGGAAAGGCGCCTGATCCCGTTTATTGGCGTGGAATCGTTCTGGACAGAACCGACGGCCGTGAATGGTATGCATCCGGCAGCGTGGCCCTTGCCGACAAGCAAAAGCGTGGCGAAGCGGACCGGGAAGAAATTCGGTACGTGATCATGCCGTACCGTTTGAGTTCCGGGACCCTGTACGTGTGCGGATTGCCCGT
>DYLG01000193.1 GCA_020722215.1 Desulfomonile tiedjei
CAGGAGAAAAATGACCGGCAAGATGCCGGTCCTACCGCCGGAAATCGCTGCATACGTGATGAACTTCTGAATGCTCACCATCTTCGCCATACCCAAGCCATTCTCGGGTCATATCGGGATGATCCAGCGCAATGCGGTCCGGAGCATGCTTGCTCTGGGGCCGGACGCGGAAGTGATCCTGGTGGGGGATGATCCAGGAGTGGCAGAGGCTGCATCGGATCTGCACGTCAAACACATCCCCTCAGTGGAGCGCAGCCGTTTCGGCACCCCAACTGTGAGTTCGGCATTCGAAAAGGCGCAAGCAGCGGCCCAAGGCTCCATAATGGTGTTCGCAAACTGTGACCTCATAATCACCAGTGATATCATAGAGGTGGCGCGATCCGTGCCGTTCCGGGAATTCCTTGTTTCGGGCCAGAGTTGGGAACTGAACATGCAGTCGGAGTTGGACTTCGCAGCCGATGATTGGGAATCGGCACTCCGCATCAGGATAGCCTCGGAAGGTGTTCTGCGGCCGCGCACTGCAATGGATTGGTTTGCCTTTCCCAGGGGAATGTACCGCGATCTGCCTCCATTCGGCATCGGCCGCGCACGATGGGACAATTGGCTGGTTTCATCGACCCGTGCCAGAAGGATCCCGGTCATCGACGCGACCGCGGTGATGACTGCCATCCACCAGACTCACGACTACTCCCACCTTGCTTCGGGCATGCAAGGCGCGTATGAGGGCCCGGAGATGGACTGGAACCTGAAACTGGCAGGCGGCGAAGATTATGCGTTCACGTTGGAGGACGCGGATTGGATAATGGACGGGAGCGGGCTGCACAGGACTCCGCTGTCTCTATGGTCTCTGAAGAGAAAAATCAGGGGGCTGCCGGTCCTGCATCCGACGACCGCGCCGGTTCTCAAGCCCCTGTTCGCCCTGGCTCGATCCGCCCGGGATCTGTTCAGGTAGCCTCGTCCTATCTCTTGAAGACTGCGCAATTTGCCCGACAAGACAAGAATCCAACCACCAAGACACAAAGGCGCCAAGTGAATTGGCCTTTCTTATCGTTCCCAAGTTGTACTTGGGAACGATAAGGTTCTCGAAGCTTGGCTTTCTCTTCCCAGACACCGGGCGTCTTGTGGATTCGTTCATGAGTGCCGCCTGATGCGAAGTGCAACTTCGGAAATTAGTGTGTTCCCAAGCGCAGCTTGGGAACAAGTAGCAGAACAGATGTAACGCTTCACCGGGATATCGCCGCTCTTGTGAAGAATGAAGGGCACACACACATCAAGAGTTCTTGGTGGAGGGGGCCGGGGAGGCCCCTTCTTCCAAGAAGGGGTCGCCCCGGACGCTTCTTGCGAACACCTCCTTGAATACACAGTTGATTCTCCTGTGACGCTGCTGATCTTCAATCGACCGGAGACCACGCGGCGGGTATTTGCGGAAGTGGCGAAAGTCAGGCCGGGAACGCTCCTCGTGGTGGCCGACGGCCCTCGGCCCGGAAAGCGCGATGATTTGGAGAAATGCAAAGCCGCGAGAAACATCGTCGAGCACGTGGACTGGGATTGCCGGGTGCTTCGGGATTACTCTGACGTCAACCTCGGGTGCAGGGATCGGGTGTCATCCGGGCTGGGATGGGTCTTCCAAAACGTTGACCGGGCAATCATCCTTGAAGACGACTGCCTTCCTCATCCGACCTTTTTCAGGTTTTGCGATGAATTGCTGGACAGGTACGCGGACGACGACCGCATCGCATCCATCAGCGGCAACAACTTCAACCGGCAGGAATTGCGCTCTCCGTACAGCTACCGTTTCTCCATGTTTCCTCTAATATGGGGATGGGCGTCGTGGGCCAGGGTCTGGAAGAATTACGATGTGAACATGAGTCAGTTGCCGAGGTTCCTTCAGGAAGGCCGGCTTGTTGACTTGCTCGGCGATGCCGCGAGCGTCAGGTACTGGAAGAACATCCTCCGGAGAGTCTACGAACGGAAAATAGACACCTGGGATTACCAGTTCACATTCTCATGCTGGCTGAACGGGCAACTCCACATTGTGCCCCAGGTGAATCTGGTATCCAACATAGGTTACCAGACCGACGCGACCCATACCACCGGACCGCCGGACTGGCGCACGAACCTTCCCGTGGAGCCCATGTCGTTTCCGCTTTCGCATCCGCCGTTCGTCATCAGGCACGCTAAGGCGGACAACGAAATCAAGAGAAGGGTTTTCCACACGTACCCCATGGGCGGGACATCTCTGGCAAGGCTCATTCGCGGGATAAGAAGACTGGTGCACACCCCGAAGAGCATCCCGCAGTTGCCAGCCGGCATTGACGGCCAGGAAAAGAGGTTCAAGCGCGGTAATCAGAACTCGGTTGCGCCCGAATATCCGGCGTCTTGCCGCGCTCTGGATGAAAGCCAAGAGGCCGGGAAAAGCGTCACTTACTACGATGAGCAATACTTCGACTGGCAGGAGAATATCGGCGTTTTCGGCGGCAAGGTCGATCTGTTCAAGTTCCTGCCGTACATCGGAGCCGAGGACACGGTTCTGGACTTCGGTTGCGGAGGCGGAGATCTGCTCAACAATATGCCCTGCAAGGAAAAGGCGGGTATTGAAATCAACCCTGCGGCAAGGGAGCATGCCGCCAGATTCGGATTTCAGGTGTTCTCTCAAATCGGTGAAGTACCGGACAGCTTTGCCTCAGTGGTTATCTCGAATCATGCTCTGGAGCATGTGGAGTCGCCATTCGACGTTGTTCGGTCCCTCCGTGCCAAGATGAAGCGGTCCGCTCGATGCGTATTCGTTGTGCCGCACCAGAAGCCCAATGAACCGTATTCCGAAGAAGACGTGAACCGGCACCTTTATACGTGGAATCCAATGACTCTCGGCAACCTGTTTCGGGCAGCGGGTTACGCGGACGTCCGTGTTGACGTGATTAGGCACAGGTGGGTTCCATACTACGACTGGGTTCACTCCTTGTTTGGAGATGCTGTTTTCCATATCCTGTGCAAACTGCACGCGAGACTGAAACGGGACTATCAGATCCGGATCACTGCACGCAATCCGGGTTCGCAGGATCCCGTTTGAGGTTGGGCGCATGCCCGGTCCCGCAACTCCTATCCGATGACAGGCAATCAGACCGCATGATCCGAAAGGCCATAAACAAGGTATTGAAAATCTCGGGCTTGGGCGAACTGCCGCCCGAATGGTTTGCAGGATGGGCGCGAACTCTGCGCCGGGAGGCCCGTGAATGGGAAGAAGCAAAGGCCGCGACACGTAACGGCCCGAAGGTTCTGATAGCAACTTCGGTGGGTGAGTTTTCTCCCGGCCTAGTGCTGGAAGGCTTGCTGGCTGTGGCTCTCACGCTTCGCGGAGCAAACGTTCACCTGCTCCTCTGTGATCGCCTGCTGCCTGCGTGCCAGGCTTGCGTTTTCACTTTGTTCGGCAGCGGGGGCGAGTTTGCTGAACAGGGCCCGTCTCAAAGACTCTGCGGCAACTGCTTTGCTTCAGGCAGCCAGGTGTACGGAGCGCTCGGGTTGCCGATTCATTTGTACAGCGAGTTGGTCAACAGGGAAGACATTGATCGGGCCGCAAGCATTTCCTCGGAAATCGCTTGGGATGAAATAAGGTCGTATACGAAAGACGGGCTGTCCATTGGCGAACATGCAATGGCAGGGGCTTTGCGGTTCTTCTCCCGAGGGACCGTGGACGGAGAACCGTATGGCGAGGCTGTGGTTCCCCGGTATTTCCAAGCCTCTCTGCTGACGATCTCGGCCATGCGTCGTCTGTTTGATCAGGTGAAGTTCGAGGCTGCCGCGTTTCATCATGGGATCTACGTGCCCCAGGGGCTCATCGGCGAAGCAGCACGGCGATGCGGAATTCGGGTGTCCAACTGGCAGGCCGCTTACAGGAAACGCCGGTTCATCTTCAGCCACGGGGAAACGTATCACCATGCTCTTCTGTCCGAACCTGTGGACAAATGGGAAAACATGGCCTGGAGTAACTCGCTTGAGTCGGACCTGATGCAATATCTGGAAAGCAGGTGGCAGGGCACTCGGGACTGGATCTGGTTCCACGAAAAGCCCGAGGAAAATGTGGACAGGATCGTGGAGGAGCTTGGCCTGGATCGCTCGAAGCCATGGATCGGGCTGTTGACCAACGTGATCTGGGACGCGCAGCTTCATTACAAGACAAACGCGTTCAACAGCATGATCGAATGGCTCGTTGAAACGCTGCGTTACTTCCAGGAAAGGCCGGATTTGCAGCTCGTGATACGTGTTCATCCGGCAGAGATCCGGGGAGCAATACCTTCGAGGCAACCTGTGACGGAAGAAATCCGCAAAGCATTTCCCGATCTTGCTCCCAATATCTTCGTAATCCCACCGGAAAGCCAGGTGAGCACATACGCGCTGATGGAGGAATGCAATACCGTGATAATCTACGGTACGAAAACCGGGGTTGAGCTTACCAGCATGGGAATTCCCGTGATCGTGGCCGGCGAGGCCTGGATACGCAACAAAGGCTTGACCCTGGATGCCGTTTCTCCCGAGCAATACTTCGGGCTCCTGGATCGATTGCCTCTTGCCGGGTCGTTGAGTCCGGCCCAAACGCGAAGAGCGCGAATGTACGCATACCATTTCTTCTTTCGCCGCATGATACCCGTTGAGCCCATCGAGCCGGCAAAAGGCTGGCCACCCTTCCGGCCCAATGTGAATTCCCTGAGGGAGCTTGCCCCCGCAGTCAATCCGGGCCTGGATACCATTTGCAATGGAATCCTGCGTGGAACCGATTTCATCTATCCGGCTGAACTGCATCCGGACGACAGTGATTGAGTACGCTCAATGTCTCTGATCCCCAAGCTTGTCTCCCTTCCCAAAAGACTCAAGGCGTGGGTCCGGGGAGCTGTTCCACCACGGGGAGATCCGCCTGCAGCTCAAAGAAGTGTGTTCACAACCCTCACTGACGGAGAGCTGAATCAGCCCTTGATACTCGCTGCGGAAACCCTGGGACATACTGCTTCCGGTCCGGACTGCATCCGCAAAGCAATGGCGATTCTTGAGCGCCTCGAACCCGACAATTACCTGGAGCAGCTTCTTCAATACTATACTGAAGGGCTGAAACGATTTGGTGAAAACTGGCGCTATGCGGACATCGTTACTAGTCTGTGCGCGTGTGCCGACCTGCTCAGACCTCAGAGCTACCTGGAGATCGGTGTGCGCCGTGGGCGGAGCATGGCAGTGGTAGGGGCCATATGTCCCGACTGTCATATTGTGGGCTTCGACCTGTGGGTGTCCGATTACGCCGGGATGACCAACCCGGGTCCGGATTTTGTCCGTAGCGAGATGGCCAGGCTTGGGCACACCGGGCCATTGGACCTGATCAGCGGGAACAGTCACGACACCTTGCCGGGTTACTTCAGAAAGCATCCGGACGCTTTCTTTGACCTCGTGACCATTGACGGCGACCACTCCGGATGGGGCGCCAAACAGGACCTCGGGGACGTGTTGCCAAGAATCAAACGGGGGGGCATTGCAGTATTTGACGACATCTGCCATCCTGAGCATCTCTACTTGCAGAAAGTGTGGCGAGATGTCGTGGAATCGGATCATCGGTTTGCTACGTGGCAGTTCACTGATCTCGGTTACGGCACGGCCATGGCGCTGAGGAAATGGTGAGTCCAAATCAAGCATCCGGGACCGTCCTTGTCACCGGAGCCTGCGGATTCCTGGGGCGTCATATAGCCGCTGAGATGCATAATCGCGGCAGACATGTGATTGGCGTCGACATGCGTCCGGGGCACAAGAAGGGCGTCGATCCGGCCGGCAGGTCGGAATGGCATAATGTGGAACTCCCGTCACCTGCGCTTGACGTGCTGCTCAAATGCTCTTTGCCCTATGCGGTGATTCACTCGGCCGGATCCGCGTCGGTGCCTGCTTCAGTAAAGGACCCGGTGGCTGATTTCGCTGCTTCAGCGAACTTGTGTTGCAGACTGCTGGACTCGGTGAGACGTAACTCGCCTGAATCAAAGGTTCTTTTTCTGTCCAGCGCCGCGGTGTACGGCAACCCGGCAAGGCTTCCGGTGGACGAGACAGCCGCAGCGTCACCCATTTCACCCTACGGTTTTCACAAAAGAATATGCGAAACCCTTGCCGAGGAGTTCCACACGGTTTACGGTTTGAGGACATGTTGCGTGCGTATTTTCTCCGCATACGGAGCCGGACTGGAGAAGCAAGTCCTTTGGGACATCTCCCAGAAAGCGCTCGCAGGTCAGACGCTTAGTCTTTTGGGGACCGGCGACGAGACCCGGGACTTTGTTCACGCAAGGGACGTGGCCTGTGGAGTCAGCCTGGTTGTAGAACGTGCGCAGTTCCGAGCGGAGGTCTACAACCTGGCCACCGGAGTGGAAACGAGAATCCGGGATCTTGCCCAAATGCTCATCAATGCTTTGGGCCGCGATGCGGCAATAGAATTCACCGGTAAAATGAGAGCCGGAGATCCGGCCAGGTGGCGGGCGGACATTTCCCGCATCAGCTCTTTGGGCTTTACGCCGGAGGTGGCATTGACCGACGGAGTCAAAGAGTATGCCCGATGGATACTGGACGGCCGGAAGACTTCCAGGCGAAGGTGAGTGTTTGCTGAAGAACTTGCGGTGTTCCGGCTCACTACCTCCTTCGCAAGCACGAAAGTAGGCAATATCTCACGAAAAAGTGTGGACAGCGATGAAGGGTCGTCGATGAAGATTGCCCTGTCAAACGTCGGGAGCGAGGCTTGGATCGGCGGCGTCTATTATATCGCCAACCTCATCCGAGCCCTGCGAAGCCTCCCTGAAGACGAGCAACACGAGATTCTCCTTCTTGTTGCCGGCCGCAAGGATGCCGGCCATTTCGCCGATGTGGACGGCGGTGCGGAGACTTGTTTCTTTCCGCCGTTCGGTCACAGACTTGCAGCCAAGCTTCTCCGAGTGATAGATGAGACGATGCCCTCGATGGCTGGCGTTCGGATCTCTCTCAGACTTCTCGACGATAGATACAAGAGGGGGCTTGCGCGGATCCTTGAATCGAGAAACGCTTCCATCCTATTCCCTTGCGGCCGATCCATGGGAACCGACTTTCCCGTGCCATGGCTCGGCTGGACCGCAGATCTTCAGCACAAGCACTTCCCTCATTTTTTCCCCGAAGATGCACTTATAGACTTGGACGAATCCATCTCAGGATGCTCCCGCGATGCTCGATTGATGGTGGCGAGCAGCCAGGCCGTTGTGACCGACTTTGAGCGCTTCTTTCCCGGTTACCGCGACAAGTTGAGGGTCCTGCGTTTCAGGACCGTGCCGATCCGGTCCTGGTTCGAGCGCGATCCGGCACCGATCTGCAAGAGGCTGGGCCTTCCGGATCGCTTTGTCGCGATACCCAACCAGTTGTTCATTCACAAGAACCACCGGACTGCATTTGAAGCGGCCCGTATCGTTGCCAACCGCGGATTGGACATACACATGGCGTGTACGGGTTCAACTGTTGACTGGCGCCGCCCAGGTCTTTTGCGGGAACTGTCGGACTATCTTGAGCAGAGCAACCTGGAGGGCCGCGTTCACATACTGGGCTTTCTTCCCCGTCACGATCAGATCCAGGTTCAGCGAAGAGCAATGATGATCATCCAACCTTCACTCTTTGAGGGCTGGAGCACGGTGATCGAAGATGCCAGAGCCCTCGGAAAGCGTGCTCTGGTATCGGACCTGCCCGTTCACAGGGAACAGGACCTGCCGGATGCGGTTTTTTTCGATCCCCTAGACGCGGAAGCCCTGGCAAAGAAGCTCCAAGAAGCATGGGACGATCTGTCGCCCGGCCCTTCGTTTGAAGACGAGAGCGAGGCTCGCGAGCGCCAGGAATCACTGGTCGTCCAATATGGCCGAGATTTCCTTACTGTCGCTAACGAACTGATCGGCAGCGCAAATTGAACAGTCTTTCGGGATGGATTGCCGCGAAGACCGCTCACATA
>DYLG01000194.1 GCA_020722215.1 Desulfomonile tiedjei
GATCCAGAGCCGCTTGCAGGTCGTTTTCGTTTCTGAACACCGAGCATCGATCAGTCATCAGTTCTTGCACCGCGCTGCCAAGAACATGAGCTTTCTCGCCTGCCTTGTGATTCTTCAGGGATGAGATCCTCATGGAGACATGCTCTTCCGGATGTTGGGGCAGGTCCAACCATTCCAACCGCTTCAAGTCCTCGGAGATCGCTTTTCCCGCACGGCGTCCGAACACCACCAGGTCCACCAGAGAATTGCACCCCAATCTGTTAGCGCCGTGAACCGAAATGCACGCGCATTCCCCTGCGGCATAGAAACCGGGCACGGGGTTGCCGTGCCTTTCCAGGACCTGGCCGTCCACGTTGGTGGGAATTCCGCCCATCATGTAATGGCAAGTGGGACTCACGGGGATCGGTTGCTCCGCCGAGTCGATCCCAAGATAGATCCGAACGAATGACGATATATCGGAAAGCCGTTCCTCGATCCTCTGTTTTCCAAGCCCAGTGAGGTCGAGATGCACGTAGTCGTTTCCGTCGATGCCTCTTCCCTGGCGGATCTCGGTCATTATAGCGCGGGAAACCACATCCCTGGGCGCCAAGTCCTTGATGGTAGGTGCATATTGCTCCATGAAGCGGCTGCCTTGGCTGTTCAGCAGAATACCTCCTTCGCCCCTCGCAGCTTCGCTGATCAAGACACCCAGGCCGTATATTCCGGTCGGGTGAAACTGGACGAATTCCATGTCCTCAAGAGGGATGCCGGCGCGGTATGCGAAAAAGACTCCGTCACCGGTGTTGGCATGACAATTGGACGTGACCTTGAAAACCTTTCCGAAGCCGCCCGTTGCGAACATGACCGCTCTGGCGTGAATCACGCTGAGTTCTCCCGTGGCCAGTTCGTAAACCACGATTCCGGCAACTCCTCCATCTCTAACGATCAGGTCCACGAGCTGAAACTCGGAATAAACCTTGAGGCCTTGTCGCACCGCCTGCCCATAAAGCGTGTCCAGAATGACCCGACCGGTCCTGTCGGCAGCATAGCACGCCCGTTTGACCGGGGCCTGGCCGAAGTTTCTGGTGTGCCCGCCGAAGGCTCTCTGCGCGATTGTGCCTTCTGCAGTTCTGTTGAAGGGCACTCCCATGTGCTCGAGTTCATAGATTGCTCGAACCGCATCCGTGGCCAGCACCTCTGCAGCGTCCTGGTCCGTGAGGTAGTCTCCGCCTTTCACGGTGTCATACATGTGCCATTCCCAGGAGTCGGGCTCCTCATTTCCCAGTGCAGCTCCTATTCCGCCCTGGGCAGCGCCGGAATGCGACCTCGTGGGATAAACCTTGCTGACGAGAGCCGTATCCCATTGGTGAGCCGTTTCAATTGCAGCGCGCAGGCCTGCCAACCCCGAACCGACAATGACCACGTCATGCTTGAAGATCATCCGACACCGTGCCTTAGTGCTGAGGGCGCCAAAGTCATTTGGTGACATGCCCTAAACTGCGGACCTGGACTCCATGGGCTCATACTCACATCCGATGAGGCCGCAATAGTTGCCCACATACTCGGCAGTGGGCCTGTACAGCATGGGTTTTTCCTGAGCCTCTCCGAATTTCTCCTCTATGATGTGGCTGCACCACCCGGCCACCCTGGAGATGGCAAAGATAGGCGTGAAAAGATCTCGCGGAATGCCCATCATGTGGTACACGGGAGCGCTGTAGAAGTCCACGTTTGGTTTGATCTCAGTCTTGCCGCGTTTCTCGAATTGCGCCAGTGCGGTCATCTCCACCAGTTTGGACAGCCGGTCCCATTTCTGAAGACCTTTGCTCTCTCCCAGACGCGTGGCCATCTTCTTGAGATAAGACGCCCTGGGGTCCATGGTCTTGTAAACCGCATGCCCCATGCCCATGATTCGCTCGCCCTTCTCGATCCTGTTCGTGATCCATCCTTCCACGTCGGGCACGTTTTCCAAATCGAGCAACATTTCCATCACGCGCATGTTCGCTCCGCCGTGCAGACCGCCGGATAACGCGCCCACTCCGGCCGCAACCGCGGCGTACATGTGAGCACGCGTGGAGCAGACTTCTCTGGCTGCAAAGGTCGAGGCATTGAACGTATGGTCCGCATGGAGGATCAGGCATACGTCAAGATCCTTTGCAGTAGCCGCGTCGGGTTTCGTTCCGGTGAGCTGCCAGAGAAAGTTGGCCGCGTGGGGCAGGTGGTCGTCGGAGGGCAGAGGCTCCAGGCCGTTTCTTATCCTGTGCCATGCTGCGGTTACCACAGGCATTCGGGCGATCAATCTCACAGCCTTGCGGACATTGGCTTCTCTGGATTCATCGGAGAGTTCAGGGTCGTCAGCGGCCAACATCGGCACGGATGCCTGAAGCACGTCCATTGGGTCCGCTTTGCTGGGGAGATTCTTAAGGCCTGCATACAGGTACTCCGGCGCCTGCCTGGCCTGAACGATCTGTCCCGAGAAATCGTCAAGCTCCCAGGCATCCGGCAGGCGACCGTTGAGTAGAAGGTAGGCCGTTTCCATGAATGTGGACGAGTCGGCAAGATCTTCGATACGATAGCCTCGATAGATCAGGATTCCCTTCTCTCCGTCGATGAAACTGATCTTCGTGTCCGCTACGGTGACGCCGCGTAGTCCTATGTTTTTGACCACACACTCCTGCATTTGACCCTCCGATCATGGACCCCGAACCTTCGCGTGGCACGGGGGCTCGATTCCATGGCAGGCGAAGCCTCCCCGAGTTCCTTCCAGCGATGGTGAGTTGTGATCCGCCTTTGGAGGCGATCACCGAAAGAGAGATGCCCTTCTTGACATGGCCAGCCAGGCGGATGGTTCCGGATGCCTCTTGAACTCAATCTACCTTGAAG
Organism: Desulfomonile tiedjei; assembly: GCA_020722215.1. GTDB lineage: Bacteria > Desulfobacterota > Desulfomonilia > Desulfomonilales > Desulfomonilaceae > DYLG01. The sequence continues at coordinate 2,860 of DYLG01000194.1, forward strand.
AACTCTTCTCTCTTAGCCCCGCACACCGGGCATTTTTCCGGCGGTGCGTCCGCAATGGTGTATCCGCACTTGGGGCAGAGGTAATAGTCCTTCTCAGGAAAACTCTCGCCTGCCTCCAGAGCCTTGATTGCGCTTTGGTAGAGCGCTCCGTGGACCTTTTCCACTTCATTAGCCCAGTAGAAGGTCTTCGTCGCGTCGCCCCTCTTTTCTTCCTTGGATTTGGCAAGGAATTCCGGGTACATGCTGGTGAACTCGTCGTGCTCTCCTTGGTATGCCTGCTTCAGGTTTTCAAGGGTTGACTTGACTCCGCCCAGGACGTCCAAGTGATTATGTGCGTGAATCGTTTCCGCCGCAGCCGCAGCCCGAAACAGCCGGGCCACTCCGGGGCGGCCTTCCTCTTCAGCCTTCTTTGCAAAGGCCAGATACTTTCGATTCGCCTGGGACTCGCCTGCAAAGGCAGCCATTAGATTCTTGTCAGTGTCCGCCATTTCTTGCCTCCTTCTCGAAAGATACAGTGTCGGCAGGTTCTTCGGGAGCAGGACCGGATAGTAGCTCCAGTTCCTCGATTCGAGAGATGTTTTCTCGGCGCCGGTTCCTGGGCGTCACGTATCGGCCCTGCAACAATCCTCCTCATCCTTTGATGATCCTTGGAATCATCATCTGATGGTGCGGACAGATCGAACGTGGGTTCTGGTATGCGCAATCCGTGAAGGCTACCATGTACTTGCGCATGTCATGGAACGGGATGACTTCGTCCACATATCCTCTCTTGGCGCAGTATATTGGACGGGACTGGTCGTAATACTGCTGGGCAAGCGCGTTCATCTTGTCGATTACGGGCTCCAGCGGGCGTCCGGCATCCTTCTCTTTGACCAGGCGTCGTGCAAAGGATGCTGCAGCGGCGGTTTCCCCGTGCATCACGTATATCTCTGTGGTCGGGGTGCCCAGGGTGAAGGCGCAATGGTTGTTGGCCGTGGGACCTCCCATAATGTAATGAGCCGCAGCAGTGCCCTTGCGCAGCACGAACAGCATCATGGGCACGTCGGTCTGCTCGATGGAATAGATCAGGGACTGCCCCAAACCCAGAAGCTCGGCCTTCTCTGCTATGTCTCCCACATCGATTCCCGAAGTATCCTGGAACCAAATGATAGGAACCCGATCTCTGCCGCAGAGGGTGACAAACTCGTTCATCTTGATGAGGCCCTGGCGGTAGAGCTTCCCGCCGATGCCGGGATACGGAGCATACTCCGGGTAGCCCTGCCTGAGAAAGCCCTGTTTGTTACCAATGATCCCGACGAGGAACCCGTCCACTTTGGCAAGACCCGTGTAGACTTCCGGACCGTATTCGGGTTTGAACTCCATATGTTCGCTATTGTCAGTCAGACGAGCCAGCACGTCCTCGAAGCTGTAAACCATCTTCTGATTGAACGGGACCAAACGCGCGATGTCATCACCGCTGAATCGCGGCTCAGCCGGGTCGGCCACACGGAAGAACTTCGGGTTAAACGCGGGCATTCCGGACATGTAGTCCTTCAGGGCGTCCAGCACGGCTTCTTCCGTTTCATACACTGCGCGGAAGAATCCTGTCCCGTCATAATGAATACTCACGCTCCCCGGAGGAACCTCCTTGAAGTGGCGAGTAGCTTCTATGATCTGGTCAGCGCCTTCAAGGTCGAAAAACCCCTTGGGGGTCATGCCGCTCACTATGCCGCCACCGCCTACGGCTATGTTGCAATCCTTATGGGCCAAGAGAATGGTGGGGCTAATGCCGTGGTATCCGCCTCCGGCGGGGTTGGTTCCATAGATCCCGGCCAGCACCGGCACTCCCAGTTTCTCCAGTTCGGAATGCCTGAAAAAGGTGGTTCCGCCGCCGCGCCGATCAGGGTAAACTTCCTGCTGTTCGGTCAGTTTCACGCCCGAGCAATTCACCAACCAGACAAGCGGGATGTTGAGCCGCTTGGCCAGGTCGGTAACCCTGAGAACGTTTTCCGCTTGCCCGGGCACCCATGCCCCGGCAAGGACCTTGTTATCGAATCCGATAATCATGGCCCACTTGCCGTTGATCTTGCCCAGGCCGTCTATTACTCCAGTGGTTCCTTCTTCATTGTTCGTCGGGTTGAAAATCGTGTGAAGAGGACGCCAAGTTCCCGGGTCCACGAGATATTCGAGCCTTTGCCAGACGGTGAGCTGGCCCCTCTCGTTTATCTTCTTGGCCGGCAGTCCGGCGGCCTTGACCTTTTCGATCTCCTGCCTGATCTCCTCTTCGACCGCCTTGATTTGGGCGAGGTTATCTTCTGTCTGTTTGATCTTCGAAGGGGAAAGCGCCTTGCCGAATTCGGTCATTTTCTCGAAGTAAGGTCTCATCCAGGTTCCTCCGTTTGTTTAGAATCGAATGGGGGGCTCAGGGCCGGTCCCGAAATACAGTTCTCAGTCCAGTGCAGGGGACGGTCTATAGTCAACCGCGTTGAGACTTGCGCGAACACAATTCGATTGAGAGTGCCCCCTCACCCTGCCTCTCCCGCCGGTGAAGAGGGAAAATGCACCCCTGACTGGAGGGGTTGGGGGAGGGTGACTTTGGTCGACGCGAACTTCAATGCTTGGGACTATAGGCATCCGCCCCTTCCCGTTGGGCAAGCCCGACTTTGGGCGGATACGCAGGTCTAACCCCGTAGTCGGGCCGTAACCAATTGCACATCTCTTGTTATGACGACCCCATAACAGATAGGCAGAATATCAACTTGCAGGACCGTTTTCAAGCATAGCCTGCGCCACAGGAATGAGTGTTTGCCACGGAATCTTCTGTTGACGCCACTTGTCCCACGTCTAAGGATGAAGAAGGGAATTCAATCAAAATCGCTGCCGGAAAGGGAAGAGACCGACCCGGAATATTTTCGCGCCAATGATCGCGAAAATCTCTTCGTCATCACTTGCCCGATACACTCGCGATGATTAACCTAACCGGGCAGAAAATGGTACTGAGGAGGACGAGTTCATGTGGATGACTCGCGAGCAGATATCGCAAGCGCTTGGAATAGTACCGAATAGCGTCAGGGGAAAGGTAAAGAAGGGCCTCATAGAAAGGAAATCGGTCGAAGGGAAGAATTTGTATAGGGTCGTGGACCCCAAGCTCCTCGCTAGACTGAGAACAAACTTGCCTGAGGCCATAGCTGCCGAACCGACCGCCCCTTCGCCTGATGCAGCGCTTGCGCCGGAATCGAGGCCGGACTCAAGGGAAGAGACAAAGGCGGCAAGGCCGGAACGATCCGACGAGTTCAATCCCCGAAAGGCATTGCTGGACCAGTTGGCTTCAATCAAGACGGCTGCGAGCATCACTGCCATTGAGAAAGGCGACGACACGGACCTGGCCACTGAGGAGATCTCCCGGGAGCTTGAAGCAAGGCTGACCATGATTCAGCTCAACAAAGTCAAGGACATCGAGGACGCCTTGGAGAAGCTCAAACGAGGCGAATACGGCGAGTGCGAGGAATGCGGCGAAGACATACCCCAGCAACGTCTTCGGCTGTTCCCCGAGGCAAGGATGTGCGTGAAATGCCAGGAGGAATACGACAGGCAAGAGAAGCTGAGAGGCAGCCTGGGAGCGAGAGAAACCCCCTGGAGAGAAATCCCGGAGGAAGGAAGCTACGCGTGACGGGGCAACGATGACGTCGAGCAGAACGGGCTAGGAGCCTGTCGCGCAACCCGTGTAGATGCTCGAAGCGTGGCACGCCGGCACTCAAACAAACCCGCGTGGCGCGATCTTGAACGAAAAGGAGGTTAAGCGACAGGCTCCTAGACGGTTGATGCCTACGTGGTATCGGTTCACTACTTGAGAGCCTGCACTATGGCAATCACGTTCTCGCGCATCATACCTATATAGGACTCGCCCGCAGACCCCCGTTCGCCCATTGAATCGGAATACAGTTCGCCTCCGATCCTGACGCCGGCATCCCGGGCGATCTCTCGAATGAGCTTGGGATTCAGGCTGGTTTCCACAAAGGTGGCCTTGATGCCCAGGCTCTTGATGGAATCGATCACCATCTTTCGCCGCGCCGGCGTCATCCCTGCGCCTACTTCACTCCCAGTGGACCAGCCCACAGGAGCCCGGTTCTTGAACCCATACGCTTCGGCGAAATAGTTGAACGCGTCGTGGCTTGTCACCAGTATTCTTCGATCCGGGGGGATCAGGTTCACCTGCTCCCTAATCCAGGAGTCAAGCACCCGCAACTGCTGCAAATACAGCTTGGCCCTGGCCTCGTACTCATCTTTGCGCTCAGGGTCCATCCGAGAAACAGCTCTGAGAATATTGTTCACATAAATAGCCGCATTCTTGGGCGAAAACCAGGCATGGGGGTCGAGGACCTTTTGGCCCTCCTGATCCATCTTGATGGGTTCCACTCTCTCGGTGCATGTGATAACCGGCTTTCCCGCGTCCTCAGCAAGGGTTTGCATCCAGTTCTTTCCCTCGAGGTGCAAGCCGTTCTGAATGCATAGATCCGACCGCAAGGCCAGTTTGGCATCACCGGGAGTGGGCATGTACGTATGCGGATCCGCTCCCGGAGCAAGAATGCAGCGGACTTCGCAACTGTCTCCGACCACTTGCCGCGCAAAATCCGCTATCTGAGTCGTAGAGCAGAGAAGCATGAGCCTGCGCTGCCCACGCGGCTCCGACTGAGCGCTATTCGCATCGGCATGAAAAACCAACAGCAGGGCGACGACAATCACTCGCGCAATTCGTCCAAGCATACAACGGCCTCCGAGGTACGGTTGGTTTCAGCGTAACATTTCACCTTGAACATGCCTTCGAAGCGCAAATCAAACCACAAATGCACCAAGACACAAAGAAGCCTTGGTCGAGACAGAGTAGGGCGGTTCGCGAACCGCCCCTAGTGCGCCTGCGAGCGCACTCAAAATCAGAGAGGTGCAAGTCCTCTCCAGGCCTACGCTACAGCCTGTAACCGACTGCAACTGCGTCGCCATGAGGCGGGGTGGAGAGCAACAGGAGGTGAACGACCAGTCCG
>DYLG01000195.1 GCA_020722215.1 Desulfomonile tiedjei
TGTCCTTTGTGTCTTGGCGCCTTGGTGGTTAATTCTTCTTCTTGGTTGCGGCCGGAGGCCGCGTCGTGCAAGAAGGGGCCTCCCCGGAATACTCTTTCCTCTCCTCTAAGAAAAGTTCGTGACCGAATTGATGAATCAGGGTACTTATGTCTATTCATCCTTTTGAGGAACATGCCGTGAATCGGATAACGCGCATCTTTCTTCCTTCGCTGGCCTTCGTGGTTGTGCTGGCGGTGTGGCAGGCGGTGAAATGGATCAGCGGCTGGAGTGTTGCGGTGTTCCCCAGTCCTTTGGAGGCGGCTGAGGGCATGTGGGAACTCATCGCCAACGGAACTCTTCTCAAGCACGCTGTGGCAAGCCTTTACCGTGTGACCTGGGGGTACTATTCGGCGGTAGTTGTCGGGTTCCCGTTGGGAATTGTCCTGGGATGGTGGAAGGGAGCCCAGTTGGCAGCCAACACGTTAATCCAGTTTCTTCGGCCCATATCGCCGCTGGCCTGGATTCCGCTGGCGGTCCTCTGGTTCGGCATAGGCGACAAGCCCGCGGTATTCTTGATTTTCCTGTCCAGCTTTTTCCCGCTGCTCGTTTCCACCATAACCGCGGTGAACCACATTCGTCCCATTTACTTCCAGGTCGCGGCAAACTTCAATTTCTCCAGCCTGGAGACCGCGACAAAAGTCATCATTCCTGCCATCCTGCCCGAAGTGCTGCCGGCGTTGCGCATAAGTCTCGGCATAGCCTGGCTGGTGGTGGTGGCTGCCGAGATGATTGCGGTGAAATCGGGTCTGGGATATCTTATCCTCGATTCACGGAACGCTCTGAGAATGGACTTCGTTATGGACGCGATGATTGCCATAGGAATCATCGGAGTCGTTCTGGACAGGGTCATCTCGCAACTGATGAAAATCAGATCTCTCTCGTGGGGGTCCGCGTAACTATGGGGCACGTGCTGATTCGCCAACTGTGCAAGTCGTTCGTGGAACGCCGCGCAAAGCGTCGTACTGCGGATACGGATCCCCTGGTTCGCAAGGGAGACTCCCTGTCGGTTCTCGACAACATCGACCTGGAGTTTCAGGACGGCGAGCTGGTGTGCATCCTGGGGCCGTCCGGCTGCGGGAAAACAACACTTTGCAGGATAATCGCAGGATTTGATTACCCCACGTCAGGAGTGCTGCTCGTGGACGGCAAGGAGGTGACAGGACCCACTCCGGACAGCATATTTGTGTTTCAGCACAGCGGCCTGTTGCCCTGGATGACCGTGTGGGAGAACGTGAAGCTCGGGGTCCGCAGTCTGAACAACAAGAAGGAAATGACCGAAAGGATTCAGGAATACATAGATATAGTGGACCTCAAGGGCTTCGAGCACCTCTACCCCAGCCAGCTCTCAGGGGGCATGCAACGCCGCGCGGAGATTGCACGAGCGCTTGTGGGCAACCCCGAGATTCTTTTCATGGACGAACCCTTCGCAGGCCTGGACTTCCTCACCAGACTCAGAATGAGAGAAGAAATCATCAACATGCATGAGTTGATTCAAAGGACGATCATTTTCATCACTCATGACATTGACGAAGCCCTTGTCATGGCGGATCGCGTCGTTCTGTTCAGCGACCGCCCGGCAAGGGTGAAGATGGACATGAAACTCGATTTCCCCCATCCAAGAGATTTCCACCGGGACCCCAATCTCGAAAACCTCCGACGCCGTGTCTATTCCGACCTGGGAGTGCACTATGCCCTTTGATTTTGCCGCACGTCTCGCAGCGCGCATTCCTACGGGATGGTTTGTGGCAATCACGGCGCTGGGGTGGCTCGTCCTGATCACATGCCTTCATTATTCGCTCAACTTTGAAGCCTCGGACCGGCCTGTGGTCCGCATGGGGTATATGCCTGTAATCACCAATCTGGCATGTCCGCTGGTGGATTACGCGTCAAGGAATTCGGGCAGAGTGCGCTTCGAAGCCCTCAAATTCAGCTCGTTCGCCGAAATGGGAGAGGCATTACGCAATAATGACATTCAGGCCGCGTTCATAATTGCCCCTCTGTCCATTGTTCTGCATCAGCAAGGCGCGGGCGTGCGCATCGTGTACATAGGCAATCGCCACGAGAGCACCCTGGTTTACCGCAAGGATCTGACCGTCAGGGACTTCTCGGATCTTGCGGGCAAGACCATAGCAGTCCCCATGAGGTACTCGGGGCATAACATCGCAGCACGCCGGCTTGCCGAGAAATTCGGTCTGGGTGGGACGAATCTCAACATACTGGAAATCAACCCCCCTGACATGGCGTCCGCTCTGGCAGCGGGCTCGCTTGACGCCTACTTCGTGGGAGAGCCCTTTGCGGCCAAAACCGTGAAATCCGGCGAAGCAAAGGTGCTCTATTACGTGGAGGACGTGTGGCCGGGATTCATCTGCAATCTGCTGCTGGTGAAACAAGACTTCATCGACAAACATCCGTCGCGGGTTCAAATGCTGGTGCAGGCCGCGGCCAGATCAGGCCTTTGGGCGCGAGAACACCCCAAGGCAGCGGCCCGTATCGCAGCCCAGTACTGGAACCAGCCCCTTGACCTCGTAGAGTACGCGCTTACCGCTCCCCCCAACAGAATCGTGTATGACAGGTTTATACCAAAGGAAACGGAAATTCGGCGCCTTGCAAACGAAATGGTCCGCTTCGGCTTACTGAAAAACAACAACATTAAGGGCCTTGTGGACGCCCGATTCGCGGAAAAAGCCGACCTGAAAGGCGTCACCGACCTCAACAGCATCCTCAATCCACCGCGGTGAGGGTGCGCCGGGGAGCGGTAAGAGTTTACCGGGGAGACCCCTTCTTGCAAGAAGGGGCCTCCCCGGCCCCCTCCACCAAGAACTCTTGAAATGCCGGCCTGCACCCCCCTTCGGCGGCTGCCGGCCGGAAACAGTGCCGCACGCATTCAGTAATGAGGCAGCCGGGTTTGGCGCACGTCTGAAGAACCTGGTCGCCACACTGGAATCTCACATTATAGGCTCATCCGGTTGCGTTTCAAGAAATAACTTTCCAGGATCCCAGCATTCACTTCAGCGGGAGAGGCTCTCATCACGAAAAAGCCGGGCATGAGGGGAAACCGCAAATGCAGTTGACAAAGTGACTTCATATCAATGTGTTGTGACCGCGCACTCCGAGTCGCAAATCTTTTCTATTGAGCCTGGGCACAATTGAGGCATAATGGTTGATGACGGAAGACATTGTTCAGTGGAGTTGACACATGCCCATCAAGAAACAGCTCGAAGTGATGCTTGCGGACGCTCCCGGGGAATTGGCCAAGTTCACCTCCGCATTGAAGGATGAACACGTGAATATAGAAGCCATGAGCATCCAGGATGCCAATGAATACCTCCTGGCTCTGTACGAGGTGCGGGCCCAAACCGGTCGGAGAGTGGCTCCTCGGGACTACTACGAAGCCATTCTCAAGGAATCGGCCAAGTACTCCATGATCAGGATGATCACGGACAATCCGGACAGGGCGGTGGATGTTCTGCAAAAGGCGGGCCACCAGGTGAAAATCCAGGAGGTGATCGGCCTGGTTCTGGACAACAGACCGGGAGTACTTAACCGCATATCCAAGAGACTGGGAGACGCCGGCATCAACATCCACTACACGTACGGTTCGGGTTTTTCCGACAGTGTGTCGGCTCTGTTCATCTTCAGGGTGTCCGACCTGCAAAAGGCCGTCGAACTCTTTCCTGATGGAACTCCTTGAATTCGGTCCGAAAACGGTTTGATTCGGTACCGGAAAGAACCGGCCGCGACAGCGTCGTTGCACGGACGTGCCATGTACCCTTTCATGTTGATTTCTCTGCGGGACAGGAGACTATGAAGCTCAAGCTAAGACAGACAGGTCCACGGAAGATGGAGGTCATATCGGACAATTGGTCGTTCGTCGTTGACCTCAAGGAGAAGTACGGCGGACAGAATTCGGGCCCAAATCCGTCTGAACTCACGGCTGCCGCGGTTGCGTCCTGCGAGGTGTTGACCGGTGTGTTCTGGGCAGCGCGGCGCCACAACGTGGAACTTAGGGACGTGGAAGCCGAAGTGGAATGGGATTACGGCGAGAAGCCGGACCGAATATCCAAGATTGACGTCACCATTCGCAACGTGGCTGATCAACTCGGCGATGGCAAGAAACTCAAGGCATTTGAAGGAATTGCCAAAGGATGCACGGTGACGCGGACATTGCAGATGGGGCCGGAGATGTCTCTGAAAGTTGAATAGATTCGCTCCTGCCGAAGTCTTCTACTGAGCATGAACACCGGTTTGAATAATGCCTTGTCTGGTACTGGGTCGGCCGCTGATGCGGCGTCACACCCGCTGAGTTGCTACGTGACGAGGCGTTTTCCTCCTGTCCAAGGCCTTCCGCCGGAAAAGGAGGACGATTCCGACGACAAAGGCGCCCTGTACGAAGTGCGGATCATTGATAATGACTATAACACGTACCAGGAAGTGATGAACGTCTCCATGGTGGCTTTGAATATCACCGAGGAGGACGCGTATGCCATCGCGTGGGAAGTGGATCACATGGGATCGTGCGTGGTGGCGCACGCTCCGTGGGAGACGGCGCAAGCCATAGCCAACATAATCAGGACAATCGGGATCGAGGTTCAGGTGAATCCGGTGCGTGGGACTGAGCAGTGAGCCGGCGGCGCGTGCGGCCAACGTCCGATAAGATATATTATGTTAACTCGTGGCGCCGGCCATCGTTGACTTCGACTCCAATCCTCTCTAACATCCCTCTTCATGGACACCACCGAACGGCCCCTATCACGTCACCTCTTGAGCGTGGCGGTAATTGCCAAGAACGAAGCTGACCGAATCGGAAACCTCCTCGATAGTGTAGACATGGCCGACGAGGTTGTTGTGGTGGACTCGGGCAGCACTGACGCCACCGTGGACATTTGCCTGGCTGCCGGCGCAAAGGTGTATCACAGGGAGTGGCCGGGTTACGCGGCCCAGAAGCAGGCGGCAATGGAGTTGACCTCCGGAGAATGGATCCTCAACTTGGATGCGGATGAGGCGTTATCGGAGAACTCGCAGCAGGAGATTCTCGCAGCCGTTTCAAACCGGGGCCGGCATGTGGCGGCATACTCCATGCCGCGACTGAGCCGATATCTGAACCGGTGGATTCGTCATGGGGGATGGTATCCTGACCGAAAGGTCAGACTCGTCCGGCGGGGCTGCGGGATGTGGATCGGAGAAGGCATCCACGAGCGGCTCGAGGTCAACGGCCGGGTTGAGAGACTCCATAGTCCTCTTCTTCACTTTGTTTACCGCGACATATCCGACCAGGTAAGGACTATTAACTCGTTTTCCAGTGCGGTCGCTGAGAGGCGCAATGCTCCGGGGTCGGTCTGGTATCTGTTGTGGGGACTTGTCCGTGGTTTCGGCAAGTTCCTCGAATGCGCCGTGTGGAAGCTGGGCTTGCTGGACGGATTGCCCGGCCTTGTCATTGCCGTGAACAGTGCTTTCTATGTGTGGTTGAAGCATGCCAAGGCATGGGAAAAGGGTCTGGTGCACGAACCACGAAGACACAAAGACACAAAGGGAAGCGATTCCGTCTGAAACAGCTCGGGCATCGACCGCGTCCGCTCATCAATTGCAGGTTCTATTGATCAACAACAATATCAGCTAGTTATTTTTGGATTTCTTCGTGTCTTGGTGACTTAGTGGTTTCATTTTCCAAGGTCAACAAACGGTTGCGCTGAACGTTTCGATTTCTCGAGATTCGGATGAAGATCGCTCTTGCCATGGAGAACTTCAGCATGCACAGCGGCGGTGCCGAGAGCTACGCGGTGCTGCTGGCCCGGACTCTGGTTGCTGACGGGTGGGAGGTTCACGTCTATGGCCATTCGTGGGACGGGGACCCCAGAGAGGCCCTATTTCACCCGATTCCCAGGCTTCCTCGATGGATGCCCGCGTCCGTGAGGATACTGCACTTCGCGTTGGCGCACAGGAAGATGGTGCGGGGTGAGGACTTCGACGTTGTGCTCGGGTTCGGCAACACCCTCGAAATGAACGTGTATCAGAGCCATGGAGGCGTTCACCGCAGGAGCACCTTGAGAAAGCTCGAGGCAGTGCGGAATCCGGTCGCTAGGCTTGTCAAGGGACTGTTCGCGTTTCTGTCCCCCAAGTATCATGCCCGGGCCTGGATAGAGTCGGCTCCCTTCAGAAAAGATAACCGGCCGATTATCATTGCGATTTCACACATGGTGAGAAGTGATATCTCCGAGCATTTCCGCATCCCCGAAGACGAGATAAGGCTCGTGTACAACGGCATAGACACGCGAAGATTCGGCGCTGTGTCCAAGGCGGATGACCCGCGGGAAATAGGGACGGACTTGAGTCTTGACGGCCGAATTCTTTTTCTCTTTATGGCTTATGATTACAGGAAGAAAGGCGTGCGGGATCTGGTTGAGGCGGCTGCGCTGCTTCGTGACAGAGTCGGTGAGGGGAAGTTTGGAGTAGCGTTGGTGGGCGGACCGCCCTCCCCTTCGCTTGAACGGCTTGCAGACCGGCTGGATTTGGGCAATCTTGTGGAATTCCATGGACCTACGAAACAGCCGGAATCGTACTACCAGGCGTGCGACGTGTTTGTGCTGCCCACCTATTACGACGCATGCTCTCTGGTGGTGTTCGAGGCCATGGCAGCCGGACTGCCCGTGATCACCACCTCGCACAACGGAGCATCAGGCATAATCAATCATGGCGTGAACGGGATCGTCATTGGCAAACCGGGAAACGTGGAAGAACTGGCGGACGCGATGCACGGATACCTGGACAGGGGGAGCCTGAAAGCTGCTTCTGTGGCTGCCCGGCAAACTGCTGCCGGCTATTCTCTTGAAGAAAACCACAGAAAAATGATCGAGATTCTTCGTGAGGCAGCCAGTCTGAAACGGTACGCTCCCTGGTTTCGAAAATGTTAGTGCTCCGCTGCGCTAGTTCGGTTACCTATTCGCGTAGGATGCGCTGAGTGAAGCGAAGCGCATCGGTCGAGAAAAGACTGCAATCCCGCGTTCCGCGGGACGGTTCCCGTTGGTCATCGCACCCAACTGGATCGCATCGCGACTGCCGCGGGGGTTCAAATGAGAAAGGTCCCCTGCAGCCACGCCACGAGCAGGACATTGGTAGCGACCATCATGATGAGGAACAGGATGTACACCGCAGCGATGATGTATCCTCTCTCTTCGGTCAGGCGATCTTGCAGCAGCATGATTACCAGCGGCCCAACCAGGAACAGAATCCCCAGAATTACTCCTTCCCTGCCTGCATAGCCCTTGCCCGATGCCATCAGGGAGCAGCCGTAGAAATATGACAGCAACCCCAGGCACATAGTCGATGCCAGGCCGATGACTCCGAATGCGTACACTTCGGCAACTATGGATCCGGCAGTGGCAAGAACTATGCCCAGAAACAGATAGATGACGCCCACGTCGAAATCGGCGCGTTCCGATTCGAGCTGCTTGCTCAGGATGAGCTGCTGCAATTGCCCTTCCTGATCTCCCTGATCCCCTGCTGCTGCGGCCGCAGTGGAAGAGTGGGGGGCCGGCAAGACATGTCCGCCGGTAACTGCGCCGGTCTTTTTGCCCACCACGATCCCGCATTTAGGGCACTCTGCGAACTCCGCTGAATGAGAAAAACCACAAGAGGGGCAAACGGACGCGGTGACCAAAGAGCTTGGGGGCGATTGTTTTCTGGCGCTTATCTCGTGCGGACCAATAACCCGGCTGTCCAAGAGCTTCGAGAAAAGCTTCTCCAGGCCGGCCGCGGTGAGACCGTACTTTGCCTTCAGGGCTTCGTCATCCATACCGGACCGAA
>DYLG01000196.1 GCA_020722215.1 Desulfomonile tiedjei
TGGGCTATGCGCAGGGGAGCATCGTCAAGATAGGCCTTGATGGCGTAGTGCAGAGCTTCCCAGTCCCGAGGCGGAACCAGCGTTCCCGTAACGCCGTCCGCGACCGCGTCAACGCAGCCGGTCACCAACGTAGCCACTACGGGCAAGGCCATGGCCGCAGCCTCAAGGGCAACGTTGGGCAGCCCTTCCGAATAGCTGGGCAGAACCACGATGTCCGTCAGGCTGTAAAGATACGGCATGTCCTCGTTTTTCACAAAGTCGATCATTGTCACGCGATCGTCGCTTCTCAGGGCATCGAGCACTCCTGAGGGAATCGGATCCTGCGCCTCCACCGGTCCAACCATCAGCAAGTGAGCCTTATCAAATTCCTGTCTGATTCGAGCCCACGCAGACGCAAGTTCCAGCACCCCTTTGCCCGCGACAAGGCGACCGACAAAGCCTATCACCAAAGCATGCCGCGGAATGCGGAGCCGCTTCCGGAATCGAGTCTTGTCCGTTTCGGCAACAAGATCCGGATTGAAGCGCTTCAATGCATCAACGCCATTGCTGCTTCCGTTTGCGGGCACAGCGATCTTGGCCGCAGGGCACAGCCTTTCACTGATCATGAAATCGGCCACTGAGCGGCTCACTGCCAGTACCCTGTCAGCGGTTCGGCACGTGATCCATTCCAGGAGCTTGAGCATCTTTCCGGCCAAGCCCGAGCGCCGGTCGCTCATGACGCCTCTCAGGCAATAGATCTTCACCGGCGCCCGTGCGAGCCGGGCGGCCACCATGGCAAGAGGCCCCGCCTTTCCGGTGGATGCATGCACGATAGCCGGCTTGCATAGGCGCAGGACGCGCCACAAGCGGATGAGGGATATGAAATCGGCAATGGGAGCGATTCCCCGCTCCATCGGCACCGCGTAAACGGTTATGCCGTCCCTTTCGGCCACCCGATCCAGCGCTTCGCCAGGCGACGAGATCGCAACAACATCGAATCCCCTGGCCTTGACGTATTTGATCTGACCCTGCAACAGGAATTCGATGGTCATGGGAATGGTTGTGACCTGAACCAAACGCACGCTCATAGGCCGTTTCCGTGCCGTAGTGTTTCAATCGGCGGACCAGGGTGCGGGCCAACGGGCCGGAAATCGACCACGGACTTCCTGTCCCGACAGAAGATGTTCAGCCAAACATGCAGGCTCAACAGAGTCCATAACGTGTCGGCCCGGGATCTTTTCCCGTCAAATCCCGAGACAAGCTCTTCTACGGGCTTCATGTTGATCAGGCCGTGGAGCGGAGAATCGGGGCCAATCGTGGATCGCAGTCTCTCGGCGCCTTCGGGACTGCCGAGCCATATATTCAGGGGCATGCCGAATCCCGCTTTCCTGCGCCGCGCAGTTTTCCCCGGCACGTACTCGGCCAGGCAGGATTTGAGGAACGTCTTCCGGCTGAGTATAGTGGCTCGCGTCTCAGGCCTCAATCGCATTGCAAACGAAAACACGCCCGGTGTGGCAAACGGCACCCTGTTTTCTATGGAAGCGGCCATGGACATTTTGTCCTGACGCAGGAACAACGACGGAAGATAGGTTTCGATATCGAACAACTGACACCGGGTCAACAGGTCCGCACAACTGTCGGCAGGCAGGAGCGCTTCCCGCCGCTCAACGCTTTTTCGCTCAGCCGTGGGGTCATCGAGGAGCGCGTTGAGGTCTTCTCCACTGATATAGCCTATTCCCGAGACAATGCGGTCCTCGATGCCCGTATGGCTCGCGCTCGACACGAGGTTCATGAGCGTGCCCAATCTGCCTTCACCGCTGTCGAACCAACCTGCGAAGACTTTCAGCGTTCCCGGAAGAGCCGGTCTGTTACGGAGCCATTGGTGAATCAGGAGAAGCGGATAACGGGAATATCCTGCGAAAAACTCATCTGCCGCCTCGCCGGAAAGCAATGCCTTTACTTTTCCGTGAGCCAGGCGGGACACAAGATATATTCCCAACGAATTCGGGTGCATAATCGGTTCGTCATGATGCCGGGTGAGTTTTTCCAGAAGCCCGGAAAAGAAGCACGCGCAGGACAGCGCCGCGGTTTCCGTTTCCATGCCGAGGAATTGGGCCATCTCCCGGGCGTACGGCGATTCGTCATGCGCCGGTTCCTCTACCTGACAATGAAAACCTCTGGGTCTTATGGACAAATCCCTGACTGCAATGGCTGAGATCAAGCTGCTGTCCACTCCGCCGGAAAACTGCGTCCCCACAGGCACGTCCGCTATGAGGTGTCTTTTCAAGGTCTCGCGGAAGAAGTCGAGGAATTCCGCTTGAGTAACGTCCTTATGAGACTCCTCCGGCTGCGGAATCAGCACCGAGGACGGATTCCAATACCGAACCCGGATCAGCGAGCCCGTTCGCCGGCAGTAACGCAAGTACTCACCGGGCCGCATCTGCCGGACTCCTTTGAGAAGGGTCTCTTCACGGCACAGGCAGCGAAACCGCAAGAATTCCGGCAACATGTCGTGATTCAACTGAGGGATGAAATCAGGCAACGCGTAGAATGATTTGATCTCCGACGCAACTGCCGGAACACCGTTCGCCCCCTGGAACACATAAAGCGGCTTGACGCCGAAGAAGTCCCTGACAATAAGAGCTTCCTCTTCGGCAGGATCCCAGAGAACGAACGCGAACATGCCTTCCAGCATGTTCAGGCAATCGACGCCCCACGTTTCCAATGCCCCAAGGAGCACTTCCGTGTCCCCTGAAGATCGAAATCTGCGCCCCAATGATTCCAACCGGTCTCGGATGGACCTGAAGTTATAGATCTCGCCGTTGTATGTGAGCACTTTTCCGCTTTGGCCGATCATGGGCTGCGCGGCAAGATCAGACAGGTCGATTATGGAAAGCCTGCGATGGCCAAGGAACACATCCTCCGATGGAGACACCCATTCACCGTAACCGTCCGGGCCGCGGTGCTCCATGAGATTCACGGCCAACCTGCACGCCTGCAAATCGACCTTACATCCCGGCGGATTGATTATTGCAAATATCCCGCACACAGTAACACCCGTGGGTAGGGATTGACCGGGGAGACCCCTTCTTGCCCGACGCGCGTGCAGCCGCAACCAAGAAGGAGAATTGACCACCAAGGCGCCAAGACACCAAGAATTCAAAGGTCCATTCACTTGGTGGCCGCATTCTTGTCTTATCGGCCCTTGTGCCGGGGCAAGAGGGCGAATACAAGATTCGCCCCTACGTCCCGTGTTTGCAGGTTATCTGAACACGGATGGCGAGCCGTCCTGTAGGGGCGATCCTCGTGATCGCCCTCTTCGTCGCTGAAAGATGCACCACCACCAAACCACCAAGAAAATCCGATACGAATCTCTTTTTCTCGTTCCCAGGCGCCGGCCTGCGAACCAGTATACAAACAACGTCTCGGCGACCAGCGGGAGCCGCCACGCACTGAAAGTTTTTGGAGGAGGGGGTTCGGGGGAGGGGCCTTTTTTCAAAAAGGTCCCTCCCCCGAAAACACCTTCCCTCACAAACTTCTCAGACCTCGGGATATTCATTGCGGCACATGCTGGTTACGGAACGGAACTTGCCGTTCGGGCCGCGAGGTATTTCTGCGACCTTGTCCACGACGATCCCGATCTGTCGGCCCACCTTTCTGCGGAGGCTTTCAATGAGAGCTGCCTCGCACTTCTCGTTGTACTCCGGGTCCGGCACGAGTTCAACTCTAAGCACGCCCAGCGACTCATGGATGATCCGGGCCTCGTAGATGCCGTGCAAGCCCTTGAAAATAGGGTCGAACCGTCCCACGAATCCCCGCTCGGGGATGTAAAGAACATCGTCAACCCGGCCTGTTACCGCTTCGACCCTCGGCATCATTCTGCCGCAGGGGCATGGGTCCGGCGGGCCGGGAACAGCGGCGTCGCCTATTCTGTAGCGAATAAAGACCTGCTCCGTGTTGCAAAAAGACGTGGTGACGATCTCGCCCTCTTCGCCCGGTTTCGCGGGCCGGCCCTCGGAATCGAGTATCTCACAGATGCCGAATTCAGGATTGATGTGGAGATTGCCGTGTTCGCAATCGCAGATGAACGCGCCCGTATCGCTGGACGCGTACTGGTTGAACACCTTGCACCCAAAGGCTGATTGGATAAGCCTGCGGTCCTCTGCCGGCAGGGTCTCCGCACTGGTGATAATCGCCCGCGGCCTCGGCAATTCAAGACCTAGCCTTTGTGCAACCCGAGCCACCACGGCAATGGCCGAAGGGTAACCGTCGATCAGCTCCGGCGCGAAATTTTTCATCGCTTGCACGTATGCGGGCACGGTCTGCCGAGACAGATGGCTTGTTGACATGAGCAGCGCGTTGCCGGCCACGTTCCTGCGCCAGATCGGCCCGTCACCGGCGGCGCTCCCGTTCGGAACAATGTCCCGGCCGGTGAACTGGACCCGCCTCGGATATATGGGATCGCTCAATCCGCACCATTCTCTCAATCGAAATACGAAACTCCAAACTCGGGTGAAACTCTCCCGCGAAGTGTACAGATTCATGGGCGAGCCCGTTGTGCCGCTCGTGAAGTGCCTGTTCCACGATCTGTGAGGCCGGCCTCCCCGGAGAAAATCCAGGGGTCTGGCGCGCAGCAGGGTCTTGTTCAGGAAAGGAATCCGCGCGATATCGTCAACGCTGCGGATGTCCCGCGGTGTTATTCCTTTGCTTGAGAATAATTCCGCATAATACGGCACGTTTATTTGTGCGAACAGTATATGTTTGTGGAATTTCTCCGCCTGATAATCGCGGAACTGATCGGCAGTCCACCATTGGCTTTCTCTCAGCTCGGCCAACAGACTGCGGCCCAGAGGCGCGTCCCACCTGCGGCGGTTGTACACGAATCCCTGAAGCGACACCATAAGGTCCTGGAACCACACCGGGCTCCGATCATATATTTTCTTCGACAGGCTCATGGGCTATTTGTTGGAGGCGGGAATCTACCGGGGAGACCCCTTCTTGCAAGAAGGGGCCTCCTCGGCCCCCTCCACCAAGAACTCTCACTATGCCGGCCGGGGAATCAGGCCCAGCCGCATATTCGGCAACGAAGGCGAGCGGGTTCCGCGCGCCGACTGCGTCGTGCGGAGTCCGACGTACGCCTGGTGTTTTCCGCTCAATCTTGAATCCTTATCCTTTGTGTCTTGGTGGTTCGTTTCTTTTTCTCAACAGGTTTTTCGCAAGGTTCCAGTACTCCGCAACATGCCTCTTCTCCAATGCGCGGATGATCCTTAAGGGATTCGGATTGCGCCTGAGAAAATGCAGAGGTCTGGTCACCGCCATTTCGTAGAGCAGGGCCCTCGCCCAGACGCGCTCGTACGCGGCGTCGGGCAGGCTAAGCCGTGGGTTGAGCGCGCGATGCATCCGGGCTCCTCTGCCTCTTGTGTCATGTTCCAGTTGTCCGTTGCGCAGTATGAAATACCGTATGCCGAGATTGTCCACGCGGCGGCCGCGAAAGCGACACGTCACCACCGCGGTAGGCTGAGTGAACCGCGGCCAGGGATATATGGAACCGGCAATCAGATTGCCAAGGCTGTAGAAAATGTAACCGTCGAGCCGGCGCTCGTAACCCAGAATCCGATGTGGATGATAACATACGACAACGGACGCGCCGGCTTCAATGGCCTTGCGGGCAAGGCGCCTGTGATCCGGCGACGGAAGGGGCACGAAATCCATGCCGCAATGAAAATGCACCAGGACCAAAGCGCCCCGTGCGTGCCATTGGGCGACCTCGGAGAGCACTCGATCAGGTTCCATCCAGTTGAGATACTTCTCGTGACCAGGCATCACATTCGGATTCGTTGACTGATCAACGTAAGCAAGGACCACTATCTGCGCCCCCTGCGCCTCGATGATTGCCGGAGCGGCGGCCTCCGGTTCGGACAAACCGCATCCCGCGGTCCTTATTCCAAGGGAATCAAGGAAGGATACGGTTTTGCGAAGCCCGGATTCCAGGCAATCCAATATGTGATTGTTGGCTGTGAGAGCGACATTCAGGTTCAAGCCCGAAGCGTGACGCGCCGTGTACTCGTCGGTGTGTATTGCGAGTTTCTTCCGGGGGTTAACCCCTTCGTCTCCCATCAATGGCGCTTCCCAATTGGCGATTCTCACGTCGGTTCGTTCAAGGTTGTCCGCAAGAAAGCTGATGTTGCGTAGGAGAAGATCATGATTGGACGGTTCAAGGAACTGGGCGGTCAGAGCAATGTCGCCGAGCCACTGAATTGCGGTTGACTTGAGTCGGTCCGTCAATGATCCCGGTTCCCTTCAGGACGTTTTCTTTTATATTGGCAGGGTATTGAAAGAGCCGGAAACGCTCTGGTCGTGAGGAATATCGCCCGTAAAATCCACAAGAAGAGACTCCTTCACCGGCTTGTATTCCGGAACGATGCCCTGCAAAACCTTGCGCACATCCACAGTGTCCGCTCCCTTGAGAACCAGGTCAACCGCGGCGTTGATCCTGGCCAGGATCTCTTCGGGATCCGAGGCCTTCTGAGTGATTACCTTTATTTTCTCATGGGCTGTCGGGTGGAATGTCTCGCCCGATGACCACAATTGCTCCGTGATCTTCTCGCCGGGCTTCAGGCCGATGAATTCTATCCTGATGTCGTCGCCGCCCTTGCCGGCAAGTGCCACCAACTGATGGGCAAGATCCACGATTCTGACGGGCTCGCCCATTTCCAGGATCAATATCCGGCCCGATTCCCCCAGTGCACAGGCCTGCAACACGAGGGTAACGGCTTCAGATATGGTCATGAAGTACCGCTGCACATCCGGATGCGTGACGGTAAGGGGCCCTCCCTTTTCGATCTGCTCCATGAACAGGGGAACAACGCTTCCTTCCGAGGCCAGGACGTTTCCGAACCGAACCGACATGAACTGAGTATCCGCCATGGGCGCCAGAGCCTGACAATAAAGTTCACATGCGCGCTTGGTGGCTCCCATGACGCTTGTGGGGTTGACCGCCTTGTCGCTGGAGATGAGAAGGAACCTGTCTACTCCCGTCTCAATGCAAGCGTTAGTCAGGGTCCTTATTCCTCCGACGTTATTCCTGAAGCATTCCAGGGGGTTCAATTCCTGCATGGCCACGTGTTTGTGGGCTGCCGCGTGAAAAACTACTGCAGGCTTGTGCTTTCTCAGCGCCGGCAGAACAGTCCTTCTGTCGGCAAGGTCGCACAGCAGGGGAACGAGAATCGGGCCGGAGCCGTCTCCACGGAGACTCCTTAACCTCCGGTGGATATGAAACAAGCTGTTCTCTCCATGATCGAGAAGCACCAGCCGGCTGGGATTTCTCCGCGCGATCTGCATGCAAAGCTCTGATCCGATGCTTCCCCCTGCTCCGGTGACCAGTACCGACTTTCCTTCAATGAGTTCACGGACCTGCGCGGAATCTATTCTGATCTCCTCACGGCCGAGAAGGTCGGTGATATTTATGTCCCTGAGCTGCGAAAGAGCGGACACCTTCTCGATCATTTCATGCAACCGCGGCAAGGTCTTCACCGAGATGTTGAGTTCTCTGAACAGATCCCGGATGCGTTTCATCTGGGCTCTGTCCGCGGAAGGTATAGCAATCAGCGCGGTGTTGACCGGCGAACGCTTCACGTAAGCCCGGACGTCCTCAATGCCCCCTTTAACCGGAACCCCATGAATAGACATCCCCTTCTTTGCAGGATCGTCGTCGAAAAACGCCTGCACCCTGAATCCGGATTGCGGATTGCGTCTGATCTCCCGGATGAGCATTTCTCCCGCATCGCCCGCTCCGACTATTATGGCTTGCCTGTCGTCATCGCGGCGAATCCCGCGGACACGAGGCACGATTT
>DYLG01000197.1 GCA_020722215.1 Desulfomonile tiedjei
TTGGCCGCACGAGACGCACTTATCGTACCGGATTTCCGGCTTGCCCTGCTCATCGTCCACACGGATCGCGCCCTCCTTGCAAACATCTATACATGCAAGGCATCGGCTGCAAGGTTCTTTACCGACTCTCGGGCGGACCGCTCCGATGAGCCCCACGTCCGCTATCTGGGGGCGTGAGCACGCATTGGGGCAATCCGATACGCAGACGCGGAATTCGTGGTGCAATTTCAGAGGACCGTGTGCTTTTTGTTTCAGGAACTCCAACAAGTCTTTGTCTGCAAGCAGTTTCTCCAAGTCCTCAGCCAACCCGTCATCGGTCACAGCTCGGTTGGGGCAGCCCGAGGTTCCGAAACAGGTTTCCACCTGGTAACCTTTCACCTCGGCTTCCATGTTCCTCAGGAACTTCCGCCTGCAGGACTCGACATGCTCAAGCGTAACCTCGGAAGCCCCAACCCGCGATGCTTCCTCCTCCACCCGCTTTCTGACGCGTCTCCGTATGAAGAACGGGATCATGGAGACAGCTTCTTCCGCCTGCACGTTCCATTTCATGGTTCGTCCTATGACCATTCACCGGCGCGCGGAAAGCATTGAAGCGAATGTGGGGCAGGCTTTCCAGCCTGCCTCACAAAAATTTGAATAGCCCGCAGGCTCGAAAGCCTGGGCTACGTTGCGGTGAAGGCATCCAGTGAATGGTTGCACGGTTACAATTGTCCGCAATCTGATCTTGACACCTCGCGGTTCCTCTGGTCAATTCAGTGATGATGCATGGTGTCGGACCGGAACGGGCGGGTTTGAAACCCGGCCCTACCACGAGCCCGAATTCCGTTACATAAATCGTATGATCCTTGTGAAGCTGCGAAGCATTGACTTGAGTCAATTCGGGGAGATTTCGGTCGGATTGTACCAGGGACGCGTCAGCTTGGAGAGTGTCAGCACATGGACATGACGGCACAAATGGGGAAAATCCCTTTGTTCGACGGGCTTCCCGAAGACCAGCTCAGAGATTTGGCCTCGATTGCCATTGCCCGGCATTTCGCGGCCGGCCG
The DNA here is from genome assembly GCA_020722215.1 of Desulfomonile tiedjei. Lineage (GTDB taxonomy): Bacteria > Desulfobacterota > Desulfomonilia > Desulfomonilales > Desulfomonilaceae > DYLG01. The sequence goes on from DYLG01000197.1 coordinate 1,047, forward strand.
GACAATTTTCTCCGAAGGCGAACCGGGTGACGGCTTTTATGTAGTAATGGCCGGTCGCGTGAAGATCTTCAAGCTTTCCCCGGACGGCAAGGAGCAGATTCTCCACATTTTCGGGCCCGGCGAGCCTTTCGGCGAAGTGCCCGTTTTTGAGGGCCGTCCGTTTCCAGCCCACGCGATAGCTTTGCAGGACAGTCAGATGTGTTTTCTACCGAGGCGCGCTTTCGTGGAACTTATCGAGAAAAATCCATCCCTCGCCCTGAATATGCTCGGCATACTTTCCCGCAGGCTGCGCAGGTTTACCCAATTGGTGGATGATCTGTCCCTCAAGGAGGTGCCGGGAAGGCTGGCCGCTCATCTCCTTTACCTGAGCGATCGGCAGCGCGGCCAGGATCAGATAGTCCTTGATGTGCCCAAGAACCAGTTGGCATCAATGCTTGGCACTATCCCCGAGACGCTCTCACGCATACTTACCAAGATGGCCGGCCGGAACTTGATCCGGTCGGACGCGCGGCGCATCACGATCCTTGACCGAGACGGGCTCAAAGAGCTGGCGGACGGACTGAAGCGCCTGGCGTAGGCGCGCCGACATCACCGGGGAGCCGCGTCACATCCTCGCAGGCGAGCCGCCTACGCTACCAATACAAATCCGACCGCCAAGACACCAAGAAACCCCAATAATATTTTCTTCTCGGTGTATTGATGCTTGGATTTTTTTCTTCTCTTTCTCTTTGTGGTGAGATCTCTTCCGCCGCGATTGGGAACGACCCGAGATCCCTTCCCAAAATCCCTCAATTCGGGTAAGAAAAAGGCCCATGCCAGGAGAACGCATTCCTGCAGAAAGCGCCATGCCTGCCGCAAGATACAAGGATCACCTTCGCGCACTATATTCTAGATTCAATGTCCGCCAGTTCGTTCACCCGGACCCTCTTGAATTCCTCTATGCTTATGACGCCTTGCAGGACCGGGAGATCGTTGCGCTGGCAGCGTCGGCTCTCGCGTACGGGAATGTGCGGCAGATCCTGAAAAGCGTGTCGGTAGTTCTTGACCGCCTCGAATCACCGCACGATTTCCTGATGCGCGCATCCAGGACATCCCTTGAACAGACGTTCCGGGACTTCAAACACAGATTCACCACTGGCCAGGAACTGGCCACCTTCCTCTATGGCGTGAAGCGGGTGATCCGGCAATGTGGTTCGCTCCGGGAGTGTTTCCTGCGGGGTTTCCAAGATGATCATGACACGATCATTCCCGCGTTGGGGCGCCTCGTGGACGAATTGTCCGGGGTCTTCGATTCCAAGCCGCGGAGTCTGCTGCCTCCGCCGAGACTGGGTAGCGCGTGCAAAAGGCTGAACCTTTTCCTCCGCTGGATGGTGAGACGCGATGGGGTGGATCCCGGCGGCTGGGACGAGGTGCCTCCCTCGAAACTCATTGTTCCCTTGGATGTACACATGCACAGGATATGTCTCCAATTGGGACTCACGCGAAGGAAGCAGGCAAATCTCCGCACAGCGTGCGAGGTCACGACCGCGTTCCGAGCCATTGAGCCTGATGATCCCGTCAGGTTCGACTTCTGCCTCACCAGGTTGGGCATCAGAGACGACATGGACCCGGATGAGTTTATTCAACTGTGCAAAGAGGCTTGCAGACAATCCGATGGGTAAGCGGCGCAAGTTCCTGAGTGCTCGACAAAAGTCTTGATCGGAAATTCGCGTTGGATTAGAATGATAACTGGGTGAGTAGGTGTGTCAATGGGGACAAAAACCCAAATAAACAGCTAATTAACCTGAAGAACTGTCTAATCCTCACATGCGCCGGCCTTAACCCAAAATCCGATTCGACATCGCCACGGTGAAGCACAAGGAGAGATACCTCGTCGCAGCCATGGGGGAGGCAATTGATATGAGAATCCGACACCTTTTCCGTAATCCCGTGCTCCCACCAGCGGCGACCGGCCGGTCGCCCCTGCATCAGCGGGAACAGCGCCCCACCGACCTCCTGTCCCCTCCTCGAAACGAAAAGCTGACAACTTTGTTGTGTCCGGTTAAAATGTACTGAAAATTCCAGGGGAGGAGCACGTCCCCCTCCTGCCCAAAACGCCGTCGGCGCGGCCCGCCATGAAGTAGCACAGGCGGCTCGCCTGTGTGATAAATCACAGGCCCGCTGCTTTGAAGATCACGAGATCCCGGCTCTGGTCAAACAATACACGGAGGCCTCATGACCACCCCTTCAGAACCCTCTTCCCCATGCAATTCTCATCGTCCCGCCATCCTGGTGGCAGATGACGAGCCGGCCATTCTGGGCGCCGTATCCGACTATCTGGAAGATCGCGGATTCAGAGTGATCGCGGCCCTAAATGGGGAAGACGCTTTGGAGATAGCGCAGTACGACCCGCCGGATTTGATTCTTCTGGACGTGGTCATGCCCGGGATTGATGGGTTTGAGACATGCCGCCGGCTCAAGGCAAATGAAACCCTGCGGGATATTCCCGTCATCTTCATGACGGTCCTCGCCGAGACCGAGGACAGAATTAAGGGGTTCCAGGCAGGCGCGGTGGATTATGTCATCAAGCCGTTTCAATATGAGGAACTTGTGGTGCGGGTGAGAACGCATCTAACCTTGGGAGCGATGCACAACCAGCTTGCAGCCCGAAATGCCAAGTTGCGGCAGGAAGTTGCCGACCGCGAGCGGGTCGAGGATGCGCTTCGGGAGAGCGAAGAACTTCATCGACTTATCCTGGCGAGCATGTCCGACGCGGTTTTTCTTACAGACGACGCGGGCGCATTCAAATTCATCTGCCCCAATGTGCACGTCATTTTTGGTTATTCGGTTCGGGAAGTCGAGGCCATGTCCAACATTGCCGAGCTGTTGGGCGAAGGTGTCTTTGTTCCTGCCGAGCTGGAAGCATTGGGAGAGATACGTAACATTGAGCGGCGAATCACGGATAAGGCCCAAAGAGTCCACACTGTGCTGGTAACGGTGAAAAAGGTATCCATAAGAGGGGCGACACTACTCTTCGCATGCCGCGACATTACCGAACGCAAACGCGCTGAACGCGACCTGGAGCACGTCAACCGAATGCTGAGGGAGGAGCGCAACATATTCCTACGGGGTTATGTGGTCGTCTTCAAATGGCAGAACAAGGAAGGGTGGCCCGTTGAATATGTTTCGGCCAACGTGACGGACGTTCTTGGGTACCCCGCTGAAGATTTCTTCACAGGCAGAGTCTCATACGCCGGCATCATAGCGGAACAGGACCGCGAACAGGTCGCTTCCGAAGTGGAACATTACAGTGAATCCGGGGTTCCTCATTTCCATCATGAGCCTTATCGCATAATCCGCAAAGACGGCAAGACAATCTGGCTGGATGACTTCACGAACGTTCTGAGGAACGATTTGGGTGAAATCACTCACTATTGGGGTTACGTGGTGGACATCAACGAGCGCAAGCTGGCAGAAGAAGAGTTGCAGAAAGCCCATGACGAGCTGGAATTGCGGGTGGTGGAACGCACGGCCGAAGTGGTCCGGGTCAATCGCATACTCAATATTCTCAGGGCCTGCAACCAGGCGCTGGTGCGTGCTCAGGAGGAGTCGGATTTCTTGCGGGAGATATGCCGCATAATCGTGGACTTGGGCGGCTATCGTCTGGCGTGGATCGGTTTCGCCGAGCCGGATGAAGCCAAGACCGTTCGACCGGTAGCCCACGCAGGTTTTGAGGAAGGATATCTTGAAACTGTCAGTATTACCTGGGCCGATTCGGAGCGTGGCCGGGGGCCGACCGGGACGGCCATTCGTTCGGGCAAGCCCAGCGTAGCCAGGCATATCGAGACGGACCCCGTGTTCGCTCCATGGAGAGACGAGGCGATCCTCCGTGGCTACGCGTCGTCGATAGCGCTGCCTCTGCACAGTGACGATCAAGTAATCGGCACGCTGAACATCTACTCCGGTGAACCCGACAGGTTTTCTCCTCAAGAGGCGGAACTGCTGGTGGAGCTGGCTCGCGATCTGTCTTACGGCCTCAGTGCGTTGCGGACACGCGTCACGCGGAAACAGGCCGAGGAGACTCTCTTGGTCGAGAGGGCCCAGCTTCTATCAATTCTTGACACTATCAACGAAATAGCCTATGTGGCCGACATGGAGACTCATGAAGTGTTGTTCATGAACAGATTCGGACAGGAATTATTCGGCAGAGATCCTGTCGGGGGCAAATGCTACAAGGAGTTCCAAGGTTTCGAGCATCCATGCGAATTCTGCACGAACCCAATACTGATCGAGAAAAAGGGTGAGCCGTTTCGGTGGGACTACCACAACCCGGTGCTGGACCGGGACTACCAGCTTACGGACAGGATGATAAGATGGCCGGATGGCCGCGACGTGAGATTCGAACTGGCCTTTGACATCACGGAGCGCAAGCTTGCCGAACAGGCTTTGCGCCAAAGCGAAGAGAAGTATCGCCTGTTGGTTGATAATGCCCCCATAGGTATCATCTCTATTGACAGAGAAGGCCGAATTCTCGAGGTCAACCGCAAGGTGCTGGAAATCATGGGGTCTCCCTCTGCTGAGGCAACCAAGGCAATTAATGTACTCACTTTTCCCCCGCTGGTTCAAGCGGGAGTTTCCGACGCCGTAAGCCTTTGCATGGAAGAAGCAAAGCCGGTGACCATTGAGGCCCAGCACACGAGCAAGCGGGGAAAAGAATCGTTCCTGAGACTGGTTCTGACGCCCAAGGTGGATGCCCGGAACAACGTGTATGGTTGCCAGGCTGTAGTGGAGGATGTCACCGAGGAAAAGAACTTTGAGAAGCAGCTTCTTCATGCCCAGAAGATGGAAGCCATCGGAACTCTGGCGGGAGGAATGGCCCACGATTTCAACAACCTGCTTACCGTTATCCTGGGCTATTCCGAATTGCTTCTGGCGAGCAAGAGCAAAGATGATCCCGATTATGCCGAGCTTCAGGTGATACTCCAGACGTGCGCACGTGCAACCGATCTTGTGCAGCGGATTCTCACCTTCAGCAGGAAAGTTGAAACCCGCAGGCGCCCCCTCAACTTGAACGCTGAACTGAAGAAAGCCGAAGGGCTGTTAGCTCGAACCATCCCCAAGATGATAACCATAGAGCTTGTTCTTGAAGAACGCCTGAAGAATATTCACGCGGACCCTGGCCAAATTGAGCAGGTTCTTCTCAACCTGGTGGTGAACTCCCAGCATGCCATAGGCGACCGCACCGGAAAGATCGTGATTGAAACCAAAGGCGTGTGGCTCGACGAAGATTACTGCCGGTCGCACATCGAGACCACACCTGGCGAATACGTCCTTCTATCGGTTTCGGACACGGGTCATGGCATGGAAAAGGACATCCTGGATCGGATTTTCGAGCCGTTCTTTACCACCAAGAAAGCCGGAGAGGGAACGGGCTTGGGGCTCGCCATGGTCTTTGGCATTGTCCAGGGGCATGGAGGCCACATCACCTGCTACAGCGAACCGGGGGTGGGAACCACATTCAAGATTTATTTCCCGGTCATTGAGTTGGAAGCGCAGCCTGAGGTTTCCACAACTGGAGAAATGCCGGCATTTGGCACAGGCACAATCCTGGTCGTAGACGACGAGGAGTACATAAGGGACCTGGCTGTACGAATCCTCTCTCGTGCCGGATATCGGGTTCTGACCGCGGGAAACGGCCAAGAAGCCCTTGACATCTATCGAAAGAAAAAGGGGGAGATCTCCCTGGTAATCCTGGACCTGATCATGCCGCAGATGGGCGGCAAGGAATGTCTTGAGAGACTCCTCGACATCGATCCGAAGGCAAAAGTTATTATCGCCAGTGGCCTTTTGCCTGAAGAAGCTGCAAGGGAGGCTCTCCGACGTAGTGCAAAGGGTTTCGTACGGAAACCTTACAACTTCAGGGAGATGCTGCTGGCAGTCAGCGACGTGTTGGGCCCTGCCGGGGGGTCCGTGTAGGGGCGATCCTTGTGATCGCCCTCTTGGTCCGGCACCCGGGGCGGTTGGCGGCGAATACGCAGAAGAAGGGCGAATACAAGATTCGCCCCTACAACCACCTTTGTAACCCCCTACATAATTGACAAGTTGACGGACCTTTACCGATTGAAGGAGATTGGTTCGCTCCTCTCAATGACAAGAAGAAATCCCATGCGTCGCACTCTTGTGGCACTTTCAGCGTTGATTCTTTTCACGGTTTTCCCGGGCGATTCCTGGGCCATGATCGAGTTGCTGGCCGTCTTCTTCGCGGTTGTGGCAGTATTGATTGCCGCTGTGAGTTCCGTCACGGCTGCTGTGGTTAAGGCAGTCCTCTTGAGGTACGTGATCGCGCCCGTGAATCGGCCCTCCTTGGCAAGGCTGTCAGCAGTTGCCCTTTGGGAAATGATCACGATGAGTTTTGCTCTGTTCCTGGCCGGAGCATCGTTGGAGACCTTCTTCGTACCCGATAGCCCCAACAAGGCACTGCTCATTGCAGCCTTCTTCGGATTGGCCGCTGCGATACAGGTCTTGTTCGGGATATTCCCCAACAGCCGCCTGATTCGTCCCACTCCCACCGAAGACCCGACAGGCGACAATATCGTAGGCAGAATCGGCACAGCGGCGCTTCTCGCCTTGATTACGCCGGTCTTGGTGACTCTGTTTGTTCTCGGCATCGGGTTGTCGGTGGCGGGTTAGGACCCGCCGCAAAATAACCCCCGAGAAGAAGCCTCCTGCCGCTTCGCGGCCCGGACGTATAACGTCCGGGCTACCCGGACCTG
>DYLG01000198.1 GCA_020722215.1 Desulfomonile tiedjei
GAAGAGCATGTCCACGTTCGCATCATCTAGAAGTATTTCGGGCAGGACCTGCACGTAGTCCGCGGGAGTGCGGTTGAACGTAAGATCTACGGGGTTACTCACGCTGGCCGTGTGCGGAACGACTCGCCTCAGCCGCTCGATGGTCCGTTCGGACAAATCGGCGAGCCGCAGTCCGGCCCGGTCCGCCGCGTCCGCTGCCGCAGCGCCGGGCCCTCCGGAGTGCGTCAGCACAGCGATCCTGTTCCCCTTGGGTAAGGGCTGAGTGCCGAGCACAAGGCAGAAGTCGAACATTTCCTCGATGCTCCAAGCCCTCAGTATCCCCGCCTGGTTGAAAAGTCCGTCGTAGAGCGGATCGGACCCGGCGAGAGCCCCGGTGTGGGACATGGCTGCCTTGCCTCCCGCCGACGAACCTCCTACGTAAAAGGCGACTATGGGCTTCGTTTTCGTCACCCGGCGGGCGACTCTGAGGAACTCCGGGCCTCGTCTGATTGTTTCGATGTATAGGGCCACCACCTTTGTTCTGGGGCAGGCGCCGAGGTACTCCAGACAGTCGGTGATATCGGTGAGAGCTTCGTTGCCCACGCTGATCGCCTGGCTGAACCCCAGTCCGAAGTCATCGAGATAGTCGAACATCTGGGTGACGAAGCTCCCGCTCTGAGACGCCATGCCAACGAAACCGGGCTTGCCGTCATACGGAAGGAATGTGGTGTTGAGTTTCGCGTAGGGATTGACCACACCGATGCAATTGGGACCAACGAGAAAGATGCCGAATTGCAGCGCGATGTCTACAATGCGCTGCTGGAGTTCCTTGCCGTGGTTCCCCATTTCCCCGAAGCCCGCGGACACCACGATGGCATTTTTCACTCCGGCCCTTCCGCATTGTTCGAGAATCTCGGGAACAACTTGAGTAGGCAGCACGATAACCGCCAGATCCGGCCGTCCCGGCGCCATGTCGATGCTCGAGTATGCGGGCCGGCCCATCACCACCTTTTCCTTCGGGTGAATTGGGTAAAGCGGGCCGTCAAAACCCATTGCGATCAGTTGGGACATCTGGACGCTTCCCATTCCCATGGGGTTGTTCGAAGCGCCCCAAAAGGCCACGCTCTTAGGGTGCATGAGCCCATAGAGCGGGCTGGACTCGAAATCATGCATAAAGATTACCTCCGGACGACCTGATGGTCAGAGTCGGCGACCGGATCGATTCCCATCACCGGCCGCGGGCACGGGTCACCAGGGGGGACGGTCGTCCCTCTTTTCGTCGACGAACAGAGTGAGCAGAAACAGCACGCCCCACCAGACCGAATAGCCGACCATCACCGCAATCACCGCCACGGGCCCCAGCGCGACAAAGACCAGTACCATGCGGTCTTTTTCCGCGAAGGCGCTGCCGAAAATCAGCATCAGCATGATGGCCGTGAAAACGGCCGCAGTGCCTACCGCGCCGGCAACAAGGGCGATCCAGCGGTTGCGACCCATGGAAATCATTTTACCACAGATCAGCCTTTTTTCGCTCTCGCCCCCGTATGAATGACTAGGGCCTCGGAGAACTTACGCCGATGCCACTTGAACATTCATGCCCTATAATATTACACTTGCAGGTACCAAGCGAATCACCCCAGGCCAGAGGTTGCGCCATGCCCGGTCCGTCATGCAGAATCAGGCTCTACGGCCACACACACCCGGACCCCGCCGTGTTCGGCAAGAATCTTGCCGTCGTGCTGGGGCTCGACGAGGCAAAAACCAGGGAACTTCTCCGGGATGTCCCTGTAGTAATCCAGGAAAACCTGAGCGAGGAGAAGGCGCGCGCTCTCCATGAAGCCCTTCAGGTCATTAAGGCTCTTGCCATCGTTGAGCCCCAGGATGCCGGCGCTTCAGCCATTGCTCTGAAGGGAGTCCCCGGCTCGGTTCCTTTCCCCGAGGAAGCCAAACCGGTTGAAAAGGAACGCTGGGATTCCAGAACGTGGCTCGTTGCGGGCTCAGGCGGTCTTTCCGCTCTGCTCCTCCTTGCTACGCTGGTGGTTTACTTCACCTCCGGGGGACCAACCGCCGATCGTTTCCAGCCTCCTTCCCGACAGGTCAAGCGCTCAGATTTCCAGAGGCGGCCCCAGCCGTTCGCGGATTATTCCCTCGATCAGTTGGCCGGCACGCTGGAAAAGCTGGAACTGGAACGCAACACGCTGAATTTGCAGCTTCGAGTCAAGTCCGAGGCGCTTGCGGACATGCACAGAGTAGCCGGCGCCACCCCGGAACAGCTCAGCGAAGCCCGCAGCGAGGTGAAAAGAATCCGAACCGAACTCAGACGCAACCAACACGAGAGAAGGGTCATCAGGATAAGGATTCACGCAATCAAGAACGCACCGGGAAGCCAGCCGCAGCCTTGACCCCCCTCGGGCACCGCCTATTGATATTCTCCCCCGAGCCTGTGAACGAGAAAATCCGTCAGTGCGGTCAAACCATGTGTGGGCATGTAATTGCTTGCTGAAATGTCGTACAGAATCTTGCTGTACGGACGGAATTCCGAGTCCCCGCGCCAGTGGACAACTGCTATGGGCAGCCGAGGAAAGAAATGGAACAGATAGGCTTCGTCACCGAGGTCCAGGGGCTTCCCTCCCCAGCGGAGCGCGCTCTTGGTTCTCTCCTCGCCCGCCAAGGAAAAAAAGTGATCCAACGTATCGTTGACCGATCGGGAAAAGTGAGCGCCGAGAACCGCGCCGTGCTGCAATTCGCGGCAGTCGATCCACCGACTCATCACTCTTACTGCCGTTCCCTGGTTTTCCGCGGCGGCGATGATGTGGTGCATGAAGAGGACCTTGAGCGGAAGAGTGTCTATCTCGGCGTGTCCTGCCCTGATTCGGTACGGCAACAGGTCGAGCACAAACCAGCTATGAAGAAAGGGGATTTCCACCCTGGGGATTCCGTCGGCCTTGTAAACCCCGTCAGTCTGTTCGGCTATGGTGATGGGGTCGATCCTCTTGACCTTCACCAGCAGCTCCTCGTAGCCTTTCTCCAATTCCCCGACATTGTTGCCGGTCCTGGCCCGTTCCAGCCATATGGTGTATTCATCGGGGCCTGCCACTTTGCCTCCTGTTAGGGACAAGATTTCCCATCGAGATCCCTCCGGTGCGGCCTGCACCGGCCGCTGCACGGGGACATATTCACATCGAAGCCAGTTGCGAATCCTGCTCAATGTCCAAGATCGTGCCACGCGGGTAGCCCGGACGCTACTGCGTCCGGGTTCCGAAGGAACAGGAGGTCTGAGCCGGCTGTCGAGTTGCTTCGGCTAATCCGCTCTGACACATGGTCTTGGACAATATACCTCTTGCCGCTTCGTGGCCTGGACGTATAACGTCCAGGCTACCCGGACCTCTTTGATCGCCATCGTACCACGATTGGCAACCTTTGTATAGTTTCGCAACAGCCTCCTAGCGGCTGACGCAAGTAGATATATTATAAAAGCTTTGACAAATTGCTGAGTTAATTACTAAAGCGGTGACGTATCCTATGTAATGCGCCCAACTTTCAAGATTGACAGGGTATCCCCATTGTGATAGGATGCCTCCAACAGAATCTCTTCAATAAGTTTGCGTCACAACGCTCTTTTTCCCGCTATTGCAAGCCGGGTCACACGGCCCAGGTTGATAAGGGAATCTCTTGTGCAATGCCGGCCGGTTGACACGCGGAGCCGGCGCCTGTTGGCATGTTTGATTACGGCCGGTCTTGTTAGGCTTTTGCTGAAGGTGTAGGTATGGTTGCTCGCTGGGTTGGTGTTCTGTGTCTAGTTATGTGTACGATGGGGACTTCAGTTGGGCAAGCGCAGGTTCCGGCCGGATTGCCCGCTCCGTCGGTCTTGCCTGGGGGCGGCTTTCGTGGAGATCTGTCGTTACTTGGCGGGGGAACTTACCATCATTCCGTGATCGTGAGAAAATTCTTCAACAGCTTCACATCCTATCAGTTCCCGAATCCGTTTCCACCAAACCAGGATCCTCTGAGCAGGTTGGAGTTTCCCATAGATCAGTGGTTCATTGGTCTTGGAGGAGGATGTGACTGGCCAGGATGGTCGTTTTCCGGGCAAATCGCGACCAATTTGTCACGCGAGAGCGCCTTGATGATGCAGGACAGCGATTGGGACGACGCGCTGGACCCGTCGCAAAAGACGATTTTCAGCGAGTCACATTGCAGATTGAATCGCGGGTGGGATGCGGAAGTATGCTTTACTCTCAACGGTGCCCTCGCCCGTTTTTCCGGCATCAGCCCTGTCATCGGCTACCGGTATCAGTATTTCTACTTCACCACCTACGACGGCTTTCAAGCGGACATTGACGGCTCATCAGGAGATCTGCCCGGCGACGGGATTGACTTCATTCAGTCCTTTCACCACCTGTGCTTTGGGGCCGCCCTGAAAACCCGGTTTAACGAGGGGCTCTTTCTTGGGCGGCGCATCCTGTCGGAAGTGTTCCTCCAATTCGATTATGCTGTTGTTCGTGCGCAGAACGAAGATCTTCATCTGTTGCGCGTCGGTGACCGCGTCACGCGGGAGCATACCCGAGGCCACTGCTGGCACGGCGCGCTCAAGGCGAGTTTCAGACTGGGCGAATATCTCCGCGCGCGCTTCGAAGGAAACTTCAAGCGAATAATCACCACCGGTTCGCATAACCTGTCAAATCCAGCCTTCGGTATCGACTTCACGTTCGACGGGGCCAAAGTCTGGTCGGATCAGCTCTCAGTTGCCGCAGCAGCCGAAATCCTCTTTTGACGACGTTGTGAATTTGCGCCTGGTCAAAAGCTGCCACACGCCGGTTATCCCGCCTAAGTTGCAAACAGCGACACGAACCGGAAGTTCAGCGAATCGAACAGCCCTTGATCCGTGATCTTGAGTTCCGGAATCGGTGTCAATGCCATGAAGGACAGCGTGGCAAAAGGCGCTTCCAGCGGGCATCCCAACTGCCGCGCCGCATCGACTACTTCCCTGAGACCCTTCCTGACTTCTTCTATGGAACTGTCGGACATAAGGCCTGCTATGGGAAGAGACAACTTGGACAGGACTTCGCCGTTTCTCACCGCTGCCAGCCCCCCACCTCCCGAGATGACTTCTCTGGACGCCAACAGCATGTCATCATCGTTGGCTCCCACTACGACGATGTTGTGAGAGTCGTGTGCGACGGTACTCGCCAGCGCGCCGGTCTTGAGTCCGAACCCTCGGATCAATGCAGTTGCATACGATCCGGCGCCGTGGTGTCTCTCTATGACGGCAATCTTGAGGATATCCCTGTCCGGGTCTGAGACCACCTTTCCATCGGATATCGCTGCCTTTTCCACTACCCTCTTCGTGAATATCTGTCCGGGCACCACCTGGATCACGTTGACCGATTCGCCGCCCGCCGGGATGGACAAATCCGTAACCTTTTCCCAGTTCACGTTGCTGCTGCTCGGGACGCTCACTCCTGCGGGCATTCGGGAAGGAATAACCAGCTTTCCGGCCTCGGCCACGAGACGGCCGGCTTGGTACACCTGATGAATGCGCAGTTCCTTGAGATCCTCGATGACCACCATATCCGCAGCATATCCCGGCAGGACGGCTCCGAGGCCCTTAAGCCCGAAATACGCGGCAGTATTGATGCTTGCCATCTGGACGGCCCTGACCGGATCCATGCCCTTTTGAATCGCCATGCGAACCAGTTTGTTGATATGGCCCTTCTCCAGAAGATCACTCGGTTCCGTGTCATCGGTTACGAAAAAGCAGTTGCGGGAATTGAATTCATTAACGAGCGGCAAGAGGGTGTCGAGATTTTTTGCCGCTGATCCTTGTCTGATCATCACTCGCATGCCGAGCCGAAGCTTCTCCCGGGCTTCCTCGAGCGCGGTGCATTCGTGGTCCGAACCTATGCCTGCCGTCACGTACGCGCAGAGGCTTTTTCCCGTGAGTCCCGGAGCGTGGCCGTCTATAACCTTGTTCCGGAAGACCTCGATCTTGGCCAGCACATCGGGATCGCCGGCCACAGCTCCCGGGAAGTTCATCATTTCAGCCAGGCCCAATATGCGTTTTTCATTGGTGAACGGTTCCATGTCCTTGGCGGTCAATATTGCCCCCGACGTCTCGAAAGGCGTGGCAGGGACGCACGAGGGAAACATGAGGAACACCCGGAGGGGCAACCCCTCGCTGGAATCAAGCATGTATCGTATGCCATTCACTCCGAGGACATTGGCTATTTCATGGGGATCGGCCACAATCGCTGTGGTTCCCAGAGGGACCACGTTGCGGGCGAACTCCGGAATGCTTAGCATGCTCGATTCCAGGTGCATGTGTCCGTCGATGAACCCCGGGGCCACAAACCGACCATCGAGGTCCGCGGTCTGTTGGGCCTCATAGTCGCCGAAACCGACGACAAGCCCTTCATGCACTGCAATTGAAGCAGGGTGAATCTCTCCGGCAAACACATTGACCAGCCGGCAGTTCTTCAGCAGAAGGTCAACCGGCGTTTCACCTCGGGCCATCCGGATGCGCTCGGCAAGATCCATTTTATCGTATTCCTCCCGGTGGAATTGAAACGGGCCCGTATTCGCCCAACCCGCTCATTGAATATCGCAAACATCCGCTTGGGTAGACTGCATTGCTAGACCAACGCAGTCTCAATAGCCGTCCTGCATGTGCATTCCTCGAAGCGGATACGAGGAAGCGCCTTGAAGAAGATTTTCTTCACGTTTTCCACGTTTTTCCTCATGGTTGTGGCAATCATTTCCCATGTCACCGGCTCTTCGCTTTCGTGCCACGCGTCGTAGTCCGTGCTCATTGCGGCCGTAGCATAGCAGATGCCCGCCTCTCTGGCGAGAACCGCCTCGGGCACGGTGGACATGTTGATGATGTCGCCCCCCCACATGCGGTACATTCTGCTCTCTGCACGGGTTGAGAACCGCGGGCCTTCTATTGTGACGACGGTTCCCCGGGGATGGTGAGCAATTTCTTCGGACGAGGCGGTTTCTGCGAGAATTCGTCTAAGTTTCTCACAGAAGGGGTCGGCCACGGCAATGTGAACCACCTGGTCTCCCTCATGAAAAGTGCTCTTGCGGGTCCTGGTCATGTCGATGAACTGGTCCGGAAACACCAAGTGGCCGGGCTTGATCTCCTCCCTGAGAGAGCCGCACGCGGTTGTGGCGATAATATGGGTAACTCCCTCATCCTTCAGAGCCCAGATGTGAGCCCTGTAGTTAACCGCCGAAGGCCGTATCCGGTGCCCGCGGCCGTGACGAGACAGTATCGCAACCTCTACATCTCCAACTTTGCCTAAGACTATGTCGGAGGAAAGAGGACCATAGGGCGTGCCCTTCTTCACGGTTCTCATCCCGGAAACGAAGTCCGGGTCATCAAAGCCGGACCCCCCGATCAAGCCGATTCTCACCAAACGACACCTCCTGATATGAGGACTTATATGTCGCCTACGCGGCCACCGCTCCAAAATGCGCATTCAAGACGATTATGACAAGCTGGGACAAGGACCGTCAGGCCGGCTATTGCGGTCGTGAGGTCGCATCTTACGGCCCCGACGAGCCTTGTGTCAACAGATACCGGTCGCCAGTTGCAGCCATTCGGCCTTGCGGGGGTGACCGGCCGGTTGACGCAGGCGCTACGGGCCGGCCGCCCGCTGCGATCGTATGCCGAAATGGCCGCCAGGGTTAATTTGCGGCAGGCCTTAGCTGTCCCCACAAGGAGCCTCTTGCGGGACGTCCTCAATGTCCAAGATCGTGCCGTGCGGGTAGCCCGG
>DYLG01000199.1 GCA_020722215.1 Desulfomonile tiedjei
CCCGCGACTTCAACCTTGGCAAGGTTGCACTCTACCACTGAGTTATTCCCGCTCAGTTCTCTAATATACGAACACAACCGGACCTGTGTCAAGGAAAAAGCTGCGAAGCAACTCAAGCATTCACTCTTGCGGGGCAGGCTTTCCAGCCTTCTTGATCGAAGGCTTGGAAACACCGCAGGCTAGAAAGCCTGCGCCACATAGGCATGAGGGTGTACCCCGTCCGAGTGACTGCTTATTGGGCGCCGGTCACGCGGACGATTCTATTGGGTCGCCCACCTTCACTTCGCCGCCGTTGAGCACTCGAGCGAACACGCCCTTGTCCGGCATGATGCACTCGCCGACCTTGTGATAGATCGCGCATCGTGTGTGGCATTCCTTGCCGATCTGAGTGACCTCAATCACAGCCGAATCCCCCACCTTGAGGCGATCTCCGACCTTGACCGAATCCAGCGGGAAATCTTCGGTGGTGATGTTTTCTGCGAAGCTGCCGGGACCCGCCTCGATGCCTTTTTCCTTCATATAGCCAATCTGCTCCACGGAGAGAAGAGATACCTGACGATGCCAGTCACCGGCGTGAGCGTCGCCCTTGAGGCCGACACCAACCTCAAGAACACCGGATGCCGCGTCCGTCTTCGGTGTTCCCTTTCTTTTGCTTATGCAAACCGCAACAACCTTGCCCGCCGACATTGACGAACTCCCATGAAACGACCACTACAGCTCGTAACGCCCAACCAAGTCTTTCAGGGCTTCCCCGACTTCTCCCAGCCTCACGGCAGCGTATTCCAGCTCTCCTGTGGCTTGAAGGCTTTGGGACATGGCGTGTTCTATGCTTTTCATTGCGTCGGAAACCTGATCGATTCCTACGAACTGCTGGTCAGTTGACTTGTCGATGATAACTGCGGCCTGAGATGCCTCCAAAACCGTATCAGACAACTTCTGAATGGACTCTCCCGCTCGAATCGACTGTTCGACTCCCGAGCGGACAGCCCTTCCGCCTTCCTCCGTGGCCATGACCACCTCTCCGACGCGCTTGCGCGTATCCTCGAGAATCGATCGGATCTTGTTGGTAGCTTGCCTGGACTGATCTGCCAGGCGCTTGATTTCCTGGGCCACCACAGCGAACCCTTTTCCTTGTTCGCCCGCCCTGGCGGCTTCTATTGCGGCGTTTACCGCCAGCAGGTTCGATTGATCCGCGAGATCCTGAACACTTCCGATAATGTCTTGGATGGCCTGACTGTGTTCGTTGAGACGCAAGACCGTATCGCTGATGGAGTCCATTTGTTTGGATATCTGGTTGATCTTACCGATGGTGTCTTCCGTTGCACGCTTGCCGCCCTCAGCTATCTTCACGGCCTCCAGGGATGCCTCGGAAACCCTTCTGGCCCTTTCACCGGACAATCTGGCCGCCTGCCTTACCTCTTCCACGGTGGCGCCGGCCTGAGTAACCGCGGAAGATGTCTTGGCAACGCCGGCAGCGAGCTGAGACGCTGTTGACGTGATTTGGGAAGCCGAAGAGCTTAGTACGTTCATGCCTTCGGTCAGTTCCAAGAGCTGCCTGTCCAACTGGTCCACCATACCGTTCAGTGCTGCGGACATCCGGCCAAGCTCATCCTTTCTCACGCACTTAATCCTTAGGGTCAACTGCCCCTTGCTGATGGACTCCGCCAAACCGATCACTCTGAGGAGGTTGCTCGTGATGGCCCGGGATATGACCAGGAAAAGGCCCAGGGTGATCAATGCAGAAGCCGGGATTATCGCCAGGAGCAGCAGCTCGGCATTTCTGTTCTGCCTTTGTGCCTTTGCCTCGTAGCTCCCGGCGGCCGTGTCTTGCAGAGTTCTCAGCTTCTCCAGGGCCTGTCTGCAAGCGTCCAGATATCCACGAACGTTATGGACGGCTATGATTTCAGCGATTTGTCCCGGCCCGATAACGCCGCGTTCACGTCTTCCCTTGATAAGCTTTTCCGGACCCTGTTCCCTCCAATCTTTCAGGTTCTTCTGCGCTTCCGCCAGCAGTTGAACGACTTCAGCGTCGGTTCCTTCGCCAGTTTTGGCTTTCTGACGCAGTGCATTGAATTTCTCGTCCGCACGGCCCGCGACTTCCTCGTAGCGATTGGCGAATTCCTCCCGGCCTGTCAATAGATATCCTCGGAGCACGGATTCCATTTCCGTGGCCAGAACTTGTATGTCCGAGGCGTCTTCAACGACCCGCTGCGCGTGGTGCAGCAATTGGTTGTTCTTGATCAAGGCTCGGAGCCCCCACAGACCAACAATGCCCAGAATGATCACCAGGGCCAATGGGATGAGGCCGGCCCCCATGATCTTTGCCGTCAGTCCCACGGGTATTTTGTTGATCGCTCCCGTAAGCCGCGACAGTCCTCGGTTCATAGCGCCTCCTCACAGGACGGAATTCTCCGGAATCGTCACATTCGACAAGCAGTCCGGCAAAGTTAACAGGCACAAGCCTTTCTGAATAGTTGAATGACAGAGCTGACCATTCTCTCACCGGAATTCGTAGCAATGATAGTTGAACACACGGAGACGCGTCAACCTGAAAAAGGTGAGGATTCTCACCGGCCGTAGCGAAGAAAACCACCAAGGCACTAAGAAGAAATCCCGAGAGAATTTCTTCTTGGTGGTTTTGTGTCTTGGTGGTTTGCTCTTCGTCTTTGTGGTGAAATACAAAGACGGCGATCGCGCGTTTGGGGTTGCAATCTGCCGGCCAGTTGACTATTGTTGTGGGTCACTGAATGATCGGCCTTCGCGTTTGTCTTGTTGTTTCGATGAAATAAGCATGTGCGACCCCACTCCGCGGGGCCCGAAGATTCGCCTCGATCGGTAACCGCCTGTGATCCACCCCGAGTCCCGCGGGAGGTTGGACGTGACCGCGCCCATGAGGAGAAGTGTCGTGCAGCCGGCTGTCAAAGGTGCAACCGCGGCAAGGGTGGATTCCCTGCCCCTTGATCCGCCGCCCTTTTATCTGGAGAGGGAAATTCGACTTCCCTCGTCCGGATTAGGGATTTCGTCCGTGTTGCCGGGCTTGATCATTCTCCTCGGTGTCAGAGCGCTCTTGCCCGGCAACATCACCGAGATCCCTTCCCTCTTCCTGCTTATGGTGATTTCGCTGGTGGTGGGAAGCTCGTATTTCGCCGCGCGATTCCTGGCCTACTGGGCGGTATGGCTGAGGGTCACAAGACGGCATGTGCCGGTTAACGGCATTCATCCTGCAGCCAGAGGCGAGTTGCCGAGAAACGGCTTTCTGTTGGTGCTCCTGGCGCCGGTTTGCACCGTTATGCCCATCACGTGGGCAGCTCTGAGGGGCGAGGCCGGTTTCGGTCCGGAGCTGTGGCTTGCCGTCGCGGTCATGGCGAGCATCTCGCTGAGGGACCTGCGGGCCGCATGTCGTGTGTTGTCCATCAAGTCGTCGTACTGGATCAAGGAGACCCGTTTCGGACTGGACGTGCTGAAGCCCGTGCAGGAACCGTGAGCGGGTCCGCTTTGAGAAAAGGCGCAATCTCGGCAAGCTTCTTCCGGCCTATCCCCGGAATACCGGTAAGGTCTATAACGCTTCCGAAAGCGCCATACCACTCCCTGTGCCGCACTATAGCCTGCGCCAGCCGGATTCCTATGCCGGGGACAGCCGCCAGATCGCGCTGGTCGGCAACGTTTATGTCTATGAGTCGACCCGCGCAGAGAAGGCTCTCGCCGCTCATTTTTCGAAGGATCAATGATCCCGGTTTCCTCTGAAGCTTCACCGCGCAATTGCAGGGGAGCTTCTCGTCTTCATCGGACAGACCTTGAGGAGGAGTAATCCCAAGGACATCAAGTATGGCACTCAAGCGAGCAGGCGCCTCAAAGAACACGGTGCCGATGCATGAGTCGCCTTCGAACACCTGATAGACGCAGTCCCCTCGAACCGGACCGGGCTGGCGAGAGATGAGACTCCACAGGTCTGCGGCCGAGGTCAACGTTCTGAGCACAATGGCGACGAGCGCAACGAGTATCAGCCCGTGAAGGGCGCCACGCGCATCGGAGCTATCGAAGAGTGCACTCATGGGCGGGGGGCCGGATCTTTCTGGAGCTTATAGTCGATGCTGTCAACCAGCGCGTCCCAGGAGGCCTGGATGATGTTCTCGTTGAAACCGACCGTCCACCAGGTCTCCCGGCCGTCGGTGGATTCAATGAGCACTCTCACGGTGGCTCCGGTTCCTGAGGTTCCTTCGATGACCCGGACCTTGAAATCGGTGAGCTTCACCTCACTCACCTTGGGATAGAAGGTCCGGAGAGCCTTTCTGAAAGCCAAGTCCAGAGCGTTGA
The DNA here is from genome assembly GCA_020722215.1 of Desulfomonile tiedjei. Taxonomy (GTDB): domain Bacteria; phylum Desulfobacterota; class Desulfomonilia; order Desulfomonilales; family Desulfomonilaceae; genus DYLG01. The sequence continues at coordinate 4,315 of DYLG01000199.1, forward strand.
CAGGTCCGTTGCCCTCTGCGGCGGAGAACTCCATCTTATCCCCGACAAGGATGCGGACTATCGCGTCCGAATAGGTCTTCGTGTCACCCTGTCGCTTCACGTTGGTCACATGGAACCCGTGGAGAGTGAAGAACTTCCTGTGAAGTCCCAGCATCTTTTTAAGGAGCAACTCAAAGGACCCGTCCGCGATATCGTAATGCGCTCCCCTTGCTTCGAAGTCCTTGATGGTCTTGAGGATTTCCGTCACCTTGGGATCGTCGGGATGCAGGCGAATTCCATGCAGCGCGGCCTTCCGAATGACCGCAGCGCGGCCTGCCTGTTCGGACACGGAAAAACGACGGGTGTTTCCGACAATCTCCGGGTCCACGTGTTCGTATGCTACGGGATTCTTGACCACCGCGCTGGTGTGCATTCCACCTTTGTGCGCGAACGCTGAGGAGCCTACGTACGGCTGGGACTTGATAGGGGTGCGGTTTGCCATCTCATCGACGAACTCGGAGATGCGCTTGAGGTTCCTGAGGCGCAGCGGGTCTGTGGCGATTCGGCCCATCTTGAGGGCCAAAGCCGGAATGATGGACACAAGGTTGGCATTGCCGCAGCGCTCGCCGATGCCGTTGATGGTGCCCTGAACATGCGCAACGCCCGCTTCCACGGCCATGAGCGTGCCGGCCACCGCGGTGTCCGAGTCATTATGGACGTGAATCCCCAGCGGAGTCGGCACATCCTCTTTGACGCGCTGTATGACCGAGATCAAATCCCATGGGAGAGTCCCTCCGTTGGTGTCGCAGAGCACCAAGAGGTCAGCGCCTGCTTCAGCAGCCGCGGCCAAAGTGGCCATAGCGTAAGGGCGGTTGTCCCTGAACCCGTCGAAGAAATGCTCCGCGTCGAACAAGATCCTGGAGAAACGGGGCCGCAGGAACGCGATGGAATCCCGAATCATCTCGAGATTTCTCTCCAGGGGCACGGCAAGGATCTCCCGCGCGTGCAGGTCCCAGCTTTTTCCCACTATCGCGGCAACGGGTGCGGCAGTGTCGGCCAGGGCCTGGATCTGGGGGTCCTTGTCCGGGGTGAGCCCCGGTTTGCACGTGCTGCCGAACGCAACCAGCCTGGAGTTCTTCAGCGGCAGATTGCAGGCGATCTCGAAGAAGCGTCTGTCCTTGGGGTTCGATCCGGGGTATCCTCCTTCAATAAGGTCTATTCCGATTTCATCGAGCCGCTCCGCGATCCTCAGCTTGTCGTCCAGGGAGAAAGTCACTCCCCAGGACTGGGCTCCGTCTCTCAGGGTTGTGTCGTACAGCTCGACGCTTTGCACCATCGTCTCCGCCAAACAGCTAGGGCCGGCGTCTTTGCGGGGTCAAGAGGCCGGCTCAGCGTTCAGGTTTTCATGTCAAGGTCGAAGTTCTCATGGAGCGCCCGCACTGCAAGCTCCGCATACTTCTTCTTGATGACGCATGAGATTTTGATCTCCGATGTGGAAATCATCTCTATATTGATCCGCTCGTCCGCCAGCGTCGTGAACATCTTGGCGGCCACGCCCGCATGAGACCGCATGCCCGCTCCGATTATGGAGACCTTGGCGATATCGTTGGCGCCCGTAATCTCCTTGACTTCGAGGAAATCCTTGGCATCCTCCAGGATCTTGAGGGCCTTGCTCAGATCCGCGGAAGGAATGGTGAAGGAGATGTCCGCAATTCCGTCCGCGCTTGCGTTTTGTATGATCATGTCAACAACTATGTTGGCTTCGGCAAGAGGAACAAAGATTCGAGAAGCAACGCCGGGCCTGTCCGGCACTCCTGACAATGTTATCTTGGCTTCCTTTGTGCTGCATGTTACCGCGGTAACCAGTTCCTTTTCCATATTTTCATCCTCCTGAGTCACAAGAGTGCCTTCGGTGTCGGAGAAGCTCGAGAGAACCATGATGGGGACGCCCTGGGTCATCCCCAGCTCAACGGCCCGAATGTACAGGACCTTCGCGCCGACGGATGCCATTTCCAACATCTCTTCAAAAGCCACTTTTTTCAGTTTTCGGGCTTTATTGGTAATATTGGGATCAGTGGTGTATATGCCGTCCACATCAGTGTAGATCTCGCAGCGATCAGCCTTCAGCGCTGCGGCAACAGCCACGGCAGACGTGTCTGAACCTCCGCGGCCGAGAGTTGTGATGTTTCCGTGACAGTCGATGCCTTGAAACCCAGCCACGATAACGATTCGCCCTTCATCCAAGTCCGCCGCGATCTTTTCACGGCGCACATCTTCTATGCGAGCCGCACAGTACGCGTCGGTGGTCACAATGGGAATTTGCCAACCGCAGTAGGATTTGGCCCTGTACCCCATGGAATCCAGAGTAATCGCCAATAGGGCCATGGACACTTGCTCACCGGTGGACACAAGCACGTCCATTTCTCTCTCGTTGGGCGTATCCCTTATGGCTTTGGCCGTGTCGATGAGCCGGTCCGTTTCTCCTGCCATTGCAGAAACAACCACTACGACCTTGTTTCCCTCGTCGTAGGTCCTGGCGACTCTTCGGGCCACGTTGGCGATACGCTCAAGGTTGCCGACCGAAGATCCTCCGTATTTCTGAACTATTAGCGCCATACTGCCTCTCCAAAAGACATCTTTGCTGCTTGTCGATTTCCGCCGGGCAGCACTATAGTCTTTCCTGCCATGACTTGACAACCCTGTTGATTCTGTCGTCCCACGAACCCGACGGGTCCCATTCGAGCACAATCCGGCGGGTGTCCGCGTCTTCAGCATGGTATATGGTCACTGCCAGAGGGTCGCTGCCAAATCCGCGGACCTTCTCGGCCCATTCCACCACCAGCGCGCCGCCCTGGTCCACCGTGTCTTCCAGTCCTATGTTTTCCACAGCGTCGCCTTGAATCCGGTAGAGGTCCGCGTGGTGCACCGGAAACGTCCCCTCAAAGGTATTTATCAGTGTGAACGTGGGGCTGACCACATCATGGTGAGACACGCCCGTGGCAGCAGAGACGATTCCCTTGGCGAGTCTCGTTTTTCCCGAGCCCAGCTCTCCCAACAGGAATACCATGTCTCCCGGCCGCAGAATTATGCCTATGGCTCGACCGAGTTCGACGGTTTGTTCTTCCCGATGGGTTCGAGTCTCCCACATGAGGCTGGTCCATCCGGCGGCAATGGAATTGGGACCAATAACCGACTCCGGCTTGGTGTTGGCTCACCAGGGTGTAGCGCCTGAAGGCCGGTTAGGTACCATAGCGTTGATCAACAATGGTTTCAACACGAATCGTGCGGTGGTAGTGTCCGAAATTGGAGTCATTGCGTCGGAGTCTTAGCGACCGTCCCAGAATAAGTGTTGCATTTTGACTTCGCGTCTTCTATAGA
>DYLG01000200.1 GCA_020722215.1 Desulfomonile tiedjei
GCCAGCAACTGGGTCCCTTTGTAGGGGCGATCCTTGTGATCGCCCTCTTTGTCCGCTCCCGACCGCCGTTGGCCTCGAGTGGGGAGAAGACGGGTCATGATCGGCGAATCTTGCCGGCGAGGTGAGTGTATCTGGGCTCGACGATCCGGTTCTCGACGGCCATACGCAGAGCTTTGGAACTCCCCAGTATCACCACCAGCCTCTTGCCGCGAGTCATGGCCGTATAAAGCAGGTTCCTGCGAAGCAAGATATAGTGCTGAGTGGTCATGGGGATTATCACCGCAGGGTATTCACTCCCCTGGGACTTATGCACGGTCACCGCGTACGCGAGGATCATTTCGTCCATTTCGGAAAAGTGATACGCGACCTCCCGGCCCTCGAAATCCACACGGGCCTCTTCCCATTCAGGGTCAAACGAGACTATGCGCCCCACATCGCCGTTGAAGACCTCCTTGTCGTAATTGTTTCTTGTTTGCATAACGCGGTCGCCCACCCTGAAGCGTTCTCCTTTGACAGGCGTGCCTTGGGGGTTGAGCAAGTCCCTGAGTTCCCTGTTGAGGTTCTCGGTGCCCAAAGTGCCCTTATGCATGGGGCAAAGCACTTGAATGTCGTCCACAGGGTTCATTCCGAAACGCCCGGGGATTCTGCGCGTCACCATTTCTTTGATCAGACGCAGCACTTCGGCCGGATCGTCCTTCTCTATCAGATAAAAATCGGAGAGATCCGCGCGATTAGGATCATTTTCGGGCATCATGCCCTGGTTGACAAGGTGCGCGTTGGTGACGATGAGGCTGCTTTGGGCCTGCCTGAACACGGTCTCCAGCCGTACCGACGGAATCACACCCGAATCGATGAGGTCCCCCAGCACGTTTCCCGGCCCCACCGACGGAAGCTGGTCCGCGTCTCCAACCAGCAGAAGCGTGCTCTGGGGATTGATTGATGCCAACAGGTGGTGCATGAGAGAGATGTCCATCATGGACACCTCGTCCACGACTATGAATTCCGCATCGAGCGGCCGCGCCGGACCCCGCAGGAAGCCGCCATCCGAGGGGGAATACTCCAGCAGTCGGTGGACGGTCTTCGCTTCCCTGTCGGTGGCCTCGGAAAGCCTCTTTGCCGCGCGGCCGGTCGGCGCGGCAAGCGCCACTCTGAGTTTCTTGGCCTCGAGGATCTCAATGAGAGCCTTCAGCAGCGTGGTCTTGCCCGTTCCCGGGCCGCCCGTAATGATGAGAACCTTGTTTTCCACAGCAGAAGCCACGGCATGGCGTTGGGCTGGGGAAAACGTCATGCCGCTGCGCCGCTCGATCCAGTCGATTGCGGCAGCCACCTTGATCGGAGGCAGGAAGCGAGAAGCGCTGATGAGATTCAGCAGCTTTTCTGCAACGGAATTTTCCATGTGGGCCATCATTGCTGGGTAAACACGGTCTTCCTCGACTATCACCAGTCTGGTGCGCGCAAGTTCATCCAATGCACCTTCCAGAGTGGCGAAATCGATTCCCAGAAGTTCCCTGGCCTTTTCGAGGAGCCCTGCCCGAGGATAGTACACGTGCCCCTCGCCCTGAAACCCGTCCAAGACATGCATGATTCCTGCCTGGGCGCGCAATGGAGACCTCATGTCTATGCCGAGGCTTCCTGCGATCTTGTCTGCCGACCGGAACCCCACACCCCTTATGTCCGTGACAAGGCGATAGGGATTCGAGCGCACCACATCTATTGATGCTTGCCCGTATTTCTTAAAAATCTTGAAGGCATAGGTTGGGGAGACTTCGTGGCTCTGCAGGAACACCATCACGTCCCGTATGCTCTTCTGCGCCTGGAAAGCTGTTGATATTCGAGTGGCTCTTTCCTTGCCTATGCCTGGAACCTTGCGCAGTTCCTCGGGTCGGTTTTCAATGACATCCAGCGTTTGCTCGCCGAATGCTGCGGTGATGCGTTTGGCCATTTCCGGCCCGATTCCCTTGACCAGGCTCGATGACAGGTATCGTTCGATTCCGGCCACGGTTGACGGCGCCTTGGTTTCAGCCTTCTCGAACCTGAACTGTTCCCCGAATTGCTTGTCGAATTCCCAGTTGCCGTAGAGCACCACGGTCTCGCCCGGCTTGGGTCTCGGCAGATTGCCCACAACCGAAATGGGATCCCGGCGACCGCGCACCGATAGCCGCCCCACCATGAAGTCGCTGGAATCAGCGGTGTACACAACTCGCTCAAGTGTCCCCTCGATAATCTGGAGGCGTTCAGAGCTGTCCTTTTCCCTGTCCGACGTCATGGGCCGGTCCGTCTTGAGAGATCAGCGCGCGTACGCACAAAGATATTACACTACAGGAGTGATGTTCAATAGGCGGCGGCAAAGGGGAATTCGGGGTCGATGTTCATCAACAAGAAGCGCACCCGCACAATGGCCTCGGCGGCGTAGGATGCGCTGACCGAAGCGCATCGATCGGGAAGGAAGCCGCGACCGGTGCGGTTCCCTTCGGTCACCGCACCCTACGGGACTTGCCGACCCCATACCGGCATCCGATGTGCGGGTGTGCAAACAAAATCCGCCGCGAAACTAATCGCAGGGGTTGGGTGGGTTCATACACGGACGCGGACCGGGTGAAGTAGGGGCGACCGGCCGGTCGCCCCTACTGCGGCTCGATGAGGAACCGGCGACGAGGTTATTTTGCCGCAGGCCCTAAGCTGGGTCATAACACGCGGGAAGGGCGGACACCTAGGTCCGCCCCTACCACGGAACGTCAACGCTATCTCCTGACTATTCCCAAGCTTTGGCGCCGGGTTTTAGGCCCCCCCCTTGTCTAACTCAGAGCAGTCCTTCCCCTCCCGTCACGCTGCCGATAAGGTCAGTGGCTACATTGAATCCGGGAACAGCTCCGAAAAGTCCCTGATTAAGTGGATTACCCTGGTATCCGCCCGGGCCCGGGTACGGCGCGTACACTCGAGCAGGTGGATATGGGGGCGGAGCACAGCCGTATCGGGGGCTTGGCGGCGGTCCGCAAGGTCCCGTGGGATTGCCGCCGAGGAGGCTGCCTACCACCAGGAACGGAAGGCCTACCACTCCGCCGCACAAACCGGGAAAGGGTGCGTCACCCCAGTATGCGCAGGGGTTGGGCGCGTACCCCCGTCCGCAAGGCCCCGCTGCCGGACCGTAAGGAGGCCCGCCTGCCGTCGCCAGAGAGACGAAAACAGCCAGGGCCAAGCACATGAGAATACCGAACGTTCTTCTTATCATCATACCCTCCTTTTGTTTCAGGCAATGAGTGACGTGGCGAAATGTGGAGATCGGGAAACGATTGGATCGGTCACCCCTTCCCCTGTTGTGTCCTGGAAGGCGGAGGTAACACGGGGCCATGCGGCTGTCAAGTAAAATATTAGATGTTAGAGAGTTATGATCGGCTCTCCAATTCATCAATGAACAGGACATGGTAACTGATTGAAAGATCAAGCTATTATTGCTGAACATGGCGAGTTACGCCCAGCCCCCCTTGACTTGGCGTCCAAGAACGGCAAACCTGCCCGTGTACGGGACAACTCGTCAGACTGACGGAGGGCATCGGAGGGCCGATGAGGACCTTTGTTTCCATGTTGTTCGCCGTTGCCGTTTGTCTGGCCGGCTCAATGCTCGCCGAGGCCGGCGGCGGGGTCGAACTTGGCAAGCCCGGCATTACTCCTGAGCGGATATTTCAGGACACAATTGATTGGGACCAGGTGGTCGGGACTTGGGAAGTGCTGCCCGACGACAGCCCCCTTTCACGGCGCCCGACGAACCAGTCAGGCGTCGTCCGACGGACCCTGATGACCCTACGCAAGGACGGTTCGTGCAGGGTGTTCAACGAGCACCATCCTGCGGGATCGGACGGCATGTGGATCTTCCGGGATCATGAGATGTTCATAACTTTCAGCGACGCGCCGGCGATCAAGTACTTCGTCTTTGGAGTCAAGAATGATTTCATGGTCACGGGCTCGCCGGACAAGGGCGCAGGATATCAGTTGTGGTCCAGAGTAAAATAGATCCTTACGGCTGAACGGTCATGCCTTTTTCATCGACGTGTAAGATTCCTCGCACCAACCCCTGGGCAAAAGCCCAAGCGGCCCGTATTCTCTATGGAGTAATGGGAGATTCACGCGGGCACGTGACCCGCAGCCTCATTGTGGCCCGGGAAATGCCGCAACACGAATTTCTCTTCGTCGGAGGAGGGCAGGTTCACTCACTGAGGGATGAGGGCTACCAAGTGGTGGACCTGCCCATGGCTGCCACCTATTATCGCAACAATACGGTGGACATTTCCCGAACCGTGGAAAACGCTCTGAAGGTTCTCCTCGGGAGCAAATCCGTCATGGACAGGCTGTGCGGAGTCGTTGACGACTTCGATCCCCACCTGATCGTCACCGACTACGAGTACTTCACTCCGTTGGCCGCCCGAAGGCTCGGGCGATACTGCGTCAGCCTTGACCATCAGCACATTATCACGCTCGGCCGCTATCCCAGTCCGAAAGAGCAGCGTTTGAGCCGCTTCATGACGGGCCAAGCCATACGCAGGCTGTACAGTAGCGCTCACCACTATCTAATAATCTCGTTCTTTCAGATACCTCCTGTGAATTCCGAGACGACGGAGATTTTTCCGCCGGTGATACGTCGGCAGGCAGCGGAAACGACGCCCACCGAAGGTGACCATGTGCTGGTATACCAGACCTCTCCCACTTTCCATCGTCTGTTTCCGGTCCTCGAATCGATGGAGAGCAGGTTCATCATTTACGGGTTCGGGAAACTGCCGGAAAGGAAGAACCTGTTATTCAAGGCGCCATCCACTGAAGGCTTCCTGAAGGACCTCGCGTCTTGTCGGTACGCGATCACCAACGGTGGTCACAATGTGGTCTCCGAGGCGCTCTATCTTGGTAAACCGCTTTTTTCATTTCCCATCGCAAATGCTTACGAGCAATTTCTTAACGCTCACTTTATCGACCGGATGGGCTTCGGGTCATATGCAGTTTCAATCGGTTCCGCAGGAAGCCGCCTGCTCGAATTCCAGGATCGACTGGATCAATTCAAAGCGCGCATCCGGGAGGAGGATTTCTTCGGGAACGATCGGGTCGCCGCGAGACTGGAAGAATTGATCGGGTGCACTTCGTAAGCATGGTAGGGCGGGCTCTACCCGCCAACTGCGTAGGGCGGAACCCGACCTACGCGTGATGGGCTGCGCCGGGAAATGCTGATCAGGACCGGAGAACCGCTTGCCCTAGTCCCGTCTTGCGGGTGAAGGCGAATTCTGCTAATGTTTCATTCTCCCGGGGGGTATGAGTGTAAATCTATTGATATTAAAGGCGAATTGCCTTTCAGAGGAACCATGAAGAAATCGAGAACCGGCCTGGCAATCCTGCTCCTCGCATTTCTTGTGATCGGGTTCGTGATCGTGGCCCTGCTCGTGTCGTTCGTCATCAAAGATTCCGATGATGACGGAGAGGGCTTGGCCGGGCTGTTCAGCTCCCGCAATCAAATAGCAGTTATCCCTGTGGAGGACACGCTTACCGCGTCCAATCCCGTACTCAAACAGTTACGGAAGTATGCCAAGAAGTCTTCGGTGCGTGCGATCATTCTCAGAATAAACTCGCCTGGAGGAGCGGTTGCGCCGGCCCAGGAAATTTATGCTGAAATAACAAAGGCGCGGGAGAAAAAGCCCGTGGTGGCTTCCATCGAGACGGTGGGCGCGTCCGCTGCTTACTACATCGCGAGTAACGCCGACAGGATCGTGTGTTCTCGAGGAAGCGTCACAGGGAGCATCGGCGTAATCATGCTCTTGCCGGAGCTTCGTGAGGTCTTCGAGCGGCTCGGGGTGAATGTCAACGTGATCAAGGCCGGGAAATACAAGGACATCGGTTTGTCCGTTCGTCCGTTGACTGAAGAGGAGCGCCGCATCCTGGAGTCTTTTGCAGAGGAGATTCACGAACAGTTCATCCAGGATGTGGCAGCGGGACGGAAAGGCAAGATCGAGCTGGAAAAGCTGCGAGAGATAGCAAACGGTAGTTTCTTCACAGGGGAAAAGGCTAAGGAGCTTGGTCTTGTGGACGAAATCGGGAATTTCTACGATGCGGTGAGGGTTGCCAAGAAACTCGGCGGGATAAAAGGAGATGTTGAACTGGTTTACCCCGAGAAGAAGTGGGACAGTTACCTCGACCTGTTCCTCCAATCGCTGGCGCAGGCCTTGTCCAGGGCTATTGAGAAGTCCTCCGTAATGCAGCCGGCGCCCTTGGTTCGTTAGAGTCTGCACATTGGGCTGCCCAACGCGGCCGGAAACAGCCCGCATGAATATTGGAGCCGACCTGATGAATATACCCGAAGCCTTGACCTTTGATGACGTAAGTCTCAGGCCCTGTTATTCCGAAGTACTTCCCTCTCAGGTGAGTGTGCGTACACGTCTGACCCGCAGCATCTCGCTGAACATACCTATTGTGTCCGCTGCCATGGATACGGTAACGGAATCCCAGATGGCCATCAGCCTTGCTCGCCAGGGAGGAATAGGCGTCATCCACCGCAATCTGCCCGTCAAGGAACAGGCCCGAGCCGTAGATCGGGTGAAACGTTCCGAATCGGGAATGATCCCGGATCCTATAACCATCGGCCCGGATCGAAAGATATCCGACGCCCTGGTCTTGATGAGGAAGTACAGCATTTCCGGCGTGCCGGTGACAGTAGACGGGTACCTTGTGGGAATACTGACCCACCGGGATCTCCGATTCGTGGAGGACATGGACCTCAAAGTCGAACAGGTTATGACCAGGGACAACCTGGTCAAAGTGAACGAGGCCATCGGAGTGGAGGAATCGAAGACTCTTCTGCACAAGCACCGGATTGAAAAACTTCTCGTTGTGGACGATGAGAATCGGCTCAAGGGGCTGATTACGATCAAAGACATCGAAAAGGCCATGATGTATCCCAATTCGGTAAAGGACGACTACGGCAGGCTGCGCGTGGCCGCAGCGGTCGGAGTGGGGCCGGACAGAGAGGCTCGGGCGGAGGCGCTTCTCGAAAGAGGAGCGGATGTTATTGTCATTGATACTTCCCACGGCCATTCGAAAAACGTCATTGATACCATCAAGGTGCTGAAGAGCACCTTCCGCAGCATCCGAATCATCGCGGGCAATGTGGCCACTGCCGAGGCGGTGGAGGACCTGGTTAAGGCAGGCGCAGACGGGATTAAGGTAGGTGTCGGACCGGGCTCCATCTGCACTACCCGGATAGTGGCCGGCGTCGGCGTTCCCCAGCTTACCTCAATATTGGAGTGTGCCGCCAAAGCGCGGGAACTGGACATCCCGCTCATCGCGGACGGCGGGATAAAATACTCCGGAGACATAACCAAAGCCCTCGCTGCAGGAGCGGAGTCCGTGATGATAGGAGGTCTTCTGGCCGGCACGGATGAGAGTCCCGGCGAGATGGTCCTGTACCAGGGTCGCTCGTACAAGGCATATCGCGGGATGGGCTCTCTGGAGGCCATGAGAGAAGGGTCCATGGACCGATACTTCCAGCATGAGGGGATCGGCGAGAACAAACTCGTGCCCGAAGGCATAGTGGGAATGGTACCCGCCAAGGGGCCTGCGGCGGATACCATTCATC
>DYLG01000201.1 GCA_020722215.1 Desulfomonile tiedjei
CCGTCGTGCAGACTGCGCTTTCAGCATTTCGTTGATGGATTCTTCCACAGCGGCTCACCTTGACCGAAAAGATTGCGATACCCCATTCATGAAGCGCCGATGGCTAGGAGGTGGGGAAGGACTCAATCATCTGTTCATGCCACAGCATGAAAGTGATCAGCATCCGGAGCTTGAGCCCATGCCGTGCGCCCTGAATCTCGTCCTTGTCGTAACTGAGAAGCTTACGCACGTACGGGATGTTGAAGTACCCGACACGACGCAGACTCCGTTTCGACAGGATCTTGCGTGCATAACGCTTCATCTCGCCCTGCAACCAGAACCGCACCGGCGCCATCATCCCGGATTTGGGCCGCCGGATGATGGGTGAGGGGACGATCTGTTGAACAGCTCTCTTCAGCACCCATTTCTCGATATTGCCATGGAGTTTCATTCCGGGAGGGCACGCCATACTTGTCTCAATCACCCGCCTTGAGAAAAGCGGAGGCAGTGCCAGCACTCCATTGGCGGACGTCATCTTGTCCACTTTCACCAGGATCAGGTTGGCGCCTTTGAGCAACATATTGATGGTCATGAGCTTGTTTAGAAAGAACCTTGGCCGCGGGCCTGCCATGAACGGAAGTATTATCGCCTTCAACGCGTCACGGCCGCCCGATTCCTCCATGACCGCGGGATCGAGAACCTGTTCCAGATCCACGTAGCATTTTCTGTAGGAGCGAAGATAGTTGTCCTCCAACCATCCATAGTCCTGGAGGCCGGGCCGCGGGCCGTAGAGACTGGCCAGCATCATGGGGATGTTCTTGGGCCCTCCCAGGCAGGGATCGCCGCGCCACAGCGCTCAAGGCAAACATGGCCACTCCAAAAGAAGCCACCACGGCCAGCATCAAGGCTTGAGACATCATAGCTTCTCTCCTCAGAAGCCAATCCGACCCGGCGGAACAAGTTGTCCATCGCAAGGCAGACAATTGGCCTCCCACCTCTTCTTGCTTGCCCCCGGCTGCAATCACACCACGGAATTCCCAAGAGGTAAATCCCCTAAGCCATCGGGAATTGCCCTCCAACTCGATATTACCACATTTGAAAGCCCTGTCGCAAATCCTTGATGGGGCAAACGCTCATTTCTCACATGGACCTAACCCTTGACAAGGAACAACGAAACATGAGTACTTGGCAGCACAAATCTACATTTTTCTTTGAGCAAGAAGAGCCATGGAACTGCCTGAACGCAAGATCTATACGGTTTCGGAGCTGACCTCGGAGATCAAGGACCTCCTCGAAGGAGAATTCCCGTCGGTTTGGGTTCAGGGGGAGATCTCCAACTTCCGGCCCGCTCCATCGGGTCATCATTATTTCACCCTCAAGGACGCATCGTCCCAGATCCGGTGTGTAATGTTCAAGACACAGAGCAGATTCCTCAAGTTCAGACCGGAAGACGGACTGGAGGTCATCGCATGGGGCCGGCTTTCCGTCTATGTCCCACGGGGCGAGTACCAGTTGATCCTCGACACCATGGAGCCAAGAGGTTTCGGCAGCTTGATGCTCGCGTTCGAGCAGCTCCGGGACAAGCTCGCAGCCGAAGGACTTTTCAACGACAGCCGCAAGAGGCCCCTGCCTGCATTTCCGAAAACCATAGGATTGGTTACTTCCAGAAAAGGGGCAGCGGCGCGAGACATGATCCGCATTGCCGAGCGGAGGTTCCCCGGGATCAATATTCTGCTCAGCTCAACGTCCGTTCAAGGGGAAAAGGCTCCCCAGGAGATCGTAGCCGCTCTGGAGAGGTTGTGTGCCTCCGGCGAGCCGGACGTCATCATAATCGGCCGTGGAGGAGGATCCATCGAAGACCTATGGGCATTCAACGACGAAAAGGTTGTCCGCGCTGTTGCCTCGTGTCCTTTGCCCATAGTGAGCGCGGTCGGTCATGAGACGGACTTTACGCTCACCGACTTTGCTGCGGACCTGCGCGCGCCCACGCCGTCGGCTGCTGCGGAGTTGGTCGTTCCCAATTGGCGGGACTTGCAGGATGGGGTTCTCCATTTGACCGCCCGGGCCCGATCTTCAATCAACCGTGTTCTGGAAAGGGCCGTGGGAACGGTGAGAGAGGTTCTCAAGAGGCTCCATGATCCTCGCAGAAAGATAAACGAAAGGCGCCAGAGGTTGGATGACCTCACCGCCAGACTGGAGTCCGCGACCCGCCGCAGGCTCACTTCCTTGACACAAGAGACCCGAGGGACTGTCGGACGGCTCAGGCCCGATCACCTGAAAAACAAACTCCACGCTTTGAACGAACAGCGAGAAACTCTTCTCGGCCGCCTTGTTCGATCGCAGCGAGCCTCGCTCAAAGACTCTCGCGGTGTGCTGGGCAACCTGGCCTCCAGACTGGAAAGCCTCAGTCCGGTCGCGGTTCTCTCCAGAGGCTACTCCGTTACGGTGCATCCCGAAAAGGGTATTGTAATCCGAGACGTGGCGGATGTGGAACTCGGCGAGATCGTTCGAGTTATGCTCCAGCGCGGGGCCCTGGAGTGCGCGGTTGCGGCAAAGATTGAACCGGATAATTAACGTCTCGTGGGAACCGATGAAGACCCTGCAATACTTGTTTCGGTGCGGAAATTCAACCACCAGGGCCCATGATGCCGTCCTGGTTCATCCGGCCGGGCCCTATGGGTAGGTCTCTGCGGGGAAATCCTCCTTTGTATTGAACTCCCTTCGATCCGGTAGCCTGCTGAACTGCGGAACGCGCGGGCTCCCGGCGCTTTGCATCTTTTGCCTGAGTGAGCATTCCCTTGAGTTCGGGGTCCGCGGCCATCTCCGCCAATTTGGAGTCACTTTCTCCGGTGGACTGTGAAAACCTCATGAACCGCAGAACCACCCAGACAATTCCGGCAAGCACAAACAGCACATACAAGATCATAAGAAAATTCATGGGAACCTCCAAGCTCAGGAACCGGGGTGCAATGAACCGCGAAAATCCGCGAGAGTTCAGATTTATACTCGGCCATTCCGCGGAAGGCTCCCACAGCGCGCTGGCGTATTGTGCAAGAGTTTAGATTGGAAATGTGAATCTTACGAAGCCTGACGTTCCGAATCGGCTTTATCCTCATCGGGACCTCCATCGGCTTTACTGCCGGGCATTGCAGAATGCCCGCTACCGGTCACGTTCCGAGACAACCACGTTCGGCCAACCAACTTGTGCGGCAGCAAAGACGTCTTGCCTCCCCGACGGTTTTCTTGAGTGTCCTGGTCTCATTTCTCTGCCGGCCTACAACGGCGCTGGTAATTCGGTCCTTTTTATGGTATTCCCCTGATCATCCTTGTCCTCCACCGTCCATAGAAGACACGAAGTGAAAATGCAAGATCTATTTAGAAAGAACTCCTAAGCGTTTGTCAACGGATCGCGTGAAGAGATGAGCCTTTCAGAGAAATACAATCTTGGCATAACAGGCCGTGTTGTTGAGGCTTTTCTGGTCTCCAAACTTCCTGTCATTTTCATCGTCGCTTGTCTCCTCGCCGGCGTTGCCGCGCTGATCATCACTCCGCGTGAGGAAGAGCCCCAGATCGTCGTTCCGGTCGTTGATGTGATGATCAGCTTTCCGGGCGCTTCCGCCGAGGAAGTGGAGAACCTGGTGACCATAAACCTGGAGCGCAAACTCTGGGAGATCGACGGAGTCGAGTATGTTTACTCCATGTCCCGGCCCGGTTCGGCAGTGGTCACCGTGAGGTTCTATGTGGGCGAAGATCGGGAAAAAAGTCTCATCAAAACCCACAGCAAGATAATGTCCTATGTGGACCAGGTGCCGCCTGGCGTGGCCGGTTGGGTCGTTAAGCCCGTTGAGATCGACGATGTGCCCATTGTCACGTTCGCTCTGTACAGCGCTCTGTACTCCGATTACGAGCTGAGGCGTGTGGCGGATGAGATCCTCCATCGTGTTCAGGCCCTACAGGACACTGGTCGGGCATACGTTGTAGGCGGAAGAAAACGCCAGATAAGGGTCCTGCTGAAGCCGGAACAGATGGCCGCACGCCGCGTGTCCGTGCTTGAGATCGAGCGGGTTCTCAAAGGCGCGAACGTGAACCTCAAGGCAGGAACCATGGATCGCATGGACAAGGAGATAGTGGTCTATGCGGGCCCGTTCCTGAAATCCATCGGGGACGTGCGGGAACTCATGGTCGGGGTGTTCGACGGGCGACCGGTGTACCTGAGAGATGTCGCCCGAGTGGAAGACGGCCCGTCGGACGTCTCGGACTACACCCGCATCACGTTCGGGCCCGGAGCGGAACACGATCCTGCCGTGAAAAATCACTCCGCGGCTGTTCCCGGCGCATCGTACAACCAGGTCACCATTGCTGTTGCCAAGCGAAAGGGCACCAACGCCGTTCAAGTCGCGGAAGGCTTGATCCGGAAGATCGAGAACCTGCGGGAGAGCGTTATCCCGTCGGACGTGGACATCCTGGTGACAAGGAATTACGGGAAGACCGCGGACGAGAAAGTCAACGAACTCATGGAACATCTGGGCATTGCGGTGCTGAGCATCATCGCACTGCTCACCGTAATGCTCGGCTGGCGTGAGGCCATGATCGTGGCGCTCGCGGTTCCAATGACGTTGGCGGTAACGCTTCTGGCCAATCTTCTCGTGGGGTACACCATCAACCGGGTGACGCTGTTTGCCTTGATCCTGTCTCTGGGCCTTCTGGTGGACGATCCCATTGTGGATGTGGAAAACATTCACCGCCACTTCAAAATGAAGACTCACCCGCCGCTGGACGCCACCCTGATTGCGGTGGACGAGGTGCGGCCGCCTACGATCCTTGCCACGCTGGCTGTTATAGCCTCGTTTATTCCTTTGTTTTTCATTACCGGAATGATGGGGCCGTACATGCGGCCCATGGCCCTCAATGTGCCCGTGGCCATGATAATGTCGCTCGTGGTGGCATTCACGGTGACGCCGTGGATCACTTACCATGCGCTGAAGAAGGAGCACGAGAAGGACGAGAAGCCTTTCGATTTCAAGAGCGGCGGAGTTTACAAAACCTATCGCAGAATACTCACGCCGTTTCTGGAAAGCAGGCGCAGGAGCTATATCTTCCTGGGGCTTGTTGTAACGGCGCTTCTCGCTTCCATGCTGCTGGTTGTCCTCAAGTTGGTTCCCCTGAAGATGCTTCCCTTTGACAACAAGAACGAGCTTCTCGTGCTGGTAGACATGCCCGAGGGCACGACTTTGGAAGCAACGGACAAGGCGGTTGTGGATTTGGAGCGTTACCTGGCGGGCGTCAATGAGGTGAGGGACGTTGAGTCCTTTGTGGGCCTTTCTTCTCCCATTGATTTCAACGGCATGGTCCGGCACTACTACCTTCGGGAAGGGAGCAATGTTGCAGACATCCGCGTCAACCTCCTGGAGAAACACGAACGTCAATTCCGGAGCCACTCTTTTGCCCTGAGAATCAGGCCCGACTTGGAGGCAATCGGCAGGAAGCACCGAGCAAACTTGAAAATCGTCGAGGTTCCGCCCGGGCCTCCGGTGCTCTCAACCATCGTCGCCGAAGTGTACGGGCCTCCGGAAGCGTTTTATGAGGACATCATCGCCCAGGCCGGGCACGTGCGGCAGATCATGGAATCCATCCCGAATGTGGTGGACGTGGACGATATGGTTGAAGCCCCCCAATTGCAGTACAACTTTGTGGTGGACCGCACCAAGGCCGGCCTTGCAGGCATCACCGAGGAGGATATCGTAAGGTCTGCCGCGATCTTTCTAGGGGGCGAATCCCCGTCCATTCTTCACAGGCCCTTCGAGCGGAGTCCACTCGAAATAAACCTGCGTCTTCCCAGGGACTTGCGATCCCGTCCGGAGGATATGGGCCCGATCAGGGTCAAAGCCGCGGACGGATCAATGGTGCCTTTCAATGAACTTGGAGAGGTTCGCACCGCGTTCATTGAGAAATCAGTCTACAGAAAAAATCTCAAGAGAGTCGTGTACGTCACCGGGGAATGCGCCGGACGCAGCCCAGCAGAGGCGATTCTTGACCTCAGATCCGCCTTGAAAGACAAGCCCGTGGCCGAAGGGTTCACCGTTGACCTGGCGGGCGAAGGGGAATGGAAGATCACCCTGGATGTATTCAGAGATCTGGGTCTGGCCTTCGCCGGAGCGCTTCTGCTGATATACATTCTGCTGGTTCAGCAGACGGAGTCTTTCTCGATTCCGCTGGTCATCATGGCAGCCATTCCGCTCACTCTCATCGGCATCATGCCGGGCTTTGCCGTCCTTAACTGGCTGTTCACGCATGACATAGGGCAATTTCGGGACTCCATCTTCTTCACGGCCACAGGAATGATCGGCATGATAGCGCTTGCGGGGATAGTGGTGAGGAATTCCATCATTCTGGTGGACTTCATCCATCTTGGCGTGAATGCGGGCAAAGACCTCAAGGATGCAATCATAGAGGCGGGAGCAGTCAGGCTGACTCCCATTGTTCTGACCGCATGCGCGGCAATATTCGGATCGTGGATCATCACTCTGGACCCGGTTTTTTCAGGGCTGGCCTGGTCGTTCATATTCGGGGTTTTTGCATCCACGGTGTTCACGTTGATCGTGGTTCCAATTCTGTACTACCGGATCTACGGCAGGAGCTGACGGGAGATCGGGCCGGCCTTTCCGGATGCCATTCACGGGTCCGCGTTCGCAAGGGTATTGCCGACCGCCGGAAAGTGGTTAGTTTTTCCCATAGAACGAGAAATGTCTCACGGAAAGGCAAGTTCCATGATCAACGAGAAAATACAAGGCGCATTTAATGAGCAGCTCAACGCGGAACTCTATTCCGCGTATCTATATCTGTCCATGTCTGCGTACTTCGAGTCCGCCGGCCTACGCGGTTTCGCCAATTGGATGCGTTGCCAGGCTCAGGAAGAAGTGGTTCATGCGATGAAATTCTACACCTTTATCCACGAACGCGGCGGAAAGGTGAACCTCAAATCCATCGATGGACCGCCTGTTTCTTGGGATTCGGCTCTCGCTGCATTCCAGGATGCCTATGCCCACGAGCAGAAGATTTCCGAGCTGATGAACGGGCTGGTGGACCTTGCGCTTGAGCGGAAGGACCACATGGCAAACGCGTTTCTTCAATGGTTCGTCAATGAGCAGGTGGAGGAAGAAGCCTCGGCGGACGAGATCATCCAGCGGATCAAGCTTGCAGGGGAAGGCGGCGGAATGTTTATGCTCGACAGGGAGCTGGCAACTCGTGTCTTCATCCCGCCGGCTCAACAGGCAGTATGACGGATATTACACAGTAAATTTTCGCCGGAGAGGCCCATTCCGGCACGACGCGGCCTCCGGCCGCAACCAAAGAGAAGAATTAACCACCAAGGCGCCAAGGATTCTGTAGGGGCGGGTTTCAAACCCGCCCGTGTGTGATATCCATTCGGAAGGAAATTTTGGCACAGATATGAAACTTGCCGCGCTGCCCTAAGCGGGTGGCCCGGAGACGCTACCGCGTCCGGGTTCCGAAGGAACAGGAGGTCTGACCGAGCAATCCGGATGCTTCTGTCAATTGGTGTCGCCCCGTGACCCCGGAGAAGAAGCCTCCTGCCGCTTCGCGGCCCGGACGTATAACGTCCGGGCT
>DYLG01000202.1 GCA_020722215.1 Desulfomonile tiedjei
GTCCCTCAGTCCTGATTTCGCCGCTCCAGGCCGCGACCACCGTTTTGTTTCGGGATAGCCCCTGCAGGAGCCGCAACGGGTCCTGTTTTAGCGAGACATCGAAGAGGATCTCGATGTTGTCAAGGAGAACCACATCAACTGCCGAGGCGCCAACGATCTGCGCGAGGAGGCGTGGCAACTGCAAGGCACGCTGGCGCTCGGTCAGGTCGAGCATACGCCGGGAAAGCTCGAGATTTACGTTGATCAGCGGAGCTAGGGTGCGTTTATGAACATCCTGCAACACGGAGGTCTTGCCCGAACCGGCCGGGGCAACAAGCATAACAAGGCGATGGTACAGCCCAGCGGCCTGGTCAATGCTTCTTATGACTCTGTCAGCGAGTGGCTCCGCCATTAGCGATCTCCATTTTCTCCAAGTTCGTTATCACCAGTTCCGCCGAACTTCACTCACTTGTCCACTTGTCTTTTGTAGAACTGCCAAAACCGACTGAACTTGTGGCCCGGCATCTGTCGTTAACTAATCCGTTTGCAGACAGTATGCCGCCTAATGCCGAGATGGTCAACAATCTCATGTAGTGGGAGCCATTGGCCTTCTATCATTTGACTCCACTCGCCTCTGGCCTCATTGGTTGGTTCGCGGCCGTTTCTTTCTCATGGTAAATGCGTGCCACATTCCCGCCTTCGTCGTTTACGCCCAAGCAAACCGGGAGGAACAAGGTTACACACTATCAGCGTGAGGTCCATTGTCAATTGGTTTGTCCGGTGCGCAGCAGTCTGGTTCTGATACAGAACCAGACGCAGCAGCCTCGGGCCGATTGGTAATTGGTTTGTCCGATGGTTATGTCAGGGATTCTGTTCTGAATCGGTTCACTTTCCGGCTAAAGTTCAAGCTGTTCGAGACACTGTAGATGATCCTCGCGGCCGACCGGGCATGGGCGAACATGCCCATCGGATTTGTCCGGCGAGGGATCTTCCGGAGCGTCCGCTCTGGAACGTTCGTCGTCCGGATCCTCTTCCAAACGTCCTTGAGAAACGAGAATCAGGGGAGACAATGGAACAAGTTCTTCTCCAGGCACCGGACCGCTCGTTGTTCCGCCACGATGCATTTGTCTCGCCACGTTTTGAACCTTGCAATGGACTCCTTCGACCTGTCCGCCCCAGAAATGAAGTGGCCACACCTACGCGGGCTTCGTGATGGGAACGTTCCAGTTTCAGTACAACGTTGCGGAGTTCGGGAGCGATGCAGCGTTGGGCCTGTCGGGCCGGCTAGATTCGTAGCAACGCCTTTGAGCAGCGCGCGATTCCCATCGAGTATAATAAGACCAAGCTGCTTGCCGTGTAACCCACACCCTTTCAGGTTGATCAGAGATGACTCCTACGAACCGGTGTCCTCGGTGTCTCGAAATGTAGCCGGGGTGGGGTCGGCCTGACGCTGAGAAGACCATTTGAGCCCGTCCGACACTACTCCAACGGATACCGCCGGCATCCACAACGGTCTCGGATTGGACGCGCGTTTCGTCCGTCTGCCAATCGAGTTGCGCCGGGTCCACCGATCCTGTACCGGAAGAGAGTTCGAAATGTCGAACCGGGTATCCGGGTGAAACAACCCTGTTAAACAATACGACTCGAAAAACCGAGGACGGGAAAACCCGGGCAGGAGATTAGCTGCGAGGGCCCGCGGCCCGCAGGGTTGCACTCGAACCCAATGCGGTGGGTTTAAAAATGGAGAATCACGGGAAATGTGCAGGGGTGCGTAAATCGTCGTGGACAGACCTGAGACGATGAAACCATGAGGGGACGACCTTACGGGGTTTTGCGTTAACAAGAACCGATGAAGTTCAGCGCATTAAATTTGGCTCCAGAGACAGGACTCGAACCTGTAACCCGCCGGTTAACAGCCGGCTGCTCTACCATTGAGCTACTCTGGAAGCCGGAGCGAGAGAAGGTATGCCGAAGAACATAGGCCGTCAACTTCTTTTGAGCGCCTTTTATCGCTTGTCAAAGCGGGTGTGCATGCTAGTTTAGTGGGCTTTGCGAGCGCAATGAAAGACAAGATTCATCCAAAGTATCAAGAAGCCGAAGTGCGTTGTGCTTGTGGGAACACATTTAAGACGCGTTCTACCAAGCCGGTGATCGTACTGGGTATATGTAATGTGTGTCACCCGTTTTACACGGGCCAGCAAAAATTCGTTGATACGGCAGGTCGCGTTGACAAGTTTCAGCAACGCATGGCGAAGACCATTGCTGCTCAACAGGCAATGGCGGCCGCCAGAGCGGCAAAGAAAAAACGAAAATGATCCCCTGGTTTGGTCGTACCACTTTTCTTCCATCAGTGGTGCGATGCCACCGGTAAACGAGCGTCGCGGGCATGGACTTGCGTCCGCACATCGAGCGGATTAACGCCAGATTGGCCGAATTGGAATCGGACCTCGGAAACCCGGAGGTCATTTCACGCCCTGAACGACTTCAAGAGCTGGCACGTGAACACGCCCGACTTCGGGAAGTGGCTGACGCAGGCACAGCATATCTGCATGCGCTCGAACAGCTCGAGTCCAGTCGGCGTCTGCTTGAAACTGAAAATGACCCCGAGCTGCAACAGATGGCACGAGAAGAGGTTGAGCGGTGGGAGGCCGAGGTAAACCGACTGAAGCGCAAGGTTCAAGAGCACTTGATTCCACCGGACCCATCCGATTCGCGCAACACGATAATCGAGATTCGGGCTGGAGCTGGCGGGTCTGAATCTGCGTTGTTTGCTGCGGACCTGTACCGGATGTTTACGCGGTATGCTGAATCCCGGGGATGGAAAGTGGAGACGGTGGACAGCAGTCCTTCCGATCTTGGCGGTTTCAAAGAGATCATTTTCAGTATTTCAGGGACTGATGTTTACCGGCGCCTGAAGTACGAGAGTGGGGTACATCGGGTGCAGCGCGTGCCGGTTACGGAAGCCCAGGGACGAATTCACACTTCGACTGCGACGGTGGCGGTATTGCCTGAGGCTGAGGAAGTCGATGTGGAAATCAAACCTGAAGACATCGAAATCACCGTTTGCCGTGCGTCGGGTCCAGGGGGACAGGGTGTTAACACCACAGATTCTGCGGTCCAGATTCTGCATAAGCCGACCGGGTTGATTGTTCGGTGCGCTGATGAACGGTCCCAGCAAAAGAACAAGGCAAAAGCGTTAAAGGTGCTTCGAACCAGGCTTCTCGACCGACGCCTTGCGGAGGAAAACGCCCGGTATGCAGCTCAACGAAGAGCACAGGTCGGCACGGGCGAACGCAATGAAAAGATCCGCACATATAACTTTCCGCAAAACCGCGTGACAGATCACAGGATCGACCTGAGCATTTATAATTTGCCGGCGGTGTTAGATGGCGACCTTGACCTCCTGATCGAGCCGCTAATGGCCTGCGACATCGAGCGAAGGTTGGCTGAATTCGAAGCAAACGCGGGTGGGCAGACTAATTCCAGTGCTCCAGAGCGTTCAAAAAAGCCGGTGACTCAATAATACAGTACTGGGCCGATGGGGTTACGCCGGCCAGTCGGCGTGGCACAACCGCACCTGAATCAACCTGGCACAGAGACAGCGAAGCTGTGGCTTCATTGGCTGCGTGTCCGTTTGAGCCCAGGATTCTTTCCCGCAATCTGTCTTTGGGCATGCCTGTGTAAGGCATCTGGCGACATCGGCAACTACTGGAGAAATTCCAGACCGCGAGCCAAAAGTCGGAAGCGCCTTGCTCTGATAGCACTACCCTGGCCTTCTTCGTAATACACGACAAGGACGGAACCGTCCTTTAGCTGGACCGTTGAAGGGTACGCACCAATTGTCGAATCAATTTCGAATGGGCCGAGCCATGTGCGGGCTTCGTCGAAGCTGACGTGGAGTGCTGTGTTAGGTAACCGATGGGAAAGGAGAATCTGGCCGGTGTTAAGCCTTGTGAAATGCGGGCAATGGCCGGGGAACCCGATATCTCTGACCGGTCCCCACGTTAACCCCAGGTCAAGGCTTGTGGCGAAATGCATGTTGGTTTTATCGCTGCGCAATGCGGCGTACAGGACGCCATCTTTGAGCAGGATAAGATCTGTTTCGGCATCCAATCGAACGCCGCTGTCTTTGCCGATAGGGATGGGAGTGCACCATGATCGGCCTTTGTCTGTTGAGCGAATGACACCGCCGTAAGCGGTTGGGCCGTCCTCGCGGTAAACGCCGAGGATCAAGCTGCCGTCAGGCAGTTCGCGCACCGGTGCAGAGCTGGGCCAGCCGGGTGCAATCACACGCGGTTGCGAATCCCATGTTTGGCCGCCGTCGCGGGAAGTGACAAGGCATGTTGAACAGCGGGCAGATCTATCCGGGGTAACTTGATCTGGCGGTTCGTAAGTGAAAAATGTGCACATCACAGTCCTGTCGGAGATCTGCGACACGTGGGGATCTCTATCGTCAACCGGGCTGTCGAAGAGGGTTGTGGGTGAACTCCATGTTTTGCCGTCATCGGTTGAGCGTATCATGCATATACGTCCGCCCTTTGGGAAATCGGAATTGGGCAGCGAGACGTGTGCGTAACCGGCGTAGAATACGCATAACAAGTCGCCGTTTTGCAGACGACAGACATCGGGGAAGGCCTGATATGTTCCGGCGGATGCTCCTCTGGAGATGACCCTGGGCGGTGGCGCACTTGTTTGTCCAGGATCAGCAACTGCGTCGAATATGGGAAACGAGGCCACCGAGATCAACAGAACGATTCTACCGAGCGGCTCCAGCTTGATGGGCACAGGCACGGGGTCAGGTTTGCGCTGGTTGACTCAACACTTCTTTAATCTTGTCGATCAACTCCGAAGCTGAGAATGGTTTGTTCAGAAAAGCCACGCCGGGATCCAGGACGCAGTTTTGGACGATAGCGTTTGGTGTGTAACCTGACATGAAAATTGTTTTCAATCCTGGAAACATCTGGACAACTTTACGTTCGAGTTCCTTGCCGCTCATGCCAGGCAGCACCACATCTGTGATAAGAAGATGGAGCGGCCCTTTATATTCTTTGACCAGATCCAGTGCCTCGGACGGTCTCGCTGCAGTGAAAACATTGTAGCCGGATTCCACCAGGACGCCCTTGGTTGTTTCAAGAACCTGGCGTTCGTCTTCTACGAGGAGGATGGTTTCATTTCCATGAGGCACATGATAATGCTTTGGTTGTGGAACCAAATCCGGCGCGCCATGAGCTCTGGGCAAATAGATTTTGAACGTTGAACCCATGCCCGGCTCACTGTAGACGTTTATGAACCCGCCGTTTTGCTTTACGATCCCGTGGACAATGGACAGTCCGAGGCCCGACCCTTTACCCTGTTCTTTGGTGGTGAAGAAAGGTTCAAACAAATGTTCCATTATCTTCCTGTCCATCCCACAACCGGTATCTGAGACGGCCAGTAACACGTACTCGCCGGGTTTGCATTCCGCGTGAACAGCGGAGTAAGCCTCATCCAGGATCACATTAGCCGTTTCGATGGTTATTTCTCCCTGGTCAGCGATTGCATCTCTGGCATTGACTACAAGGTTGGCCAGCAACTGATCGAGTTGTGCAGGATCGATTTTGACATGCCAGAGATTTTTGCCTGGCAACCACGCTAGTTCGATGTTTTCGCCTCTCAAGCGTGACAGCATCTCCAATGTGCCCTCTATGGAACTGTTGAGGTCAAGAATGACGGGGCGGATGGTCTGTTTGCGGGCGAACGTGACCAACTGGCGGGTTAGATCTGCAGCTCTGTTTGCGGCTTTTTCTATTTCAGATAGGTAACTCTGGATAGTGGGATTCATCAGAGCACTTTCCATCGCCAGAGACGTGTACGAAAGGATCACCTGCAGCATGTTATTGAAATCGTGGGCTACTCCGCCTGCAAGACGCCCGATAGATTCCATCTTCTGCGCCTGGGTTAGCTGGGTTTGAAGTTTGATTCGCTCTTCTTCCGCTTTTGTTCGCTCGGTGATGTCTCTTGCGATGAACTGGACGGCTGCACACCCTTTGAAAGTAATCGGAGTGGTGACAACTTCAACTCGCACAGGGCTTCCGTCCGCCCGCAAGTACCTGACTTCGGCAGGATAAATGCCTGTTTCGCCAGCAAGCCGCCGGCGCACTCTATCAAGGGCATCTTCCAGATCATCGGGGTGAATTAGCTTTTCAACTGGCAGGCCGAGCAATTCCTCTTTGCTGTGGTAGCCTAAAGTCCGAACTGCACTCGAGTTGATGAAAACCAATTTGCGGTCCTGAAAAATCCCTATACCATCTGGAGATTCTTCGACCAACATACGGTATCGTTCTTCGCTTTCGCGGATGACGTTTTCGGCGCGCTTTCGTTCGGTGATGTCCTTTGTGATGTGGACGACCCCGACGATTCTCCCGGCACTATCGCGCATAGGATCACAGGTAACCTCAACCCATTTCTCACCGATATGCATCTCTTTCGTGGCTCTCTGACCGGTGTTAATGCATGGGTCAAACGGGCAATCCGGATGCGGGCTTTTCAGACCGTGCACTTTATTGAAACATTCACACTGAATAAGATCTGTAACTTCAAAGTCGAACATCGATTGTGTGGTTGCATTGGCCCGAAGCACTCTGCGATTCAGGTCCATGATCCATATTGAATCGTTTGCAGCTTCAAATGTGGCTTCCCACTCGCGCGCCACGCGGGCGATTTCATCCGCCGCCCGAACCTCTTCGGTGATGTCTCTCAAGGTGCCAATGATGGCTGTGAACCCTTGCCACTCGATGCGTGCTCCGTAGCTTTCAATGAAGATCCTCCGGCCATCTTTGCGGACACCTTCCCACTTGTGGCGTGCCATGTCGGCCACCCCGTTCATTCGATCGGCGATAGCCTTAGCCACGCGATGCCGGTCCTGTTCGGAAACAAGGTCGAGCGGTTTCACGCTTGTGAGCAGTTCCTCTCTGGTGTAACCAAAGGTATCCGCCAACGTCTTGTTCACAAACAAGACCCGGTCCCCGCTAATCACGTAAATGCCGACCAGCGAGTGTTCGGAAAGCGCATTGAAGAGCAAATCGCTCAAATTAGAGTTTCCCATGACATTATTAGGCTAGCGGTATTGTGGATCCAAGTTCCGTCTTATCGCTCTGCGGAGCGTGGGCGCCCGAAGTAACTTTTCTTTCCTTTGAAGGAATAATGGCCGCGGTATTGAATGATCTACCGCTTCTCGCTGTTCTGGCGGAGCTGACCATTATTCTCAACCGACAAAGTTGGTAGGGACCGCACAACACGAATAGCACCGTCGGGTCTACCAATGCTTGACTCGCGCAATTCCCGCGTTGCGTGGGAGCAGAATAACGCCAAATTGACCTGTGTCAAACAAAAGCGAATTTACGCCGATCACGCGGTCTTCGTTAAAGACATGTTTGTTTTGCACAATTACGAGTGAGCGAATGCATTATGGCAACAAGCTTGAGTGTCGGCTGAGCATCACGGACCGCAAATTTTCGGCCAGGGACCGGAATGTGGAAACCCGGACTTAGAATAACCTGAGGGTGCAAACAGACATCCATTAGACGCACCAATCGAACTCCAGTGCGGGGGTGGAACCTTGAAAATGCAAAATCCAACCGGG
>DYLG01000006.1 GCA_020722215.1 Desulfomonile tiedjei
TGTCTCGCTGTAGGGGCGGGTTTGAACCCCGCCCTTATCTCGGCTGCTAGGAATTTTTCTTAGTGGGCTCAGGCCGCTTTCCGAGGATCTCCAAGGTCGCGATGATCGACTCTCGGATTGATGCGTCCTTTTCCTTTTTCAATGCGCTCTCGAGAATAGGGATAACCATGTCGGGGCATTCCATGCCAAGCTGCTTGAGAGCAGCGATTGTCACCCTTCTCACGCGCTCGTTGACGTCCGCTATGGTGCGACTCAGCGTCCGGATGGCGTCCTCTTTGGGAGGATTAAAGCGGCCGAGGGTGTTGATGGCCAGGGTCCTGACGGTGAGATCGGGGTCATCCGCAAGACGGACAATCTGGGGCAGCGCGGCGGAAGCGTTGGATCCCATTCCTCTGAGATGGCTTAGCGCAATCCTTCTGTTCTCGGCATCCCCATCCGCCAGCTCTCTTGACAACGGTTCAACGAAGAGATGCCCTCTGTTGCGATACCGATGCACGCTCATGAGCGCCTCGCGTCGGACAGCCCTGTCTCCGTCGGCAAGTGCCTGGATTATTACAGGTATGGCATGGTCACCCTTCAGGTCAATGGCCGAAACAGCGCGAAGAACTTCGATTCGGCCCTTCGGGTCTGCTTTCGGGTATACCAAGGCAATCTTGGGCAGCGCGGGCTCAGCAGATTCGCGCATCCTTCGGAGGACCTTCAGGACGTTCAGTGTTCCGGATCCCCGGCTGTTCTCCAAGATCGCTTCCAATTTCGGCAGGACCTTCTGCGGGTTCTTGAGGGACTCCGACCTCATCAAGTCGGCTGCGAAGGCCGAAGTGTCCTCGTCGTTGCAAGCTATTGCCTCGAGAAGCAAGGAAGTCCCCGCCTCGTCCATCCTATCCGAGGAGCCGAGTACGAGCTTGATGTTCAGCCGGACAATGGGGTCGTCATCACCGGCATGCTTCTCCAGCGCGGTGGAAGCTTCCGGTGATTTCCTGCCTAGTCTTCCCAGGGCGAGAACTGTGCTCCTGCGCACTTCGGCACGCCCGTCGGCGAGGGTGTGTATCAAGACCGGGATGATCTGCTGCTTATGTTTGTTGAAGCGCCCGAGAGACTTCACAACTGCGTTGCGCACTTTCCAATCAGGGTCTTTGAGAGCTTTGATGAGAGGCTGCACGGCCTTCGCAGGTCGAGTTCAACCGCAACTGAGCTCATAGGCTGCGTTGGCTCTAACTGCCGGATCCTGGTCCTCCAGTTGCTTGATATAGGTTTCGCTGGATCCGGCCCGCACTCCTGCTGCACACAACAGGAGGCCAATAACACATAAGCAAGCGGTTACAGCCAGTCTTCTCATTGTTAACTCCTCTTCTTTTGCAGCACTTCCTTCTTTTTTCGCTCCAGGAATTCCTTGTCGAATTTCAGGAACGCCCTCTTGCCGAAAAGCGCAAATCGCAGCCATTCGGCGGCGAAATAAAGAAGGGCCACATCATCTTCCCGGATTTTCTCAAGGATGTCCTCATCTATGTCGAATTTCTGAAGGAACGTGCTCTCGAAAACGAACTCCCTGAACCGATCCGGGTCATACAGGGCCATATAGATCATGTCCTGCATCCTGGGGTCTCTGATCGGCGCTTCCCAGACCTCTTCGGACTTCATGACGTCCTTGAGCTGGTGATCCATGTCGTCGTAAAAGACCAGTCCCTGGTCTAGTCTCCACGTTTCCACGGTCCATTCTCTGGAGTCCTTCAGGCCCAAACAGGTCTCGGAGTCCGTTATGAAGGTATATTCGATGCCGTTCTCCGTGTCGAGAGGATAAAGCCGGCAAGAATAAGGCCGTGCTTCGTAGATCTTACAGCCTTTCTCGGTCACGAAGGGGCATGTCTTGCCGTCTCCCTGCATATTCAATACGACCGCGGGCACGCCCGTTGATTCCGCTGCAAGACGAGTGGTGTATCTTCCGAGAAACACTGTGGAAGATAGTCCTAGGGCCCTGCTCATTCTTCCCACATCCAAGGGGTTGAGAAAGATGGTCACGTCTCTGCAGCAAGAGTTGAAACACTCGATTCCAGGACCGCACCGGAAACGGAAGGTGTCATCCCATGTCATCAAGCCGTCTTCCGCGGCGGGTCGATCGTTCGCTCTCATTCACCATTTCCTTTCATTCTGTTGGGGGCTGCTGTGGATAGGGCAACTGAGCGGAAACCCTGTCAAAATTCTCCCTGGCGAGCTTGTTATTAGGGTCAAGTTCCAAGGTCCTTTGCCAGCACTCCACGGCCTTCGCGCGATCGCCGAGCAGTTCCCAAGCAATGCCTCGCTGGTGATGCGCCCCGACGTAATCCGGTCTTGCGGCAACAGCCCGGTCGAAGCAGTGGAGCGCTCGTGAGAAGTCTCTCATCCTGATGAGATTGAGTTGCCCCAAGTTGTACCAGGCGGCAGCGAAATCCGGTTCCAGTTCGACCGTCTTCTCGTACTGGATGGCCGCCTCGTCCTCCCTATGCAATAATGTATAGACAACGCCCAAGTTGTAAAAGATCGCGGCATTTTTCGGATCAATGCCGGCGAGTTTTTCGAGTTTGCGGGCTGCCTCTGCGTAACGCTTCTCTTCAATGTCGGACAAAGCCCTGTGCATTTTTACTTGAAGGAGCAGCGGGTTGATGCTGCTCTTCCCGTCCCGCACCTCTTCCAAAGCGGCGATTACCGGGTCCAGGTGCGATTTCTGCTCCTGCGGAGCGTCCAATTCGCGACAGACCATGAACGCTGCTAGCGCCTGGTCGATTGTCCCGGCGCATGCCCTTGCCAGGCCGAGCTGGTGCATAATGGAAAATTGCTGCGAGTCAGGACAGCCCGGCAAAGCTTTCTCGAAGTATTCCGCAGCGCTTGGGTAATCCTCGAGGGCATCATAGCACGCGGCCATTGCCCATAACACATTGAAGGGGTCGACGTCTGAATGCTCAATGGATTTGAAAAAACCGAGAGCTTCTTCCCACTTCCTTTCGGACATCTTCTTGAGACCGAGGACCCACTGCTCCTGTTCCTTGGAGGGTTGGGATCGGGCGGCGACGGATTTTGCAAGACAGCATTTCTTGTATTTCTTGCCGCTTCCGCAGGGGCAGGGGTCGTTTCTGTCAGGTTCGAGCATAAGGGGGCTCCTGTTGATTGCGTTGATCTGAGGTCCGCAGTGTACTCTCAAGGCTGGTGATGCGCAATCATTTTCATCAGGAATCCGTGGCCGGCGGTGTTTGGGTAGGGGGCGCGGTCGGGCCGAAATTCCGGGAAATAGGGGAAAAAAGGTCTTGACAGAGCGCCGCGCTTTTGATTTAATAAGGCCTTCTTACATACGGAAATCGGGTCCAATTGGGACAGGGCTCGGGAATTCCGGTTGCTACCTAAACTGAACAAACAGAGATGTGACGCCAGGTGGTCAGGCAGATAGTCCAGCCGAATGCCGGATGGTTCCCGTCGAAGCGGTGACGTGTGATGCTGGTGTGTGAAAGGGCCGTTCTCGACCGAGGTGGTTCCCTTTTTTCCCGGCACGACTCCTGACGAGCAAGCTTCCTGGCAGGGTATCTGCCGGTCAGAATCCATCGAAAGGAGGAGTTCTGAGCTTTATCTGACAAAGCACTCAACCGAGAAGTAGAGTTGGGCTACTCTGAATTAAGGCTCAAGCCAACTAGGAGGTTCATTCATGCCGAGTTACGTAATCCTGGAGAAGTGCGATGGATGCAAGGGGCAGGATAAGACTGCTTGCATGTACATCTGCCCGAACGACCTTATGGTCCTTAACACCGAGACTATGAAGGCGTACAACCGGGCGCCGGAAATGTGCTGGGAATGCTACAACTGCGTGAAGATTTGCCCCCAGCAGGCGATCGACGTCCGCGGCTATGCCGATTTCGTTCCCATGGGCGCTTCCTGCGTGCCGCTGCGCGGTTCCGAAGACATCATGTGGACAGTGAAGTTCAGAAACGGAATGCTCAAAAGGTTCAAGTTCCCCATCCGGACCACCCCGGAAGGACAGGCAAAGCCCGATGGCGGTTATGGTGAGGTCACCACGGATCTCGCAAGCCAGTGCCTGTACAATGAGCCGGCCGCACTGAAGCTCGATGCACTGCCCACGCTCAAGAAGTAAACGCTAGGAGGTAAGTGAGTTATGGCAGATTTCGAAACCGTAGAAGTTACCACTGACATATTGATCTGTGGCGGCGGCATGGCTGCATGCGGCGCTGCTGTGGAAGCATCCTATTGGGCCAACAAGAACGGCCTGAAGGTTACCCTCGTTGACAAGGCGGCCATGGACCGTTCCGGAGCGGCGGCCATGGGTCTTTCGGCCATCAACGAGTACGTGGACATCAACAGCGGGGACAACACCTGCGAAGACTATGTCCGCTATGTCCGCAACGACCTTATGGGCATCACCCGTGAAGACCTGGTCTATGACATCGCCCGTCACGTCGATTCCACCGTGCACCTGTTCGAGAAGTGGGGGCTCCCCATCTGGACCGACGAAAACGGCAAGTACGTTCATGAAGGCCGCTGGCAGCTCATGATCAACGGCGAGTCCTACAAAGTGGTCGTGGCCGAGGCCGCCAAGAACGCTCTCACCCAGCAGGGCGGCCAGTACTTCGAGCGCGTTTTCATCACCCAACCACTGCTGGACGGCGATCGCATTGCCGGCGCGGTGGGATTCAGCACCCGTGAAAACAAATTCTACGTGTTCAAGGCCAAGGCAGTCTTGGTTGCCATGGGCGGCGCAGTTCATGTGTTCAAGCCCAGGAGCACCGGTGAGGGCCTCGGCCGTGCATGGTATCCGCCCTGGAACTCCGGTTCAAGCCTGTACTTCACCCTGATGGCCGGCGCAGAGCAGACCTGTCAGGAAGTCCGGTTCATCCCCGTCCGCTTCAAAGATGGCTATGGTCCCGTGGGCGCATGGTTCCTCCTGTTTAAGTCCCGTGCGACCAACGCGTTCGGCGGCGAGTACATGGTCGAGCGGAAGGACGAGCTGGCGAAGTGGGGTTCCTACGGCGCAGTGAAGCCCCTCCCCGCCAACCTGCGCAACTGGCTGGGCATGCTTGATGAGTTCGACGGCCTGGGCCCGATCTACATGAGAACTGAAGAGGCCATTGCGAAGATCGCCGAAACCTACAAGGACGATCCCAAGGCCTACAAGAAGAAGATGAAGGAACTCGAGGCAGAGGCATGGGAAGACTTCCTCGACATGACCATTTCTCAGGCCATTCTCTGGGCCGGAACCAATGTTCAGCCCGAAGTGAAGCCTTCCGAAATCGCGGCGGCGGAGCCGTACTTCATCGGTTCCCACTCCGGCGCTTCCGGCGCCTGGGTCAGCGGTCCCAAGGACTTGGCTCCGCCGGACTATTTCTGGGGCTACGAGTACATGTCCACCGTCAAGGGCCTGTTCTGCGCAGGCGACGCCTCCGGTGCTTCCAGTCACAAATTCACTTCCGGCTCCCATGCCGAGGGTCGTGCGGCAGGCAAGTCCATAGTCCGCTTCGTGCTGGC
Source organism: Desulfomonile tiedjei (assembly GCA_020722215.1). Classification (GTDB taxonomy): domain Bacteria; phylum Desulfobacterota; class Desulfomonilia; order Desulfomonilales; family Desulfomonilaceae; genus DYLG01. Next base: position 5,500 of record DYLG01000006.1, read on the forward strand.
CAACAACACCCAGCCCAATGTTGACGCCGGCAAGGTCGCCGAACTGAAGGCGAAGATTCTCAAGCCTATCGACATCTTTGCGGAATTCGGCGCAAAATCCAGCGATCCGGACATCAACCCCGAATTCATGAAGCCCAAAATGTTCATGTTCCGGTTGCAGAAAATCATGGACGAGTACGCGGGCGGCGTGACCTCATGCTTCAAGACCAGCAAGCCGAAGCTGGAAAGGGCTCTGGAACTCATCGGCTGGCTGAAGGAAGACTCGGAGAAGCTGGCTGCCGAGGACCTGCACGAGCTTATGCGCTGCCATGAGAACATCCAGAGGATGTATCAGGCGGAAGCTCACGTCAGGAGCATCCTCTTCCGGGAGGAGACCCGTTGGCCGGGCTATTACTTCCGCAGCGACTACCCCAATCTGGATGAAGCCAACTGGAAGTGCTTTGTGAACTGCACGTACAAAGACGGCAAGTGGGAACTGAAAAAGGTCCCCATCATCTCAATAGTCGGTTAAACGTCAACCGTTGATTCAATCAGCTCCGGGCGCTCTATAAGGGTGCCCGGAGTTTGTACATTTCACAGGGACAATAGAGGACAACGGCTGCCCTGAGCGCGGCGTCCTCGTTTCGCGGGAGGAAGCATGGCCGGCAACAAGACGGTACTGGTGGTAGGTGGCGGTATCAGTGGAATCACGGCCGCGGTGGAGGCCGCGGAGGCAGGATGCAATGTCGTGCTGGTGGAGAGGGAAGCCTATCTGGGAGGCCGAGTTGCCCGTCTCTACAAGTATTTTCCGAAGCTGTGTCCTCCCACGTGCGGCCTCGAGATCAATTTCAGAAGAATTCGCAGCAACCCCAACATCAAGGTTTACACCCTCGCGGAAGTGCAGAGCATTACCGGCTCTCCGGGCAACTTCAAGGCCGTTGTCAAGGTCAACCCAAGATACGTGGAAGACCGCACCGCAGTCACAAACGACGTTCAGGACTGCCCGGTCGAGATATCCAATGACTTCAATTACGGCATGAACAAGATCAAGGCCGTACGCCTTCCGTACGAGATGGCGTACCCCATGAACCTGGTCGCGGACAGGGAAGCGCTGAAGAAGGCTGAGGGAAAGGTCGAATACAAGGCGTTCATCGAGTCCTGCGAGAAGAAGGGTATCAGCTTGGATCTAGATGCCAAGCCGGAGACGTTCGAGGTTCAGGCAGCATCAATCATTTGGGCCACCGGCTGGAAACCCTACGACGCCGCAAAGCTTGACAGGCTCGGCTTCGGAAAGTGTGCCAACGTGATAACCAATGTGATGATGGAGCGCCTGGCTGCACCCAACGGCCCCACAGCAGGAGAGATACTGCGCCCGTCGGACGGCAAGAAGGTGAACAATTTGGCTTTTGTGCAGTGCGCAGGATCCCGGGACCGCAACCACCTGCCGTACTGCTCATCCATTTGCTGTCTGGCTTCTCTGAAGCAGGCGACATATCTGAGAGAATACAATCCGGATGCGCAAGCTCAGATTTTCTATATAGACCTGAGAGCTTACGGACGTTTCGAGGTCTTCTTCAACAAGGTGAGAGAAGACATGAAAATCATCCTCACTAAGGGCAAGATAGTCAATATCACTGAAGATCCAACCACCAAAGACGTGATACTGGAAGGGGAGGACATCCGCACTGGACAGAAGATTCGTCGGACCTTCGACATGGCGGTCCTGGCAACGGGCATGCAGCCCAATACGAGTCTGGAAAAAGTCCCCGCATCCGGAGTCACATACGATGAGTTCGGCTTTTTGGTGTCCGGCGAGGGGATACATGGTACGGGCGTGGCAAGGACCCCCATGGACGTGGCAACCTGCATGCAGGATGCGACCGGGGCCGCTTTGAAAGCACTTCAGGACGTGGTTGGGAGGTAGGCCAATGGATCACAAGATCGGCGTTTATATAGATACGGGATACGGTATTGGCGAGGCCCTCGATGTGGAGGCCCTGTGCAAGCTTGCCAAGAAGGAGTTCAAGGTGGCCGTTTGCAGGGCTGAGCCTTATTGGTGCGATCCGGAAAAGCTCGCCATCATCAGAAACGATATTTCCACCGAGTCGCTCACCGCGGTGGTTATTGCAGGCCCTTCTCGACGAGTTCTCGAGGATAAGTTCACCTTTGAGGGAGCGATAACGGAGAGGGTGAATCTCAGAGAGCACGTGGTGTGGTGTCAGCCGCCCAACCACGAGGACACTCAGATGCTCGCCGAAGATTATGTCCGGATGGGCATCATCAAGGCATCCAATTATGATGACAGGGCTCCCTTCAAGGAAGAGACCGTCAAATCAATACTTGTAATAGGCGGCGGCATGACGGGGATGTCGGCAGCCCTCGGGGCGGCAAAGGCCGGCTATCAGGTCTATCTTGTTGAAAAGGAAGCCGAACTGGGCGGCTGGGCCCGGAAGTTTCCCAAGATCTTTTCAGGCCAACCCCCGTACGATCAATTGGCCAAGCCCGAAATAGAAGGAAAAATCAAAGAGATAAAGTCACACAACAGGATCAAGCTGTTCACATCCTCCCGAATCTATCGAATAGCCGGAGCGCCCGGCATGTTTGAGGCCATCGTGAGGCCGGACGGTCCATGGATAGATGATGTGAACAAGCGACAGAACGACTGGAAACGGGAGCAAGCTGCCAAAGCTGCCAGATTTGCAGGCGACAAGGACGCGGGCAAGGGCGAGGAAGAAGAGGTGGGCGCCTGGGGAGTAGGCGAGGCGGAACCTCTGGATTTCGAGCATGAATTGCTCAAGGTCGGCGCGGTCGTCCTCGCAGCAGGCTGGCGTCCGGACGACCCCGCCCAGTTCGAGAGTTTCGGGTACGGCAAATACCCTGACGTGATCACCAGCGTGGAGATGGAAGAGCTGGCAGCAAAAGGGAAGATCACCAGACCCTCCAATGGAGCGGCAGTGAACAGCGCGGCATTCATAGACTGCGCGGAAGAGAGCGTTAAGAATCCTTTCCTGTACAAGTCATACGTGCCGAGCCTGGTTGCCCTCAAGCAGGCGCGCTACCTTCGGGAATCCAACCCGGACGGCAAGGCGTACCTATTCTATGAGAATATGCGGACTCCGGGCCAGTACGAGAAATACTACGAGGGCATGCAGAACGATCCCGGGGTCTTCCTTTCCATGGGGACCGTCACGGGCGTGTCCAACACCGGTTCCCAGCTCACCGTGGAAGTGAAGGATACCCTTCTGGGTGACCAACTGAAGGTCAAGGTTGATCTGGTGGTCCTCGGAACCGGCATGATCCCTGTTACCAAGGACATGGCCATCGTGAACCTGAAGTACCGCCAGGGACCGTTCCTGCCGGAGAATCCTTACGGGTTCAATGATTCCCATTTCATCTGTTTCCCTTACGAGACTCAGCGTACGGGTATCTACACTGCCGGCTGCGTAAGGCAACCCATGGACTTCAAGAATGCCGAGATTGACGGGCTCGGCGCTGCTCTGAAAGCCATCCAGTGCGCAGAGCTGGTAAGTGAGGGCAAGGCGGTGCATCCCAGGGCAGGAGATCTGTCCTATCCGGAGTTGTTCATCACGCGGTGCACCCAGTGTAAGCGCTGCACGGACGAATGTCCGTTCGGCATGTACGACGAGAAGCCGGACGGCACGCCTCTGCCCAACCCAACCCGCTGCAGGCGCTGCGGAATATGCATGGGGTCTTGTCCCGAGCGGATTATATCCTTCCGGGACCATTCCGTCGCCATGATAGGGAACATGATCAAGGGGATACATGTTCCCGACGAGTACGAAGAGAAGCCGCGAATGGTTGTGTTTATTTGCGAGAACGACGCGTATCCGGCGGTTGACATGGCCGGCATCAAAGGTCACCAGTACAGTCCGTTTGTGCGATTCGTGCCGCTGAGGTGTCTGGGAAACATCAACCTCGTGTGGATCGCGGATGCGCTTTCAAAAGGGATCGACGGTGTCATGCTTATCGGCTGCGTACACGGCGACGACTACCAGTGCCACTTCGTGAAAGGAAGCGAGTTGGCACAGGTACGGATGAGCAAGATCTCCGAAACCCTTCAGCGTCTCGTTCTGGAGCCGGAACGCATCGAAGTGCATCAGTTGGGCATCCATGAGTACGACAAGCTGCCCAAGCTGATCAACGAATTCGCGGAGAAGATCTCCGGGTTCGATCCCAACCCGTACAAAGGCTTCTAAGGAGGGTAGCCGATGGCAACAGAGTTCATTGCCGAACCTGATCTGCAGTTTACCAAGGACCTGATCAAGGCGGGCGGCGCCGACGTGAAGAAGTGCTTCCAGTGCGCCACCTGTTCCGTGGCCTGCGCCATAGCCCCCGACAATTCTCCGTTTCCTCGCAAGGAGATGATTTGGGCCCAATGGGGGCTTAAGGACCGCTTAATGAGCGATCCGGACGTGTGGCTCTGTCATCAGTGCAATGACTGTTCCACTCTCTGCCCCAGAGGAGCCTATCCCGGAGATCTCCTGAAGGCCGTACGCAAGATGCACATCCAGAACAACTCGTGGCCTTCGTTTCTAGGATCTCTCGTAGGCGAGCCCGCGCTGTTCGTTCTGACTCTGGGCATACCGGTAGTGATCGTTTTGTTGCTTGTATATTTCTCCAACGGGTTCAATTTCAGCGGGCCTTCTCCCATAGATTACGGTGCTTTTATTCCGTACATTGCGATTCAAATCATCTATACCCTGACTCTGGTGTTTGCCGTGGTGTCGCTTCTGATAAGCCTCAAAAGGTACTGGAACAGCCTTGGGAGCAACAACGTCATCGAAATTCGGGGTCACGGAAGGGGCTTCATTCCTAGTTTCATCGAGGCTCTCAAAGAGATCCTGCCCCACACCACGTTCAAAGAGTGTGCAGCGAACAATATCCGGTACGCGGCCCACCTGCTGACCTTCTGGGGCATGATAGGTCTCTTGGTTACCACCGCCATAGTGGCGTTTAACATCGACATCCTGCACCTCAAGCCGCCTTCACAGAACGGGCCCGGCACGGTTCCCATCAAGATACTGGGCAACGTGTCCGCAATTGCGTTCGTAGTCGGTCTGGCAATCATGGTGATTCGGCGGCTCACCGTCCCCGACCAGGCCGGCAGAAGCTCGTACTTCGACTGGTTCTTCCTGTTCGTCATTTGCGGAACGGGCCTCACCGGAGTGCTTACCCAGTTGATCCGTTGGGCAGGCTCTGTGCCGGGAACCTACTTCCTTTACATGATTCACCTGATGTTCGTGTTGACGCTCTTGCTGTACCTGCCTTTCTCGAAATTTGCTCATCTGGGATACAGAACTGTCGCCATCGCTTGGGGCAAGTCCTACGGACGGAACATGACCGTGCCCACGGCGCCCAACTACGCGCCTGCACACCCGAGCGCGGAGGAGCCGACCGAAAAGGGCTAGACTTTGAGCCGGGTTATTGTGCCCGACACTCCTTAACTCCCCGACGCTTCTACATGGGGGCGGGTTTCAAACTCGCCCTCATGTGGTCTTGGGGAAATCCTCTTGGAATACGCTCTTCATAGGTGATCCGGCGAACCGTGAAGCAGTCCGGTATTCGGGCTAACCCCGCCTTGACATGTCTCTCCGTTCCTGGTAACAAGGCTAAGATACAGTGGATTGCAGGAACAGAGCATCATCGAGCGAACCGGACGCTTGCCTGAGATTTTGGGAGACGCTGCTCCTGATGCTTTCCTCCCTAAACCAAAGGGTTGGCGTTTATGGTAGGGGCGGACCTATATGTCCTCCCCCTTCGGCGATCGATTTTTCGTTTCGGGGCATACACGCAGTCCTGCCCCTGCCATCGGGTCGGCCGGTGATTACAATGTTCATCTTGTGACAGGCCCTTGAGGCTCACCGGCCGGTCAGGGGGACATGATCCTTCGGCCTAACTTAACGTTGGGGCCAAGAAAATAAGGAGGTACGCGCGGTGAAGGTGTTGGTATTGGACAACATGGCGGAAGTTGGTGTGCAGGTGCTTCGAGAGGCCCCGGGTATCGAAGTGGACGTTGAGGCCGGACTGAGCGCCGAACAACTGAAGGAAAAGGTGGGACAATACCATGGGATGGCCATCAGGGGCGCCACTAAGGTCACTGCGGACGTGATTGCTCGTGCGGACAACCTTAGGGTTGTCGGCCGTGCAGGCGCCGGCCTGGACAACGTTGACATCCCCTCAGCCACCAAACGGGGAATCGTTGTGATGAACACCCCGGGAGGAAATTCCATCACCACCGCGGAGCACACCATTTCCATGATGATGGCCCTGGCCCGCAACATACCGCAAGCGCACGCGTCCATGAAAGAAGGCAAATGGGAGAAGAAGAAATTCGGCGGAACCGAAATCTGCAATAAGACCCTCGGAGTCATAGGACTCGGCAAGGTAGGATCCATAGTTGCGGACAGAGCCGTTGGTCTCGGCATGCGTGTGATCGGTTACGACCCCTTCCTCTCGGAAGACCAGGCGAAACAGATGGGGTTGCGGCTCGGCTCGTTGGATGAAGTATTCAAGGAAGCCGACTTCATCACGCTGCATGTTCCTCTCAACGACGACACCAGAGGATTGATAGGCACGCGGAATATTGAGAAAATGAAGACCGGCGTCCGAATTATCAATTGCGCCAGAGGCCCGGTCATCAACGAAGAAGATCTGGCACAGGCCGTGGAATCAGGTAAAGTGGCCGGAGTGGCCCTGGACGTTTACCCCGTCGAACCGCCCGAAAATAGAAGGCTTATCGGACTGGATAAAGTGATATGCACGCCCCACCTCGGTGCATCCACCAAGGAAGCCCAGGAAAACGTAGCCGTTGCCGTGGCTCAGCAGATACGGGACTACTTGGTGGACGGCGCCATCCGAAACGCGGTGAACGCGCCCGCGGTGTCCGGAGAAGCGCTATTGACATTGAAGCCCTATTTGGACCTCTCCCAAAGACTGGGCCTGTTCATGGGGCAAATGATACAGAGCGGCATCAAGACCGTCGAAGCCCAGTACTCGGGTGACGTGGCTGAAATGGACTTCGCGCCCATGACTACATCATTCCTTATGGGGATGCTCAAGCCCGCCCTGAGGGACGACGTGAACCTGGTCAATGCACCTGCGGCGGCCAAAGAGCGCGGCATAACCGTTTCCGAAACGAAAGTCAGCAAGAGTGAGGACTTCATGTCTTTGCTCAGGTACAGGGTGGTGACCGAGCGTCGGGAGCACCTGGTGGAAGGCACTCTCTTTGGTCGCTGCGAGCCCCGGATGGTGCGGTACAACACGTTCCGCGGGGAGTTCGATCCGTCGGGGGACCTCCTGCTCATAGGAGCAGTGGACAAGCCGGGGGTAATCGGCAACGTGGGCTCGGCACTTGGCAAGAGGCAGATCAATATCTCCCACTTCCAGTTTGCCCGCGCGAGCGAAGGCGGAGAGGCTCTCCTGTTCCTGAACACAGACTCCAGAGCCGATGATGCGGCTCTACAGGCACTCGCCGCCCTGGAGAACATCTCATCGGTCCGGAGGCTCTCGATTTAGGGACATGCTCAATATCAAGGATCTGTCACAGCCTGAGCTGCCCAAGCAGGACAACTACGAACAGGCTTTGAAAATCGGACTTGAGATCTTTGCTCGCAAGGACCCTGTGAGGCTTGCCCAACTCGCCGGAGCCTCGTACGAGGATCGTTGCGTGGTGCTGCCGCACCTGGAAAGGCATATTGTCCTCGATACCCGGACGAATTCCCTTTCCATCAGAGAGACTGGCGAGGAAGCACCAATATGGCTGGCCATCCTGGCCCTGCACTACCTGAACAACGCACCGGGCAGACCGCCCACGGGTAAGCTTAGACATTTCAGGGAGTTCAAGGAAGGGCATTTCTATGAGCCCGCTTTCAACAGGAGAACAAAGGAGATCCTTGTCAACGTGTTCGGTAATGATCCTGCCCGGATGCTGGCCGCAGCAGAACGGCTCGCGGGAAGAATTCTCGACAGCGGGGACGCGTCGGTAGAATTGGGCTATTTCCCATGTCTTCCCATTACTTGCATTGTGTGGAAGGGAGATGACGAGTTCGCTCCCGAGGCTACGGTGCTTTTTGACGAAACCGCTGAACTCTATTTCAGTGCAGAGGACATGGCGGTTGCGGGGCAGATGGCGGTCCTGGAATTGCTCAAGGCTGCCCGATGACCTTACTTTCCGGCTTAGGAGTGCATAACGTACGGGTGCAGGAGCTTGCGCGGTTGTCGACTGGTGAATGCGGATCGGTCTGTTCGCGCTGCCGGGAATTGACTGGCGCAGGCGGCATCCGAGCAAGCACCTGACCGGCTGGAAGCCGGAAAAGAGCTTATTCGAGGAATGCCATGAAGATAGCCGTTTCCGGAAAAGGTGGGGTCGGAAAAACTACCCTGAGCAGCCTCCTTGCCCGATACTGGGCACGGAAAGGATACAGAGTCCTGGCAGTGGACGCGGACCCGGACGCCAATCTCGGCTCCGCTCTGGGCATTGATCCCACCGGTCTAGTGCCCATCGCCAGTATGAACGAGCTGATATTCGAGCGCACCGGAGCCCACCCGGGAACAGTGGGCGGGTTTTTCAAGCTGAATCCGAAGGTGGACGATCTTCCCGATGCCTTGGGCCGGGAGAAGGACGGCGTGCGGCTTCTCGTCATGGGCACGGTGAAGAAAGGCGGCGGCGGTTGCATTTGCCCGGAGAGCGCTCTTCTCAAGGCATTGATGAGCCATTTGGTCCTGTACCACAAGGACCTGGTCATCATGGACATGGAAGCGGGAATCGAGCATCTGGGCCGCGGCACGGCTCAAGGGGTGGACCGCCTCGTGATCGTAGTGGAACCGGGGCGAAGGAGCATCGAAACAGCCGCCAAGGTTCGCGAACTGACGGCAGATCTCGGCCTGGAGCGAGTGGCGGCGGTGGCAAGCAAGGTGCGAACACCCGACCAGGCCCGGTTTCTCCTCGCCAATCTGGACGGCATTGAACTCGTGGGAATCCTGCCGTTCTCCGAGGAGATAGCGGCCGCCGATCTCGAAAACCGACCGCCGTCCCTTGATGATCCGGAGATCTACCAGGCGGTGGAGAAGATAGCCGCAAGACTTGAACCCGAGGGATGATGTCTCTTGCCGCCGAGCTTCCTCAATAGGGCTTATGCCGCAGCCATTGCGGCTCATTGCAAGACGGACGGCTTGGCGCGGAGTGAACGACCGCGATGGACCTCGATATCCGAGGTTACCTTTTATCGACCGTATTAACAAGGAGGTATGAATGGCTGCCAAGATTATCAGCGGCAATGAAGTTTCCCAGCAAATGAAAGACGAGATGAAGCTGGAGGTCGCCGAACTGAAAGCCAAGGGACTCCAACCTTGCCTCGCGGTGATTCTGGTTGGCGAAGACCCGGCTTCCAAGGTGTATGTGAGCAACAAGAAGAAGGCCTGCGAGTACATCGGAATCCGATCCCTCGAGACCAGGCTTCCCGCTGAAACCACTACGGAAGAGCTTCTCAAAGTGGTTAACGGGTATAACAATGATCCTTCCGTACACGGGATACTCTGTCAGTTGCCGCTTCCCAAGCACATTCCGGAAACCAAGATCCTCAGAGCCATAGTGCCGGAGAAGGACGTGGACTGTTTCCATCCTTTCAACGTGGGACTGATCAGCATCGGCGAAGTCCGCTTCCTGCCATGTACTCCGGCCGGCTGCCTCGAACTCATCAAGCGAGGCGGATTCGAGACCTCCGGCAAGGACGTGGCCATTCTCGGCCGCAGCAACATCGTGGGCAGGCCGCTGTCAAACATGCTCGATCAGCGTACAATGAACGCAACGGTGTTCATGTGTCACACCAAGACGAAAAACCTCAAGGAGAAATGCGCCGGCGCCGACATCGTTATTGCCGCGATGGGACAGCCTGAGTTCGTCAAGGCCGACATGGTCAAAGAGGGCGCTGTAGTCATCGATGTCGGAATCAACCGCGTGGATGCTCCCGGCACGGAAAAGGGCTGGAAACTGGTCGGCGACGTGGCCTTCGACGAGGTAAAGGAGAAGGCCGCGGCCATTACCCCTGTTCCCGGAGGGGTTGGCCCCATGACCATTGCCATGCTGATGAAGAATACGCTGACCGCAGCAAGAGAAGCCGCAGGCCTGAAATAACTTGTGACTGAAGGGAATTTCACCAAAGGACAGCCTCCTGTGAAATAGGGGATGGATCTCGGCGTTTGTGCGACCTGCCGATAGCAAATTGTTCCTTGGCCGCCGGTTCTCATAAGGGACTGTCACGAAATAGGGTTGGCATTCCTGGTCGGGGCGGACCTATGTGTCCGCCCCCTTCGGCCCCGCGCATGCCGGGCTTGGAGCAGACACGGTCATCTGCTCCTGCCGCCCCCGCGGCCGTCTCGCGTCCCGGGGGCCGACAGGTGATCGATTTCCACGAGGCCGCGCATTATGCTATGCTTGACCGAGGGAAACGGAACCTGGCGGGCGCCTCGATTGACTGTAAGTGTAACCGTTCAGTGAAACGCGGCCATTTTCGCGGGAGACGATGCCCATTTGTTGTCCTGGTCAGGATTTGGGTGCGTCCGCCGACAGCAGTCGCCTGATGCGCACCGGCGAATGTTGTTGTGGCCTGAAATATCAAGAGTTCTTGGTGGAAAGGCCTTCCCGGCGGACTCTTGGCGCTAGCTCTACAAAGTATCCGGCTGCCCTTGCGGGAGTGAGCCATGAGAACCAAACGCCATCGAGGACTCGAATCGGCCGAGCAAACCCAAACGCTGGACCTCGGTTCCCTGTTCACCAGTGAATACACCACTTCCGGCAGCTTCACCATCAGGGGAGTCCGAGCCACCACCTTCGGGGCGCTACTAGAGGCCTTGCCTATTCCCGCACTTATGATCGACGAAGGCGGCTCAATAGTATTCTCGAACCGAGCGTGTCGAAAGATAAGCCCCGAACCCGAAAAAATTCAGGGAGCGATGCTGGGGTCACTCTTCGCCGAGTCAACAGCGGATAAAGTCATGGAGACTGCCCAAGAGGTATTTTCCACAAGAAAGCCTCGACTGCTCGAAGACGCCGTGGGCGTCGGCCGGACAAAGATCTGGGGGAAAATGCTCTTTCGGTCGGTCAGGGTGGGGGACGAAAGGTCGGTTCTGGTCCTGATAGAAGACCTGACCGCCGAGAAAAGGGCTCTCACCCAGAGCCGGAAGCATCGGGAAGAGCTGCAAAAAGCCTACGATCAATTGGAAAGGCGTGTAGAAGCGAGAACCCTGGAGCTATCAAGGGCCAACGACCAACTGAGAAGGGAAGTGACAGAGAGACGCAGGGTCCAGGAAGAACTCCAGGCCGGCGAGCGAAGATTCAGGTCACTGGCTGAGACGGCGCCTTTCGGTATTTCGGTGGTGACCTCCGATGCGCGGTTTGAATACTTCAACCCGAAGTTCACGGAAATATTCGGGTACATGCTGCAAGATATTCCCGACACAGACACCTGGTTCAAGAAGGCCTATCCCGACGAGGAAGAAAGGCAAAGGCTCATTTCCGACTGGAAACGCCATGGAATTTACAAGGCCCGAGTTGGACCGCTCACACGGCAGATCACAACAATCCGTGCTAAAGACGGAAGCGACAAGACCATTTTGGTGACACCTGTTGCCCTGGAGAACAGGAAGCACTTCTTTACGTACCAGGACATCACGGCGCGAAAAAGAGCCGAGGACCTTGTTCTGGCGCAACGAGACCTGAGTGTTGCTCTCAGCGCAGTTTCCGGTCTTGGAGAGGCGTTGCGGCTTTGTGCCCACGCGTCTCTGCGGATTTCGGGAATGGATACTGTAGGGATTTTCGTAGCGGACCAGGATGGGGGGCTTCATTTGGCTGCCGGCCAAGGGCTGTCGGATGACTATGCCGGTCGAGTCGCCGATCTCTCTTCGGACTCCCCGGAGGCTCGCCTTTTCATGGAGGGCAGCCCCATCTACTCGGAACAGCTTGATCTGGTTGGCCGGATGGACCCTGGCGGGAAGGGCAAACCGTTGCGGTGCGCTGCGCTCATTCCCATCCATCACGAAGGCCGCGTCGTTGCCGGTTTTTCCCTCGGCTCGTACGAAGTTGACCAGGTGCCGGATCAGACTCGCAACGCGCTGGAGATCATAGCTGCTCATATAGGGAGCGCCATTGCGAGGCTCCAAACCGAGCAGGCTTTGAGAGAAAGCGAAAAGCGGCTTGAGCTGGCCCTTCATGGAGCGAATCTGGGTCTTTGGGACTGGAACATCGAGGCTGACAGAGCGGTCTTGTCCGACAACGCGCTTCGGTTGTTGGAGTGCTCCCGGGAGGATTTCGAACGCTCCCCCCTCAGCAGCCGGATCGAACTTGTTCACCCGGATGACAAACAGAGACTGTTGGACGAATTGAAATCACATCTCGAAGGCCCGACCTCTCTGTATGAAACCGAATTCCGCGTGCGCTCCAAGTCCGGTAAATGGATCTGGCTTCTGTGCCGAGGTCAAGTTGTTGAGCGCGACGCAGACGGGCTACCGTTGCGTGCTTCGGGCACTCTTCTGGATGTTACCGACCGCAAACAGGTGGAGGAACTCCGAGTCCAGACGGGGCGTCTCAGGGCTATCGCCGAGCTGGCAAACGGCGTTGCCCACAATTTCAACAATCTCCTCCAAATCGTGCTGGGCAACGCGCAACTGGCCGCGACCCATCTCGATCTGGGGGAGCTGGCCGACGTGAAAACCAACCTCAATCAGATACTTGAAAGCTCGCTGTTTGGTTCCCAGGTGGTCAAGCGCCTCCAGAAGTTTGCCAAACTTCTTCCCGACGATAGGGCGCACGGAGAACTCTTCGACCTTTCCGACACGGTTCGTCAGGCGGCAGACCTGAGCAAAATCTGGTGGAAAACGTTCCCCGAGGAGAAAGGGATACAAATATTCCTGGAGATGGACCTTGGCAGGAACTGCATGATCATGGGCCGGGAAGACGAGATCTTTGAACTGATTATTAACCTTGTCAAGAACTCCGCCGAAGCCTTGCCCCAAGGCGGGTACATCAACCTGAAAACTCTCGTGAGCGACGACAAGGTTTTCCTCAAGGTCGGCGATAACGGGATAGGCATCCGTCAGGATAATATGGGAAAGATCTTTGAGCCGTTCTTCACCACAAAAGGCTATGACAGGAACGGGGTGGGGCTCTCCAGCAGCCTGGGCATCGTAACCCAACATTCCGGAAAGATCTGGGTGGAGAGCCAAGAAGGGCAGGGGACCACATTCACTGTCGAGTTTCCCTACGGAGGACCGCCCGAGGACCGCTCCGGCGAGGCGCCTATGGCTATGCCGGCCGGTCTTCGGATCCTCGTCATCGACGACATGGAGCAGGTTACCAGGACCATCGAAGAAGGCCTGTCCGCGGCGGGGCAGACCGCGATAACGGCCTTCTCCGGACAAGAGGGGCTCAGGATCTTCGAGAACGCCCACGTGGACGCGGTGGTCTGTGATTTGGCCATGCCCGGCATGAGCGGCTGGGAAGTGGGGAAGGCCATCAAAGAGAAGTCCATGGCGCAATCCCGGCCCAAACCTCTTTTCGTCATGCTCACCGGTTGGCCGGGCAAGGTCGAGGATGCTCAACGGATCTCCGAATCCGGCGTAGACAGTGTGGTGGAGAAGCCAGTGAGCGTCGGCAAACTGCTCGACGCCATTTGTGCTCTCGTGAACGCCGAAAGCCCCGCAGCCAAATAGCTGTCCTGTCCGTGACTCGGATACTGGAGGGAAGAGGCCTTACATGCCCAAGAAGACATTGCCCGTCAAGGAGATCGTTCATGACGTGAAATCGGGTATGCCCGATCAGGAGTTGATGAGCAAGTACGACCTCTCCCGCGACAAGCTCAACAGACTGCTGAACAAACTTGCCGATCTCGGCCGGCTTTCCCACGCGGACTTGGGCAGGCGTCCGGACCCCCCGAAGGCACGCCAATCATCCGCCCCTCCGGCCGTCACGCAGGGACCGCTCCGCGACCAACCACCCTCCGGGAAAAAAGAAACCAAGCTGTCGCCCTCGGAGACCGCGGCATTCAGGGAGCTTCTCAGCCGGGCCGTGTCAGGCGACAGTAAGTCCGTCACGGAAATCCTGAACAATGTAGGTGAGTTCCTCGAACGCGGCGCCGATCCAAACACCAAGACGGATGAGGGTTGGACCGCGTTGACTCTCGCGGCCGGGTGGGGTCACCTTGACGCAATGAACTCCCTGCTGGAATTCGGTGCGGCTATCGACTCCCAAAGCAACTTCGGAACAACGGCCCTGATGAATGCCTGTTCCTACTGCCACAGGGACGCGGTGGCACTCCTCGTGGGATGGGGCGCGGAAGCCGGCATCAGAGACAACGACGGCAGAACCGCCATGGATATAAGCCTTGGCAGTCGAGACAAGTGGGACGAAATCGTCGAAGCCCTGCGCGGCGCAAAGGAATGATAACCGTAGGTGTTGCCGGGGAGACCCCTTCTTGAACGACGCAGCCTCCGGCCGCAACCAAGAAGAAGAATTAACCACCAAGTCACCAAGACACCAAGAATGCAAAGGTCCATTCACTTGGCGCCTTTGTGTCTTGGTGGTTGGATTCTTGTACTATTAATAGAAGGTTACGATTTCTCCGAAGACGCCCTGCCAGTGGACGTTGACCATCAGGTCCTGGGCATGCATCTCAATGCGGGTGTCACGATATCCCCCCCTGAGCCCGAACGTGCCAAGAACAGTCCACGGAGCCTTGAAGCCGGCAGCAATCTCCCATTCGCGTATGCGCGTTCCGGTCCTCAAAGAGAATCGACCGCGGGCCTCAACGGAAGGCGACATGGTGGTTCCGTCAGCGGGATTGTAAACCAGGTGCACCCCCCACGTGGCTGGACGAGGACTCTCGATGCTCCCGGTCCCGAGCGGTCCGCCCGAATACGAGAACAGGGGCCGAGCGGGATAGAAATCCATGTCCAGGCCGGCCCGAAGGGGCTCGCTGTATACCAAGTCCAGATCCGCGCCAACCCGAAACTCAGGCCAGTCCAATCTAGTCCCGGCCCCCCTGAATGTGCGAAGGTACGCGTCATAGTGCAACCTGGCGGAAAACCGGGCCAACTGCCCTCGTACCATGGTCTCCACGAGCGTCCCCTGGTTCACGTAGCCCAGTTGATCCACCAGGTCGAAAGACTGACCGGAAACAGTATCCTCGAATTGCCCAGAGAACCCGATGAAAACAGGTCTCACTCTCATCTCTCCCCTGAGGACCGGAGTGTAAAGAAACGGATTGCACGCGTCCGTCAGCCCAGGCATGTCCCATTCCAGAGGCCGGGTGAGGAAGCTGAAGCCCTTCGTCCCGGCCCACGGAGTGGGGAGGGAACCGGCCGGCAGTTGAGGCTGTTGAGCCTGTACCGGATTGGCCGCCAGGATGAGCAGGGGAAAAACAAGTGCCGGGAGAATCCGGGGGAAGAGTTGACCTGAATATATGGTGCGAAGTGACATTGTTCTTGCTATTCATTCATCCATTACTTTAACTTATGAATCTAACATACCAGTATTTAACTATAAAGTCAACCAATTTGCGACCGATCGCGTAACCGTCCTGTCTCCACGGGGACACTCGGCATTGCCGTGCGGCGAGCGCTCCTGCGAAGCGAAGTGAGGCTTGCAGCGTGACGTGTGGCTGGTGGGACGGGCGGCCCGCCCGTCGTTTCCGGAGGAGCACGCGCCTGCCCGCCGCGGGTGACTGAGGAGTTGCCCGACAGACCCCCCAATTCATGTTCTTCGTTGTCTCAGTGGGTGTCCCGAACGGTCATCCGAAGCGGCCAGTGACATACTCCCTGGTTTTTTCGACTTTGGGATTTGTGAAGATGACGGAGGCCTTGCCGTATTCCACGAGTCTGCCGAGGTACATGAACGCGGTGTTGTCCGAGACTCGGGCGGCCTGCTGCATGTTGTGGGTAACGATGACTATGGTGTACCGTCCTCGAAGTTCATCTATCAGGTCTTCGATCTTGCTTGTGGCGACAGGGTCCAGAGCTGAGCAGGGCTCATCCATGAGAAGCACGTCAGGGCCGGCTGCAATGGCCCGGGCTATGCAGAGCCGTTGCTGCTGACCGCCGGATAGGCTCAGCGCGTTTTCGTGGAGTCTATCGGAGACCTCGTCCCAGAGCGCTGCTTGTTTAAGCGCTATTTCCGCTGTTTCTTCAAGGACCTTCCTATTTCTGATACCGTCCACACGGAGCGGATACACTACGTTGTCGGCGATCGACATTGGGAAAGGATTGGGTTTCTGAAAAACCATGCCCATGGTCTTGCGCAGACCGATCACGTCCACGTTCGGGCTGTAGATGTCAACCTTGTTCAGTCGCATGTTTCCGGCGATTCTCAGGCCGAGGATGAGGTCGTTCATTCGGTTGACCGACCTGAGCAGGGTGGATTTCCCGCAGCCCGAGGGACCTATTAGAGCGGTGACTAATCCCTTTTCCACATCCATTGTCACGTTGAAAAGAGCCTGCTTGTCGCTGTACCATAGGTTGAAGTCCTCAATCGACAGTATAGTGCCGTCCGGACCTCTCTTGACATGATAGACCGTTCCGTTTCCACCGTCTGAGTTCATGGCGATCCTTTTTAAACCTCTCGGCTCACCTTCGGAAAGACAACCCGCACGCGGCCCTGCCGGAAGTCTGGCGGGTCTCCCTCCTGCTAGAAGTGGCCGGCAAGGAATTTCTTCTTCAATCTGTTGCGTACCATTATGGATGCGGCATTCATTGCAAATACCAGAGAAATGAGAAGGAAAGTCGTCACGTACACCATTGGTCTGGCCGCTTCCGCGTCCGGAGACTGGAATCCTACATCAAATATGTGGAATCCCAAGTGCATGAAGCTCCGTTCAAGGTGAATAAAGGGGAAGAATCCGTCCACGGGCAGCATGGGCGCCAGTTTCACGACGCCCACCAGCATGAGAGGGGCTACCTCCTCTGCGCCTCTGGCCATGGCCAGTATCAACCCGGTCATGATCCCCGGCATAGCTCTGGGTAGGACGATGTACTTGATGGTCTGCCATTTGGAGGCGCCACAAGCAAGGGAGCCCTCCCGCATGGATTGGGGCACCGCGGCCAGAGCCTCCTCCGTGGCCACGATTACCACGGGAACAGTAAGCAGGGCAAGGGTAAGCGAAGCCCACAACAACCCGCCGGTTCCAAACGTGGGATTTGGCAGCCGCTCGGGATAGAAGAGTTCGTCAATCGTGCCTCCCAGGATGTACGCGAAAAACCCCAGCCCAAAAACGCCGTACACTATGGAGGGGACTCCTGCGAGATTGTTCACGCAGATTCTCACCAGGGAAACGATCTTACCCTGCTTCGCATATTCCCGGAGGTACAACGCGGTCACCACGCCGAACGGCGCAACAGCGAGCGCCAGGAGCACAGTCATGCAGAGTGTCCCAAATATGGCCGGAAGCACTCCGCCTTCCGTGTTCGATGCCCTGGGTTCGGTGCTGAGGAATTCCCACCATCGAGAAAAGTACACTCCAACCTTCCCGACGAAAGACAGAGTGTTGGCAGGGTAAGCTCTGACAATCTCAGAGAGCCGCACGGTTTTTTCCCGGCCGTTAATGTCGGCCATGGTAATGGTAAACTTTCCGTCCTGGGTTTCGATACCTGCGAGATCTTTTTCATGATCCGCGTAGTCGGTCTGCAATTTCTCCATTCTTGCGTCGCATTGTTGCTTGGCCTTGAGGCACTGCGGACCGGTTCCCATGTATTTCATCTCGGCCTTCCGGAGGGCGAGGCGCTCCTTTTCCATATAGTAATTGATTGCGCCCAGCTCCTTGCGGGTCAGATGATGGATTTGGTCACGTCTCTTCCTGGCCGCGTCCAGAGCCTTGGTGATAACGGCAGGGGTCAACTGGGGTCCGGAGACGATACTTCCGTTCAGATCGAGCGACTTTATCCTGCCGATGAACGGACCCCACTCGAGCCGCTCAAAATAGTACAGATCATGAGGGGTTGAGCGCTCGGCAAGGTCATATTCGGGAATCCATCTGAAGCTGTGGCCGTAGAGATCGTAGTTGGCCGTCCTGTACAAATCTCTCACGACAAAGCCTTTGGAAGCAGCGATCTTGCGCCGGGCCTGTTCATCGAGATTTGCCAGGACTTCGGGGCCGGGCTTGAAACTCTCGGTCCGGAAGAGCGTTCCGGCAATAATCTTGCCGTCCTTGAGCTTCACCATGTAAATGGGCGTCGGATAGAAGGTCAGAATACCGCTGCAAACAACGAAAGCTATGAACCCCACGATCATCAGAACCGCGAGGCACATTGCGCCGCCAAGGCTCCAGACGAACGGTTCGCCCCTTGCTCTGAAATCCCAGGCGCCGGGTTTTCCGGCGGGTCTGGCATGGAGGTGGGGCTGTGTCACAGGCCTGACGGGCCCCAACTTGGGTTCCGCGAACCGACGCGCAGGTCGGGATTCGGGAACCGGCGGCGAGACCCGCTGACCCTCTGCCTCGTTTTCGGCTATGTTTCCAGCAGTTGGCTGGTCTAAACGGGGTTTCATCAAAGGTTTCCCCTTCTAGAGCTGGCTGGCGCGTTTCCTGAAGTGCATGCGCACAATTTCTGCCACAGTATTGATGACAAAGGTCATGGCAAAGAGAACCAAACCCGTCATGAACAGCAGGCGGTAGAGCGTGTCGCCCTTGGGGGCCTCGGGGAGTTCCACCGCGATATTTGCGGACAAGGCTCGCAGACCGTCGAATATACTCATGTCTATGAGGGGCGTATTGCCGGTAGCCATCACCACTATCATTGTCTCGCCCACGGCACGGCCCATGCCGATCATCACCGCAGAAAAAACTCCGCTGATTGCAGTGGGCAAGATGATCCAGATGGCGGTTTGCCAGGGAGTGGCCCCACATCCAAGACTTGCCGCGCGCAGGTGTTCGGGGACGGCGTTCAGTGCGTCCTCTGCCAGCGTGTATATGATCGGAATCACGGCAAAGCCCATGGCAAAGCCCACAACCATGGTATTGCGTTGCATGTAGTCGCCGATTACCGAACCGCGAGCGTCAAGGCCGAGTTTCTGCAAGATCAGGGCGCCGGCGTACGATAAGCCTACGGTGAGCAGTGCAATTGCAGACCATCGGCCCAGGTCGAGAGCCGCGGCCCAAAAAGGATGGAAGCCAATCAAGTGTCTCTTAATTCTGCTGCCGATGAGCCTCTCCGACAGAATCGAGACCCCCAGCGCAGACAGGGGCGTTAAAAGCAGAAACAGAAAAGGAGTGGCTTCTCCATGTCTGCCGTTTAGCCAGCCCTTGAAGTCGCCTCCGAATGCCCAGGACTCCACTATCGGGGCAAGTAGATATGCACTGTACAGGCCCAGGCCAACCACAACAAACATCACGATGAACTTGGGCGTCCCGTCGAACCGAACTGCCATTCGAGGAGGAAGCATTTGCCAAAGGTAAGCGGCAAGCATCAGCGTAGTGGGCAGCACCCCGAAGGCCAGAATTACCGCCACGATCCACGTCTCGACAAAAGGAGCGAGAACAAGGGCTGCTATGAACCCCAACACAACGGAAGGTACGGAAGCCATTACTTCTATAACGGGCTTGAGCTTCCCTCTCATGTTGGGACTCAGGAACTCGGAGGTGTAAATCGCAGCCAGAATGGCAATAGGAATCGAAAACAACAGGGAGTAAAAAGTTGCCTTGAGAGTCCCGAATATGAGCGGAATCAGTGAAAGTTTCGGCTCAAAAGCTTCTGTAGCTCCAGAGGACTGCCAGGTGTACGATGGTGCGCCATAGCCTTCGTACCAGACCTTGCCGAAAAGCGTTCCGAGCGAGATTTCAGGATAATGCAGCTCCAAATTCCAGAAATCGGTCATTCCGCCCTTTCGTGCCGCCAGCAGGGCGTCGTCGCGCGGGGCCATGGTCATACGCGTGTCTTGATTGTCGGCACGAGGTTCCTTCAGCTTGAGCAAGGTCCTGCACGTGGTTCCCTGCCTCACCCAGACCTCACCCTGCGCATCAGCCGTAGCGAACACCTTTCCTCTCCGGCTGGGAGCAAACGCAACGATTGCCGAGCGTTGAGGCTCGAAACTCCTCGTATGGACCAAGGCGTATCCGTCGGAACTGTCTGCTTCATTTCGTCTGAGCACGAAATATATGTTCACTGAACCGTCCGAGCCACCGACCACAATCGAGGCCTCGCCCAGCAGGTAGGCCAGGATGTTCAACTGAACTCCATCCGTTAGTACTTGGGCGGTCTCAGCAAGGTGAGGGCTTGAAGGATCCCTTATGTTGAAGCGATAGACTCGTCCATTCTTGTCCCCGAATAATACGTCGGTGGCCAGTTCGTTGATCAGGGCGTGACTTATGGCAGCGTCCCTCTTGAGAGGCGGCAAGACTATCTTTTCGGTCGAAAGGGTCATCTTCCGAGTGAGGCGGTTCAATTTCGATTCAGCAAAAACAAGAGTTCCGACGCGCGCTTGGTCCATGACAGCCAGAGTTTGCTTCGGCGTGCCGCCAAAACGGGTGAAGCGGTAGTCCATGGCCATGATAGGGCTGCCGGTTTCGGATACTTTGATTTCCGGGTCCAGCGCGAGCTTCATCGTGCACTTGCGCGTCTGGTCGCCCGGAATCCTGCTGTAAACCGCAGACCCGTCGGTGGAATCCCTTTCATCCAGCACCTTCAACGCGTCGGGCAACTCAGCCGGGCCGAAGATCTCCGTCTCGAAGATCAACCGCCCCAGGCGTACAGTCCCGTCGGAAAATCCGAAGGCCACGTTGGAAGGATTGATTCCCTGCGAAAAGGCTGTGACCTGCTTTCCCTCCAAGTCGAAAGACTCGGTTTTCAGCGGAGTGCCCGTGGCGGGGTGCCAGACAACGACCTTACCGTCGGGACCAATCTTGGCGGCAATGGCCTTGAACTCGTCCACTGCCAGGCCCAGAACGGGTTGATCCGGTTCAGGGGCCAAGAAGGCATTGTGGGACTGGGCTTTTCCGCCTTTGAAGAGCGGAAGCACTACAGCCACGAGAAATATCATGATGCCGAAAACCGCACCGATTACCGCTATGCCGCCGATCGAGATCACCCGATCCGCGACCTTATCAGCGATCAATACCCAGCGACGCGCTTTTCTGGTCCCAGTACCATCCGAATTGGTCATTGCAGGTCCAGCACCTTTTCAAGCTTTTTATCAGACAAATCGAGTATTTCTTTTGGCAAAGGCTCCGGAAAACGCAGGCCGAGACCGTGAGGTCCCGGCCCCTGCCCGCGTCTTTTTCTTGAGGCTCCGATATCTATTTCGTCATCCCGCCGGCCTTGAGGTTCTCCTCAGCCTGGGCCCATGAAATTGGATAGAAATGGGCCTTCAATACGCAAGACTGCCCTTCCTTGGAATTGACAAACTTTATGAACTCGGCCATCAAGGGTGTCAATGCCTGTTTGGGGCTCTTGTTGAAGTACTGGTACAGGTCGCGGGCCAGTGGATAATCTCCGCTGTAAGCATGTGCGGGGTTCATCGGATCAAAGTACTTTCCGGCCTGTTTTCCGATGAGAACCACCTTAACATCAGCAGTCTTGTAGCCCACACCCGAATAGCCGATTGCATACTTGTCCGAAGCCACGGCATTGATCACCCCGGAGGAGCCGGATTGCTCCTTGACTGTGTCCTTGTAGTCCCCGTGGGCCAACGCCTCTTCCTTGAAGTAAGCGTAGGTTCCGGACGCGGAGTTGCGGCCGTACAGGACGATCGGCTTGTCCGCCCACTCTCCCGTGAGACCCAGGTCGCCCCACGTCTTGATATCCTTGGAGCCGCTTTTAAAGGTCTTCGAAAAGATCCCGTCAAGCTGGGCAAGGGTAAGCCCTTTGATAGGATTGTCCTTGTGCACGAAAACCGCAAGAGCGTCTATGGCCACGGAGATGCGCGCAGGCTTATAACCGAACTTTTTCTCGAACTTCTCTATTTCGCTCGGCTTCATCTCCCGGGACATGTCTCCGATCTGCGCTGTTCCTTCGATCAATGCGGGCGGCGCAGTACCTGATCCTTTGCCCTCAAGGGATGTCTTGACACTGGGATAAAACTTGGTAAATGCCTCGCACAGATAGCCCACCAGGTTATTCAACGTGTCCGATCCGACGAACTTCAGCTCCCCGGATACTCCACTCACCTTCTGGTAAGCCGGGAACTTCGGATCGATGTCCACTGCCATGGCCGGCGCCGCAACAATCAGCACGCTCACACAAATGGCAAGCAGAGATAGCCTCTTAAACATTCATGACCTCCTTAGATTTTCGAGTTAAGAACTGCGAGCAAATCTCGTGGTTGCACTTGAAAGATGGGCGGACTTTATTAGCGAAATGTTAGGACGGCAATAGAAAACCATGAGCTAACCGGTAACCATAACCGATTGGTATCCCGGCACAATTTCGACTCCGGCGCCGTCTGTTTTGTTCCGCGAAAGGTCCGGGCTCGTTCATTCAAGAGACCTCATAACATGCCGGATAACCTGGCGAAAAACTCGATTATGACCGGCCCGGCCATTACGTACGTTACTGCTCCCACCGCGATGAACGGTCCATAAGGTATCGGCGTTGTTGAATCCACGCCGCGCAGAACCATGCCGGATATGCCGATCGCTGCACCGGTCACGGATGAAAAGAACAACACGAACACGACGCCGACCGGTCCCGTGAACGTCCCGATCATTGCAAGCAGTTTCACATCGCCGCCGCCAAGCCCTTCCGTCCCGCGAATCATTTCGTAGAGCACCGCAGGCACATAGAGCACCGCTCCCCCCAGCACCATGCCGATCAGCGAGGACTTCCAATCCATTCCCGGAATCAGGCCCAGAATCGAAGCTCCCAACCCGATGGGCAAGCCGTTGAGGGATATCTCGTCCGGGATGATCATGTGATCCAGGTCTATCCAGAAGACCACAACCATGGCGGCGCAAAACACGGAAAACACAAGAAGGGCGGGCGAGTATCCAATCCGGACATAGAGCCCGCAAAACAAAGCCCCTGTGACGAGTTCCACCAGCAGATATCGGGGAGAAATCCGCGTTGCGCAGTCTCTGCATCGGCCCCTGAGAGCGAGGTAACTCACTATGGGAATGTTGTCGTAAAAGCGGATGGGGCTGCCGCATTGCGGGCACCTTGAAGGAGGCGAGACAATGGATTGCTCCATGGGAAGCCTCAGAATGACGACGTTCAGAAAACTTCCTATTGCAGCGCCGTATACGAACGAGACTAGCATCCAGTAAAGACTTTGATCACCAGCCATTTCAACTCCTGCGAAAGTATTCACATGAAAAGGCCATAGAGCAGGCCAACCGTGGCCGATTTCTCGCGTTCCGTTATGACAGGGGGGAGCCATGGCTGTTTGCCGGGCTTCGGGTCCGCATGGTTTCCGTTCCTGCCAAGGTGACCTCATAGGGGTATTCGCGCCGGATTAGCCAGGCCTGTTCGAGAGTGGCCACAATGACCGTCACGCAATCCAAGGGAACGCTTTCCAGGGCCAGGTCTTTGGGCAGCCTCCATTCACGTTCCACCGACCAGTCCGGTCCGGAATCTTTCAGGATTTGAAACAAGTACCTCTTATCCTTGGGCAGCGTGCGGAAAAGCTGCTCGCCCCCATAAATTACCGCTTCGGCGCCGAGCTTGATCAAGGTCGCCTTGTCGATTGCGATGCCGTAAGGCTCGAAGCTCCACCGGATGAGCCCGCTGCGCCACTTGACAAGCTGCTCGAGTTCGCCGGGAAGGCACTCGGTGAAGGAAACCACAGGGACGTTGCCCCTGATCAGCCTGGCCGAACCGCGAATCAGGCCTTCGTCAAGAATACGCGTCAGGGTGTCGAATCCGGTGTGCCCACAAGTCGCGTGTCCGTCTATGAGACATTGGCAGTACTGTCCCAAGGTCTGACCAGGCCACGGACCGCTGAGGGATCTCGTGTAATGAACAAGCCACAGGCCGCTTCCGGGCCAGTTCCGCAGCTTGAGAACTCGCCTTGGCACACGACCTTTTTCAACAGGGTTAGCGATTTCCCTCGGAGGTGATGCCGATTCGTCAGGCAACCAGATCGGCTCGATATTCCGGCCGGCATTGCTGCCCAGGATGTTGAGATTCCCGGCGGTCATGCTGTCGGCCTTGCCCGGAACGAATACCCTGATTCTCGTGCCTGTGCGGGACGCCTGTATGACGAGGGCTTCCATGTTCCCTCCCCCCCTCACCGCGGCCACGTAAACCGTCAGAGACAAGGCGATCACCAGCTTGTCCCGTTCACGATTCCTGGCCGCGGATGACGGCATTCCGCCAGGAGGAAACGGAGAAACGACGAGGGTTGTGCGAGGATGAAAAAGATCATGGTGTCGATCGACAAACGCTTGCATCCGTTCACCGGACTGCATGAAAGGCAAAGCCTCGTCGCATACCATGATGAGAGGGACCGAGCTGACTCGTGCGAGACGGCTGACTACAGCATAGGCCACAGTTCCGTAGCTTGAAACAACGGCGCAATGGTCCCTGCAAGCCTCGTGGAAAAGGATCCGCGTCACTCTGACCCAGGGTTCATCAGGAGCGATACGCCTTGGCTTGCGCGAATTCAGAACCGCAGCAGCCTTGAGGCCCGTCACATCCGCGCTGCCCCATGCAAAGAGCATTGGAGGCAGATCGGGCAGGCTCTCGCCAGGAAGCCCCTGGGTGTGCCGTCTTAGCACTCTAAGGCCGCGGGCCAGCCATTGATCCACTCTCCTCATCGCGTGTTCCACCCGGGACGAATTGGGTCTTGCTTCCGCTCCTAACTCAACGCCGAGCCTGTAGCAGGCGTCGGCCAATGCCGCGACTATACTTCCTGACGATGAAACACCGATGCGAGCCATCTCCAAGGCGACACGAATCCGTTGCAGACAACCGAGCGAAGAGCGCGATTCAAGGAGGGCGCAAGCAAGAAGGGCTGGGGCGACTTCCTCCCGACTCATCGTACGCCAAGGAGCATCTTCGGCAACCGTATCCTGGTTCATCGATGAAATTGACACCACTGAGCCTTCGATGAGGCGTGACCGGATGGGTGGACTTTCTCAAGAAATCTCCCCGCCTGCACCCTCCTCGACGAGCGCCTGGCACGGAACGGCTCTCGGCAAATTCCTACGGTCGGTTGTCCGCCCAAAGCCTGTGTTGGGCCGCATAAGCGCAGGCTTCAGCGATGCGAACAGGTCATGGCAGTGAGCTTGGGCTTTCCTCTCCGGTGAGGACTGCCAGGATGTTTTTCAGCCTTTCAAGGTCCTTGACCGTAACCCGGTTTCTGTTGACTTTCACGATGTCCAGAGATTCCAGCTTGCCGAGGTATTTCTTGACTTGAAGGGAGTCGTCAAGCCTGAACATGTCCCTCAATTCCTTAACGTCCACGGATGTATCTTTTCTGACCGAGTTCCTGATATGCAGATATGCCAGGCCGGATAAGAGGCGACTGAGATCGTCTTTGTGGAGAAGACCCGCCAGGAGGGCCTCGGAATCTCTGAGTTTTTCCACCAGGCCGATAATGATTCCGCGGGAGAAGTCCTGGGGAATGAGCTTGAAGAAGGCATCCTTCTCTATCTTGACAAGAGTGCAGTCTTGGAGGGCCCTGGTATAGCCGCACCGATAGCCGTTGTCCAGCAATCCGGTCTCTCCGAAGAAGTCCCCTTCCTCCAGGACGGCAATGGTTTGCTTGATCTGTCCGGCCTGGAAGAAGTGTCCAACTTTTCCGGATTTGATGAAATATACGCAACTTGCCGGATCGTCGTGATGGAAGACAAGCTTGCCTGAGCCGATGTTCTCCGTCTGCGTGAATGCCTTGGATATTTGACTGTCGGAAGGTTCTGTTGACTCCGCTGCCTCATCTGCTCTTAAGAAGTCTTTGCTCGGCCCGACCGGCATGTCCGTCTTTTCGAACGTCTCCAGGGACTCCATTCCCGTGGGTCCTTCATTGAAAAGCTTCTTCAGCCGCCGCTTGTCCATGGCGATTTCCCGGGGAAACAGCTCTCGCACATACTCGGAAAACACCCTTCTGTCCGTGACCAAGGAGCACTTAAGACTAACGGAGCGCAAATCGTCGATCATGTTCTCCATCCAGGGATAGCGGTCTTCAGGGTGTGCCGCCATGGCCTTTATCAGGACCGGCTTGATCTCGGGATGGATGCGGTCATCGCCCTCGACTCTGGCGCGGACGTCCATTTCGAGAATCAATTTGACAGTATCACCGGCGGTTTCTTGATGATCCACCAGACGTTCCCCGGTGAGAAGCTCGTAAAGGAACAGGCCTGCGCCGTAGATGTCCACCCGATGATCCGTAGGTTTGCCGCGAATCTGTTCCGGAGAAAAGTACAGGAGCTTGCCCGCCACCGGCAAGCCGTTGGAATTGGATTGATCAAGAAATATCCTGGCGATACCGAAGTCGATGATCTTTACGTCGCTCTCATAGGAAATCATTACATTGAACGAATTGAGGTCCTGATGGACCAGTTTCATGTTTTCATCATTCGGGTCCTTCTTCCTATGGGCATATGCCAGACCGGCGGCCACCTCCATCATGACATACACCGCGAAATCCAGCCTGGGGAGACGGCCCGCTTTCCTGGCCTTGGACAGCATATGGGCCACGTTTCGGCCTTCAATGTACTCAAGAGCGATGTAGTATTCCCCATTTAGCATTCCCGCATCAATTATCTGCACGATGTTGACATGATTGAGCTGAGCCAGGGTTTTGGCTTCGTTCATGAACCTCTGGACATAGCGCGGCATTGCCGCGTATTCCGGAAAAAGTTTCTTGATGATGAGCGGTTTCTGGAAGCCCCCTGGGCCGACCATCTTGCCAAGATAGATGTCGGACATCCCGCCCCGAGAAACCCTCTCAACAAGGTAATACCTGCCGAAAAGGGAAGGCTTGAAGATGACGGGCCGGCCTTTGTCCTTTGAATGAGTCACCATGGATTTCTGGCTACTGAAAGACTCTAGTGGAAGGCCGCTTCGTTCAAGATGGTATACGCGACGTTCCCTATCTTGATTTTGTGCTCTTTGGACAGATTCACTCCTTTGGGCGATCGTCGATAGCCCAAGGTCCTTTCAGCCAGAACAAAGAACTCCTTGCCCCCGATGAGCACGTGGATCAACCAACCGGGCAGGGCCTTGGCCTGGGATTCGGCAACCTCGGGTAGCTTGAGGGGCAGTTTGGGGACCGGTTTGTTTGCAAGCACCAGGGTAGCCTTGTCGACGAATTGCTCCGCCTGGGACTTGCCCAGGGGGTAGAGCGCCGAGACCGCAACGGAAGGGATGGCCAAAGCCACTCCGCTCAACTGAACCATAAGCAGTCCGTCCGGGCCGGACTTCCCGTCCTCCGTCGGGCCGCGGCCGATGGGTTGGGCATCGTGTTCCGGCGACAGGCGAGAAAGTTCCCTGTGAAGAGCGGAGAGCTTGCCAACCCGATCAGCCAAATGACTTTCGAGGCTCCCGAGTCTCCGGGCGATTTCTCCTTCGGGCATGTCTCCTCCCTTTCGGAGGACGGCCAGCAGCCTGGCCAGTCGCTGACTGATGTCCTCGAGCGACTGGACGGCGCCCCCCAGACTCCCCATCACAGACCCGAAATCGGTTGCAGCCGGGGTCTCATGAGGCTGAGGCCGGGCCTGCTCCGTGGGAGGCAGTATTTGATGATAGTTGGATACTATGGTTGCCAGCAAGGCTTTTTCCGGAGGTTTCCTGCCCTTGGAAGCGTGAATCTGCCTTATTGCCGACACACTGTCCTTCAGCAACTGCACCATCAACGGGTGCGGGGCGACTCCGGGTGTGCTGCAGCGCTGCAACACGCGAAGATTCATGTTGACGATGGTTCTTGGATGACCCTCCTTGGGCAGAAAACGAACCATGTCCTTGAAGTTCTCGGACAAACGATGTATCGTTTGGATTTCGGCTTCCCATTCAACGTCCAGAATCAAAGCATCGATCCTGTCCAGCAATTCCTCCAGGCCTCCGGCTCTTTTCTGTGGCACTGCCGGAGCCTGTGGCGGAGACTGGCGCGCAGCGGGCCGGGCAGGCTCGGTCCTTGGCGCAGCGGGCCGTTGCGGGGCCGCTGGGGAGCGGGCAGGCTTGGGCTCAGCGGGTTGAGTTTGCTGAGGGGCAGGTTGCTCGTCGAACAATCCGCCGAACAGCTCCTCAATCTTCTGTCCCACGGCCATTCCAAGTTCTTCCGGGCTTTTGTATTCCTTGTTGTCCGCCACAGGCCTTCTCCGGACCACGGATGAGTTCATTTGCCGGTCAGACTTATCCCCTTCTCTTTCAAGAGACGGGCGCTGACATCCACGACCGTCATCATGCAGATTTTCTTGAACGTTTCCCTCACTCCGTCCCCCTTGAGGGCGCTTCCCGGAAAGGATGGATGACGGCCTTGGGTGTTGAGGGTTCGTTCCATCTCTTCAATGGGCATTATGGCAACCTTACTACCGTCCAGGTCCCGCTTGTTGTATTGGAATACAAGCGGGACCGAATTGAGCCCCTTTCCTTGCTCAGTCAAGTTGTCGTTGAGGTTCTGCAAGCTCTCGATATTGTTGTTCCTTCTGGCCTCCAGGGAATCGGCCACAAACACTATCCCGTCCACTCCCTTGAGAACCAGTTTCCGCGTGTCGTTGTATCGGACCTGTCCAGGGACCGTGTACAGGGATATCTTGATCTTGAATTTCCCAATGGATCCAAGGTCCATGGGCAGGAAGTCGAAGAACAGCGTTCGGTCTCCCGCGGTATCTATGGAGAGCAGTTCGCCGCGGGCTTGATGCCCCAAAGCCTTATGGATAGATATCAGGTTCGTGGTCTTGCCACCCCTTCCAGGACCGTAATAAACGATCTTACAGTGAATCTCATCAGATCGAAAGCTGATTATTGCCATCGAAACATCCTGTGATTGAGGGCATGACTCGGGCTGCTATCACCCGCTCCCGAACAAGTGAGCAATCGTTGCGGGAGGCCTTCTCAGACCGGTTCGCCTCCTTGTCGACGGGCCGATTTCTTGGCCACAAGTCTCCTCTCAGGGATCAGGCCGGGAAACCCCGTTTCTTGTGCCGTTCCTTCGGAACCCCCGCGTCCCTCGGCCCTGCCAAACCGGGGCGGTTGCATGACTCAAGCATTGAACCACTCTCTAAGATTCTGCGCAAACATGGTTTCGATCTCGGCCAGCCCTTTCTGAACTTCCAGACGCACAAGCCCGAGATGAGTGTTGTTGTTGAACACTGTGATCATCAGATATTCCTCTCCCACATTGGAGAAATGAAGATTCTCCTGTTTCCCCTTGTGAAAGAGCAGGGTGAATTCCTCTTCGCCGAACAAACGGGCTATGGCCGTTGTGGCACCGTAGTTGGCTGCAGTAAGAGCTGCCAAGGAGGAAACCTTCTCCTGGTCCATAGATCCCTCAAAGCTGATGATTTGTCCAGCCTTGTCGATCAACAGCACCGTATGGGCTCCGCTCCGCTTGAGCATGTTTGCCAGCACGGAGTCAATACGATCCAGGGCCTGTTTGGTGAGAACGAGATCTCCCATTTCCTGCTCCTCACCGGCATGACGGATCGCGATCCACTATGGATTCCTGCTTCCCGGGAGGGAAACCAATGATCCGATGTGTCGGCCGGGTTCCCCCTATGTCTGAATTTATGAGCGGCCCACTGTGATATATCGCATGCGAACCGCCTTTTCCCCTCAAGCCGCGGGAACGGTTGCCTCTCTTGGTTCATGTGCGCGACGCCTGGGCTCGGAGCCGACCAGTTCAAACATGATCCACGCGGACTCTTTCGCGGCTATGGTTCAATTGCCTCGAATGCCGTATGAGTCCCCGCCCGAGGGCTGTGTCGTAACATTTCCGGCCTTGCATCCGAAAGGACAAGAGGAACTGGTTCTTCACCGGTACAATGGCCTGTGCCGAGTAATCAACCGCACTTACCGTCAATGCGCCTCAAACTCTCAACAAGCAGAAAGTCCCAGCTTCTGCAAATCGTTTCCCTGTCGTGAGACAACTCTCGGCATTGAAATACTCCGAGTCTCCAGGAAAGAATCTTGTATAAAGCCTCCTCTCCCTCCAAACGGTCATTGACCGCGTGCACGATTTCTCCGTGTTTGAAGCTGATCACTCCTCTTTGCGTTCCGCTCCGTACGTCCATGCAGCAGGTGCAACCGGAGACGCAGACAAGCTGAATGACGTCGTGGAGGCTTGTATTACTCACTCTACCGGTGAATCCGTTTTGCTTCAATTTCCGCGCCGCTCCCCCGTTCTGCAATCGAAAACAGCCCCACCCGCCCTTTGACGGCGAACATCTCCGCCGACAAGAGTCTCGAACCCGGTTACCGTAGCCGTTTTGCATCTAAGTCTTTGCGCATCACATGAAGTTCGTGAGGAACAACATCCCTTCCTTTACTTGATTTTCGAGGTCGACAGGCCCTGACGGGGTTAGTCCCGCCGTGACTTCCGTGCCTCGTTCCGCTTTTCTCCATGCGTACTATAGCAGCACTGCGAACCAAAATCAATGCCTTCCACCAAGAACCCCCAACGGTTGACTCGTCTCCACAGGGACTTGGGTTCCATATCTCACTTTACCATTTCTACGGAAGCTAGTTCACTCGCCGCTGATTGCCCCTCCGGGTCTTCTTGACAAGCTCGGCTGCCCAAGTGTAACATTCTTTCATCCGGCCTCTTCATCAATAGTATTAGCACACAGGAGGGAGCAGCGATGGAGAACATGTTCGAGCAACCGGTTAAGATGATGCAACAGGCATGGGACACGTGGCGCAAAATGATCGAAGAAAGCCCCGGCTGGCCGAAAGATGCGGGCGCGGTGTTCAGGGAGAATATCAGCCAGTGGCTCTCAAGCTTCAATTCCGCGTACAGTGCTAACATGGACGCATGGAATGCGTTCGCAAACCAGAATCAAGAGGCGTTCTTCAAGATTTACAGGGACTCCCCCTTCTTCGTGCAGGCCACGGAGACCCAGATCCGGGATGCCTGGAACAACATGGTCAAAGCCCACAAGGCCTACCAGGAAATTGTCAAGGAGAGTCTCGATAAGATCCAGGCTGCCCTGAAAGAGTGAGTATCGTCGTCAAGGCCCGCCAATCCTGACTGGTTGGATGCATTGAAGAAAGGCCCGAGCCGAACTGCCCGGGCTTTTTCCTTACTCCGAAGGCATTAATCACAGATCTGCCAGGAATTGCGCCATTAGGAAGTCAGGGAGGATTTTTTCCACGGATCCCTTTTCCAGGACGGAAAGCGGCATGGAGGGATCCATGCAGTTGGTGATGTCCTGCACTACGCCGACTCCGCCGGCTTTGCGGATCGCCACAATCCCTTCGGCTCCGTCGTATCCGGCTCCGGACATGACAACTCCCACTGCCCGGTTACCGGCGGTCCGTGCGAGGGACTTGAAGAGCCTGTCAATGGGGCCAGTGACAAGAGGCTCTTTGGACCGCTCTTCCCGGGACAGAATCAATCCGGTGTCATCAATCCTGAGAAGCGCTCCTTCCAGGCCGGAACTCACATAGCACACACCTTTTGCAGGTACTGTCACGCTGTGCGGACTTCTCACCGATACCTTGCTGTGAGTGTCCAGATAACTCACGAAAGGGGCGACAAACTTCGGGGCAGCCAGAATAACCACAATAAGCACATTGGCGAATTCCCGGGGCAAGTTGGGGATCACTTTGAGCATTGAGTAGTACCCGCCGGTTCCAACGCCGATTCCGACGAATCGAGTCGCGGAGTCGGCGGGTTTCCCCGGCTGCGGCTTCCGGGAAGCTTCAACGGGTGATATCCTGACGTATCTGGACTTGCCGGTTCTGATGTCTGCAGCTCTCTTGACCTTGGTGATGATGTCGGCCTTTTGATCATCAAGAGATGCGTCCGCTCGCTTGGACGGCTTGGCTATCACGTCGATCGCTCCATACTTGAATGCGTCGAATGCTGTCTTTGACCCTTCCGGAGTGATCGCGCTTATCATTAAGGTGGGAGTTTCGTGCTTGACCATGATGTGCTTCAGGGCCGTCAGCCCGTTCATGCGCGGCATTTCCACATCGAGCGTGATCACGTCCGGCTTGGCGGTCTCGAGCTTCTCCAGGGCTTCAATTCCGTCTGCGGCCTGTGCGATCACTTGGATGTCGGGGTCGCTGTTGAGAAAGGCCGTGATCTGTTTGACCATGAGCGAAGAGTCATCCACGACCATCACTCGAATGGGTCTCCTGCGCTTGCCGCTGTTCATGTCCATTGTTCCTGCCCGGGGGCCGATCTCCCAAGGATCTCCCGGGCCAGAGAAATGTACGCCTTGGAGCCTGGAGATTCCATGTCGAAAGCGACAACCGGCTGTTGCCGGTTGGGCACTTCAGCCACGCGAGGATCTCGGGGAATGATCGTGCGAAAAGCGTGCGTCTTGAGGTATTGGCGGACCTCCCGGATCACCTTGATGGTGAAGCGGGCTCTCTTGTCAGCCATCGTGAGCAGGAAACCGAAGATACCCAGTTTGGGATTGGCATTTTTCCTAACTTCAAGAGCAGCGCGCAGCACATTGCCTACTGTTGCCATGGATGAATACTCGCATTGGACCGGAACAAGATAGGAATCTGCCACGGCGAGAGCCGCCTGTGTAGGCGTGTCCAGCCTGGAAGGGCAATCAACGAGGATGAAATCGTATGCAGGCCTGATGCGCTCGGCAACCCGTCGAAGCCGGCCGGCGTTATTGGCAAGGATCTCCACCAACCGGGCTTCTTCGGCAACCGACGCCACATTTATCGGGATCAGGTCCAGCCGGGGAAGGCGTTCATGACATCTGTAGACTACGTCCGCAGGAGATGCCTGCTCGCTCAAGACTTCAAACAAGCCGGGGCGGTCCTTGGACGAATCCAGTCCGAAGGATCTTTCCAGTCCGCCCTGTGGATCCATGCCAATGAGCAGGACTCTGCGCTTGATGGCCGAGAGACAGGCTCCCAGGTTTACCGCCGTTGCCGTCTTCCCCACTCCGCCTTTCTGGCTGACTATTGCTACTAATTGGCCCATTGAGCTTCTATCCTCTCAAATTGGCTATAGGTTGGCACGCGCGTGTTGCCTGGTTGATTCAGCCTGTCCCACCCGTGAAGCAACTGCTTGCCTCTGTCGGAGGATGATGTCGTCCACCAATTCTCCCACATCAAGCACGAGAGCTATGGTTCCGTCACCAAGGATGCTGGAGCCGGCCAGCCCTCTGGTCTTCCAGACGTGCTCCGCCAGGGGTTTGATGACCACGTCTTGTTCCCCCATGAGTTCCTCCACCAGGAATCCCACGGTCTTTAGTCCTGTCGTGGCCAGGACAACGAATCGGGGTTCCGAATCCGTCGTGCTCTTGTCAAGACGAAACACCTCGTTCATACGCAATATGGGGATGGTCTCCTGCCTGAACTTTACCACCTGGAATCCTTCCATTGAGTGGATTTCCTGTGGAGCCACCTGGATGATTTCTCTCACCGAGATCAAGGGGATGGCGAATACGTGGGTTCCGAACCGGATCAGGAGCGTCTGGATTATTGCCAAAGTCAGAGGAATCTTGATGGATATGCGGGTCCCCTTGGCTTTCCAGGACTCCACTTCCACGTGGCCGTTGATCTTTTCCACGTTCCTCTTCACCACGTCCATTCCTACGCCCCGACCGGAAGTTCGAGTCACTCTCTTGCTGGTGGAAAAACCAGGCAGGAACAGGAAACTGTACAAGTCTTCAGGTGCGGAGACGTTTTTCACATCCCTTGGATCCAGCAGTCCACTCTGAATAGCCCTCTCTAGGGCGCTCTCCGTATCGATGCCGCTCCCGTCGTCCTCCACGTCGATGA
>DYLG01000203.1 GCA_020722215.1 Desulfomonile tiedjei
GGGACCGCCGATACATTACAGTGACCTGTCTCGCTCCTCTGCGCAAAGCGCTGCGAGCCGAGTCGATGGCGGTATTCCCTCCGCCGATGACAAGGACACGGCCGCCGATCCTCACTCGCTGGCCTGCTTTGATATCCCGCAGCAGGTGGAGACCATAGGAGAGCCCGTCCAGGCCTTCCTTCTCGCCGGGGACTCCCAATTGTTGGCTCCTGTGCGCGCCGGCTGCTATGAACACCGCGTCGAAGCCTTCGTGCCTCAGATCCTCCAGGGTGTGGTGTTCGTCTATGGGGCTGTTGTAGACGATTTCCACGCCTTTGGCTTGGATGTATGCGATTTCCTTTTGGATGACCTCTCTGGGCAAGCGAAACTCCGGAATGGCCACTGCAAGCATTCCTCCACCGTATGGGAGAGCCTCGAACACCGTGGCGGTGTACCCCATCTTGGCGAGGAAATACGCGCAGCTCAGGCCCGCAGGCCCCGCGCCCACAACTGCCACTTTCTCTTTTCTTGTAATAGGAAAGGGCTCGGGAGCCTCTTTGAGTTCACGGTATTCCCAGTCCGCGGCAAAGCGCTTCAGATTCTTGATGGAAACGGGTTCGTCCACCTCTCCTCTCCGGCATTTGCCTTCGCAGGGGTGGTGGCATATCCTTCCGCAAATGGCCGGGAAAGGATTGCGTTCCCTGATCACCTCCGCGGCCCTTCTGTAATCGCCCTGGCTAATGAATGCCACGTACGAGGGCACGTCTATCCCCGCCGGACACGCGTGCTGGCAAGGAGATATGACCAGAGCGTCGCAGACTCCCGCCGGGCAACGCTTGTTGAGAATGTGCTCCTCGTACTCCTCCCTGAAGTGTCGGAGCGTTGAGAGAACAGGATTGGGACAAGTCTGCCCGAGACCGCAAAGGCTGGCTGTTTTCACGTTTGTCGCAATGCGTTCCAGCCTGTCCAGATCTGCCATGGTGGCTTCGCCCCTGGTTATCCGGGTGAGGATATTGAGCATTTGCCGGGTGCCGATGCGACACGGAGAACACTGGCCGCAGGATTCCTCGGCGGTGAACGAGAGGAAGTACCGCGCGACTTCCACCATGCAGGTGTTCTCGTCCATGACCACCATTCCGCCGGAACCCATGATAGAGCCAACGCTCTGGAGAGAATC
The DNA here is from genome assembly GCA_020722215.1 of Desulfomonile tiedjei. Classification (GTDB taxonomy): domain Bacteria; phylum Desulfobacterota; class Desulfomonilia; order Desulfomonilales; family Desulfomonilaceae; genus DYLG01. The sequence goes on from DYLG01000203.1 coordinate 1,157, forward strand.
GTAGTCCACAGGCAGATTGAGGAATCGCTCAGGAATGCAGCCACCCGAAGGCCCGCCCATCTGAACTGCCTTGAAGCGCCTGTCCTTGGGTATGCCGCCGCCTATGTCGAAAACCACGTGCCTGATGGTCACGCCCATGGGCACTTCCACAAGGCCCGTGTTGTTAACCTTGCCCGTAAGGGAAAAGATCTTGGTCCCTTTTGATTTCTCGGTGCCTGTGGCCGCGTACGCTTCCGCACCCATAGTTATGACGCGGGGGACATTGGCAAACGTCTCCACATTGTTGATCACGGTGGGGCAGCCGAAGAGCCCGCTCTGCACAGGAAAGGGAGGCCTGGGGCGAGGCTGTCCTCTGCGCCCTTCGATAGACCCGATCAACGCCGTCTCCTCGCCGCAAACGAACGCTCCCGCGCCCTGAAAGAGTCGAATTCGGAAGTCGAAGCCGCTGCCCAGTATGTTCGTGCCCAGCAAGCCCAATTGAGCCGCCTGCTTGATCGCCGTGTCCAGACGTTCGATGGCCAGCGGGTACTCGGCCCGGCAATAGATGTACCCCTCACCGGCTCCCATCGCGTACGCGCCGATCATCATCCCTTCGATGACGGAATGGGGATTCCCCTCGAGGATTGCCCTGTCCATGAACGCGCCGGGATCGCCCTCGTCCGCGTTGCAGATGATGAACTTGCGCTCGCCCGTCGCCGCCCTTGCAAAACCCCATTTGGTTCCTGTGGGAAAACCTCCGCCTCCCCGGCCTCGCAAGCCGCTGCGCTGAACGGTTTCGATGACTCTGGAGGGTTCCCAAGATTCGAGGACTTCCTCGAGAGCTGAATAAACTCCGTTACTTATGGCATCCTCAATGGACGTGGGATCGATTCGTCCGTTGAGCGAAAGCACCACCCGTTTCTGTTGAGCGTAGAAAGGGACTTCCGACTCATATACGAGCCTCTTTCCCGTGTCCCGCTCCTGGTACAGAAGCCGCCCCAGTATGTTGTACTTGACTATGGTCTCAGAAACCACTTCCGGGACGTCTTTCGGAGTCACCCCAGGATAGAAGATCCCATGGGGAATTATTGTCACCAAAGGTCCACGCTCACAGAAGCCGGGGCATCCTACCCGTTTGACTCGGACCTTGCCTTCAAGGCCGTGCTTGCGGATTTCGTCCTCGAAGCGCGCAATGACCTCATCAGCGCCCCACGCTCTGCACCCGGTATCCCCGCATACCGCGATTTCCTCCAGCCACGGGGCAGCCTTGCGGCGCAGTGAGAGACGAAATCTGGCCAGATCGGCAACGGAATTCAGACGTTCCATGATACGACCCCGTCATGGGAGGTCCTTGAGTACGACCTCTATCCTCCCAGGGTTGAGCTTCCCGTAATATACTTTGTTGACGACCATGACAGGCCCCAAGGCGCAGGCGCCCAGGCAGGCCACTGTTTCGAGCGTGAAGCGATTGTCCTCGGATGTCTCCCCGTCCTCAATGCCCGTGAACTTCCTCACCGTGTCCAAGGCCGCCTTGGCGCCCCGGACGTGGCAGGCCGTTCCCCTGCATACCCGTATGACATTTCGGCCTCTGGGCGTAGTGTAAAACTGGGCATAGAAAGTGATAACCCCTGACACTTCTGAGGGAAATACCCCGGTATGACGAGCCACTTGCTCCATGGACTCCGGAGGCACGTAACCGAATTCCTCCTGAACCGCCTGCAGCACGGGGATCAGGCTGTCCCTTGAGGGAGCGAAACCTTTGAGGATCTCTAGAAGCCTGTTTTGGTCAAGAGCTTCTTCCATTGCTATTCCTCCAGGGTTCTCAGAGATACGAAGACGCGGTCCCAACAGGGAGGACAATACTCCTCCGGCCATGGAAGCAGCCTCTGAAGAATGTAATCCGGGCCGCCGGACGGAACCGCCACGCCGGATCGGGGAACATTACTATCCAAATCCGCTCGCGCAGTTGCTTCACCCACATCGGACCGGAGCATCACCAGGCTCCCTTTCTTTGCCCCGACTAATGCGGCGTCTTCCGGGTGGATCCTGATAAGCGATGACTGCCCTGCAGTCGTGAGGCGGTTGGACCGTGCCGACAGCACCCCATCCCCAGGGTGAAGCATTCTCTCCTCGGGGTGCACCCGAAAAGGCCGCTCTAAAGGCGGTGCAGGAGGAGTGGCAAACGAGTCGGGGGGAGTGTAAGGAACCAGCCGTTGCCGCGGCTCGCCTCTTTCCTCTGAGGAACCGGCGCCTTCGGGGGCAAGCGGCTTCCGGCCTCCCGATTTGCCCACATCTTCCCATCTCAAGGGCTCCCATGTTGGGCAAACGCGTCTGATTTCGTCGAAGATGTCCCTTGCGGTGACGAAACCCATGGGATAGCCGAGCAATCCGGCAAGATCAAGGAGGAAACGGGCGGTCGGCCGGGCGTCTCCCGGAGGATTTGCCACCTTGCCCATCCGCTGAACCCGTCCTTCCATGTTCATGTATGTGCCGTCCGCCTCCGTGATTGCCGTTGAAGGGAAAACGATGCCTGCGGTTTCATAAATAGTCGCCGGAAACATGCCGGTTCGTATGATCAGGTCCACCCGGGCCAGGGCCTTGCGGGTTCTCTCCGTGTCCGGGAAAACCGCAAGCGGGTCCGCTCCCATGAGCACAAGCGCCTTCAATCGACCTTTTTCCGCGTCGCGGAGCATGCCCATGGCGTCAAGGCCAGGTCGTTGAACAATGTCCGGACCCCACAAGCCCTTCAGGATCTCGAGCATACCCGAGTCTCCCAGCCTGCAAGCGCCGGGAAGCCGGTCCGGCGCGCATCCGAGATCCCAGACCCCTTTTTCGTTCGTTCCTTCCCCGAGGAAAAGAACCCGCTCCGGCTGCCCGCACAGGAACGCCAGGTCCGCAGCGAGCCTTGCCAGAATGTAACCCTGAGTCACCCGGGCCAGCATTGGGCCGATAAGGATGAAGATCTTGCGACCCCGGCCCATAAGTCTTGCCGCTTGTTTCACTTCCTCCGACGAGGATTTTTCTCCGGGTGGAGGTTTGAGACGGTTTATGAACTCATCCGCGTTCTTGATCCCCGCACGAAGGAATTTTTCGTCGTGCAGATTTCTTGCCACCAATTCCTTCATAAGAGCCTTAAGAAACGGCGGGAGCTGCTCTACTCCATTTTTCACATGCAATCGCGCGAAACGGCTTAGGCTTGTTGTAAGCGAATCCAGTTGAATCAAGTCAGCGCCGCGATTTCGCACTGCCCTTCGAACATTCCGAGCAACCACCGGATGCGTGTAGTCAGGCCTTGCGGCCACGAGAACAATGGTCTCGGCGTCTTCGATGTCGCCGACGGAAGGCCTGCGAGGCCCCTGGTATGAAGCGGTCAAACCCTCCATCACCGTTGCGGAGGAAAGCCTGGCAATGGAGTCCACATGAGGAGTTCTTGCAACGGCTCGTGCAAACCTCACGGCCAGATACAGTTCCTCGTTGGAGCAGTTGGTCCCGGTTATGATTCCTACAGTCTCCGGCCCGTGAAGCTCTATGGTGTGCTTGAGCCTGGCAGCCGCCAGATCGAGGGCTTCCCCCCACGACGCCGGGTGCAGCTCCCCGTCCTCCCTCCGTATCAGCGGCTCGGTAAGCCGTCCATTGGACAAGGCGTCCTGGCCGTAATGCCCCCGTACGCACAGCGAGATGCCGTTCATCGGGGAATCGTCCGTTCCCCTTGCGCCAACAAGAGCCCCGTCCCTTACAGCGTATTCCAGCCGGCATCCTGTGCCGCAGAAAGAGCATATCCCCGGGGCGAAGTCCTTGCCTGACCCGTGAAAGATCCTGTTCCTTTCAGCCAAGGCGTCAGTCGGACAAATCGTCACGCAAGAGCCGCAGAAATTGCACTCGGAACCTTCCAGCGGAGTTCCGTGGGCGGTTCCGGGATGCGTGGCATACCCCCGATCCGTGTATTCTATGGCGCCCGTTGCCTCGTAATCCTTGCATACCCTTATGCATCGGCCGCACATCACGCACTTGGTGAGGTCCCTCACAATGAAGGGGTTGACCTCCTCCATTGATCGCCAACGCCTGATGGGTTCCAGATCAGGGTCACAGATGCCGTGGTCCTTGGCCAGGGCCCGCAAAACACATTCGTTGCCCTTGCTGCAGATCACACAGGCGGAAGGATGATCGGACAAGATCAGCTCAAGCACGCCCCGCCGTGCATCAATGGCCTTTTTTGAATGCGTGAGGATTTCCATCCCCTCGGCGATGGGTGTGACGCACGAGGCGAGCAGCCTCCCCGACCGGGACTCCTCCACCAGGCAGATTCGACATGCACCTACGCTCTTGAGCAAAGGATGGTGACAGAGTGTCGGTATGTGCACTCCCACCTGTGAGGCGACTTCGAGGATTGTGGTTCCACTTGGCCCGGCAACTTCCTTGCCGTTCAGCGAAATGGTTACGGTGTCCACGGCGGACCTCCGCTCCATGAAAGCCCGGTAAACCGACCGGACAATCAGCATCTGAGGAGAGTCGGGTCTGAGCACAAACCACCACGTTGCGGCAAATGGTCCTGACGGACGCATGTGGATGCCCGCTGCATCCGATCCTTGATCCGCCGGAACCGGCACCCCCTTTGGAGCTTACGATTCGTAGGCGCCTTCAGGGGTTGCACACGATGCTGACGGAGTTGTGCTTCAGTCCGCTCTATGTCTCTTGATCCGTTGGAGAACCTTGCCTACTTTGTCCTCCCAGCCGAACGGGAGTATGTGAATCCCTGCGCAAAGGTGTCGGAGCGACTCGGCAGTCTCGAGAAGGATCTTTGCAGATTCCTCGAATTTGACCGGCGCTCTCTCAAGCCTTTCAATAATATGGTCGGGGATGTTCAGGCCTGCGACGCGTTTGAGCATGCGTGCCTGCATTCCCGAATGGAGCATGAGAATCTCCGCTATGATCGGAACGCCCAGCGGAGCAACCTTTCTTACGAACTTCTCAAACCGGTCCGGATCGAACACGGGGGTGGTGAGAAAATACGCCGTGCCATGCTCTATGAGACTCTCCATCTCCTTGAGTTCCATGTCCGGGACGTTTCCTCCATAGCGAGCCTCCACCCCGGAGCCTATGAGGAAATCCTTCTCCGCCTCCAGGTCCTTGCCATGAACGTCCGAACCCTTCTTCAGTGATTCGATGACCGAAAAGAACTTTCCCACGTCCACATGGAAAAACATCATCTCCTGGATCGAATCGCCGGTGATGCGGTAATCGTCTGAAAAAACGAGAAGGTTCCTCACCCCGACACGGGAAGCCTGGAGAAGGGCTTCCTGAATCTCCAGCCGATTGCGCTCTCGGGTGCCTACCTGAAATACAGGGTCGAACTTCTTTTCCCCCAGCAATCGGCACAGTCCCAAAGAGTCGGATATCGCGGCGTCACTGGCAAAAGGCTGAAAACGAACACCGTCAACGCGGCCCCACAAATTAAGTATTTCGTTCAAATACTCCTCGGCGCTTTTCCCGTGGGGAAGGTGCACCTCAGACGTGACGATAAACTTCTTGGCAGCCAATGCGTCCTTCAGACTCATGGTCGAACTCCCTTCTCTCGTGGCGGGTCATTTCTCAGGCAGGCCCAGAAGCGCCGCTACCTCCTTCTTGAGCTTCTCCAGAGGCAACGGCTTCGAGAAGCAGACGTCCGCTCCGTGTGCTTTCATCCTCTCGTAGTTCTCTTCATCCAAGTACGCCGAAAGGACAATGATCTTCACGTGGCTCGTGGACGGATCGTTCTTAACCTTCTTGCAGACCTCATACCCGTCTATATCGGGCATCATTATGTCCAGTATCAGCAAGTCAGGCTTGAAGTGGCTCACTTGAAGGCCCGCCTCGAAACCGTCGGACGCCGAAATGATCTCAAAATTGTGAGGCGCCTCCTCAAGCGCACTAACTATTGTCTCCACGATCAGCTTGTCATCGTCGATGACGAGAACCTTCTTGACCTCGTCCACCTCGACCTCGCCCGGGATCGGCATACCCTGTCGTCGAAGGAATTCATTCAGATCCTCCTTCTTGATGCGACGGTGCCCGCCGACGGTTCTGAAGGCCTTGATGTATCCCTCGTCAATCCAATTGGAGATGGTCTTGGGGGACACACCGCAGTATTTGCTCGCCTGATAAACGGTTAGAACTTCCACTTGGCTGCCTCTCCGTTGTGAGAGTGAATGGTTTTTCCGGTTTCCCTTTATTTTCCATTATTACCGATTCCTCCGGTTTGTCAACAAAAATCTGCATTTTTTTCAGGGCACGTTCCTCCTTCCCGGGCTCCGGCCTGGGAGCCCATATCGCTGGGGTCCGCCCCGACACGGCGAACCAAGCGCGAACAATTTGAACAGTGGTAAGAGAAGTGAGGCCGGAGCCCGGGAGCCAGTGAAGGGATCTCGGGACCATCCCCTTGA
>DYLG01000204.1 GCA_020722215.1 Desulfomonile tiedjei
ATTTTCCTGCGGCCTTTTCTCCGGCAAGACCGAAGAAGGCCAAGGCCGAAGCCGTGGCAACAAGCGGGTCGTCATGCACGGCAACGAAAGCGGCCACGACCACGCTTGCGGCACATCCGGTGCCGGTGACATGTCCCAACATGGGGTGCCCGCCGGTCACGATGAGAGTCCTTTCGCCGTCGGTGACCAGGTCACGCTCGCCAGTGACCGCCACAACCGTCCCCAGGGTTGAAGCGACTTCCACGGCAGCGTCAATAGCGTCCTCGACGGTGTGGATGGAGTCAACCCCTCTCGTAACGCCGCCCTCGGGGGAAAGGGACAGCACCTCGGACGCGTTGCCCCTGATCACGGTTGGAGGGGCTATGTTGATTATCTCGTTGGCAGTATGGGTTCTCAGCTTGGTTGCGCCGGCGCCCACCGGGTCAAGGATGAAGGGCTTTCCGGCTGAGGCGCAGAGCAACGCGGCCCGCTCCATGGATTCGATCCAGGCGCTGGAGAGCGTTCCGATGTTGATAACCACCGATCCTGCGATGGCAATGAGTTCCTCGAGTTCTTCCGGAGCGTGGGCCATGATCGGGGATGCGCCCATTGCCACCAGAACGTTTGCGGTGGAGTTCATTACCACATAGTTGGTGATATTGTGGACAACCGGCCGCTTGGCACGAATTCGGATCAGCGTTTCTCCCGCGATTTGGGCGTAGTCGGACATCTTTCCTCCTTCCCGGGATTTCGCAGACTATTATAGCCAACCTCGGCCTCTTGTGGAAACAATTTCCGGACTGCGGTGGGTACCTTGTGGGAAAGTGCGCTTCATCCTTCTTGTCAACCCAACACGGCCTTACACGCCACCGGTATCGCTTTTCCCGGGCAAGTCTGACCGGAGTTTCCGAAAACCACGACAAAAAATCCGGAAAAATGACAAAGTTATCGCTACCTTGTGCAACTGGATCGCTTCACCCAACGCAGCGTAGTGAACCTACTATTTTTCGTCAATGGGCTAAGTTCGCCCACGACTAAGAGCGATGCACAATAATGGAACGTTGGTTGCTTCGCAACACATCTGTCGTTAGAGGTACTCCCATTGGGTGGGGCCGTCTCGCGATCCCAGCCAGTCAAAGAGGACCGCCGAAATTGTTCGAAACCTCCGCTCAGGACCGAGTGAGGCGCTGAAACGAGGGTTCGCGCCATACCGGCATAGACCATGTTGAAGATCCAGGAAGGACAATGGACATCAGCGGCGGTGAAACTCTGAAATCGCGTCATCATCCGACAGGATTTGCCGCCCGATGTCGCTTGATTATGTCCAGCCATTTGCCGAGGTCCGCGCCGCTGGCACAGTGGTCGTCTCCGAGTTCCGGCAGGGAATGCTCTTCATATACGGTCGATTCGGTGACCAGGCAGACCGGCCATCCGGGCACATGATGCCGCGGTCCGACACCGTGGTTCACCCTGTAAACGAGGAAGGCTTCTTCCTTGCATGAGATGCGATACCGGTTGCCTTCGTGCTCGATGGAAAAGGTCTGTCCAAAGATTCCCCATTTGTGGAAAAGCTCCTTAAGCTCCAAAAGCATACCGGCAGGGGAAGTGTAAACTCCGCTGGAAAATCCGGACATGGCTGATCACCTCGCTTGCCCCAGCAGCGCGACTGGCTCCGACTCAGCGCTATCACAGACATTGCTTACCGCTGCTGAGTTTTCAAACGATCTCGCAGTTGCAAATGAACGCTCCGCCGGGCTGAACCGGCTCTCGCACCTGGCCCAAAAATCATCCTCAGAGAATCTGTGGACCTGTGTGCCCTGACATTCAACCGAATAGGCTGCCGCGACTGCTCCCATTCGGGCACAGTTCAATATGTCTCGGCCCATGGCCATGCCTTTGACTAGACCGGCCCTGTACGCATCACCCGCACCCGTAGGGTCCAATACTTGAGAAACTGGAACCGGCGGGATTTCCACGACCCGGCCGTCGAAGCAAACCTGCGAACCTTTGTCGCCCAAAGTGGTTATTATTGCGCCGGTTCGCTCCAGGATATCGTCCCTGGATAGCCCGGTGACCCGTTTGATCAGCTCCAGCTCATAATCGTTCGTTATGAGCAAGGCCGAACCGGTTATCATATCGAGGATGTTCTCAGGAGAATGAGAGGGAATGGATTGACCAGGGTCGCATATATATCGTATGTTGCGTTCCTTGCACACGCGCGAATGCATTACCATGTCTTCAATGTTTCCCGGTGACACTATTACAAGAGCATTTTCGGGGTCCACTCCGTCAAAGGAATACTCGCAGGCGCATTTCATGGCGCCGGGGTTGAATCCTGTGATCTGGTTGTCCGCCTTGTCCGTTGTAATATACGCGCACGCGGTCAGTTCGTGATTGACAACGCGAATCCCTTCGAGAGACAGTCCGTTGCGTTCCAGCCACGCGGCATAATCATGGAAGTCCTTGCCTGCACAGGAAAGAATGACAGGCTTTTCGCCGAGAAGGGCAAGAGTGTACGCGATGTTCCCTGCAGTGCCTCCGAACAGCTCCCTCATGCCGTTGACCATGAAACATACGTTGAGGATGTGGATCTTGTCGGGCACGATATGATCCGAGAATTTCCCGGGAAAATCCATAATCCTATCGAATGCCAACGAACCGGACACAAAAATATCCATGACCGCGCTCCTGGTTCCGCGTGGCGACGGAACCGGTGAATTCGGGAAACGATACGAAATGCTGCCGCTCGTGTCAAGCTGTAGGTGTGCACAACGGACTGCCGACCACGGCGCTTCTATGTAACCTTGGGGGCAATTCGGAGCAATTTCTTGTCGATGGGCCTGAATCGTTCCATCGCGATACGAGCAGAGAGCCTGAGCAATTCCTGTTTCATTTGCTCCATCGACTGAAACCTGTTGCGGGGATTCTTCTCCATGGCTCTGTCCACTATGTCCGATATGGCAGAAGGGATGTGAGGGGCCACAGCACTCAACGGGATGAGCGGCTCCCTGAGATGCCTGGCGAAAACCTCGAGGGGTGTGGAACCTTTGAAGGGCGGGATTCCTGCCAAAGTATGGTACATCGTTGCGCCGAGCGAATAGATATCGGCTCGGTAGTCCACGTTGGCAGCGCCTCGAATCTGCTCGGGCGAAATGTAAAGCGGAGTGCCCACGGCCAGCCCTTGCTCGCCTGCGAGCTGTAGTTCCCCGAGGTCCATCACCAGGCCGAAATCCGTGAGCAGGGCTCTTCCTCCTGCGGTGAGCAGGATGTTGTCGGGTTTGATGTCCCTGTGAACAATCGAGTGCTGGTGAGCCGCGCAAAGCGCGTTACAAACGTCAAGGAAAACCCTCACGATCCCACTCAACGTTAGCTGATCTCTATTCCGAATGGAATCGCCCAGGGACTTTCCCGCTACGTATTGCATGATAATGAAACTGTGCTGGCTTTCCTGTCCCGCGTTCATCACGCCGACTATGTTGGGGTGTTTCAGTCGAGCGATGACCTGAGCCTCCTTGAGGAACCTTTGCGCCGGCAAGGATCCTGGAGGGCGCCGAGTGGGGTCGAGAATCTTGATTGCCACCGGAATGTCCAGGGTGAGATGATGCCCCTTGAACACCGTGGCTACACTCCCCTTGCCGATCGTGCTGTCGATCCTGCACCCTGCTATGAGAGCGCCGCGAAGGGAATTCTCCGCTGATGGGGTATGGCGCGCATAAGGCACATTGGCAATCTTCCCGCATTGACACTTCGCCGGCCTTCCCGCTGCCGACTCAGGCGCGGAGTTGATACGGCCGCAATGATCGCAATGAAATCGTATCTGCTGAGGAGATCTTAATCCCAGCGTCTCGTCCGCCTGGATGGTTTCAACGAGACACCTGATTTCCGACTTCTGCTCTTCCTCCATGGAGATGAACTGAATGCCCATCCCCAGCACGCCCTGTCCGTTCTGGCACCGGTTGTCCTGCCGTACCGCCTGCCCGATGATGTCCACGGAGCCTTGATTTGCAGGCGAAGGCAGATCCAGTTTCAAGAATACAAGACTTCCGATCGGGATCGGCTCGTGAGTGAGCACAAACGCGCCCATTGTGCTCAAATCGGAGAAATAACCCGTTGACCACCGAATCTGGTCGAAGGAATACTGCACTGGTCCGGAAAACTTGACTCTTGGTGCGCGGCGCCGAGGGTCCGAAGACGTCGAAACTTTTCCCTCCGCAGGAGCACCGGCATGAGAGACCTCGACAGCTTCGGGTTTGCTCCCGAGCCCTTCCAAAGTGCCGGAAAGGCCACCTTCCGGCAAAGAGCCTCCCAGCCTGTCGGAGAGCCCGAGAACTTTTTCGGGCAGGCCGGGGATGATCTGTGCTCCATACCCATCGATTTGCATGAGCCGCTCCAATGCTGATTCCACCTTGCCTGCGTGCATGTACAAGTCGGCAAGATCGTAGTAAATCCAAAAACGATCACCTTCAGGAATGCAGGAGGAACACAAAGCCTGGAGGAGCAGTTTTTCTGCCTTGTCCGGCATGTTCAACTTGACCAGACTGGACGAGATCTCGCGGATGGCGCGGTACTTCATGGCCTCGTCGGACAGACATTTCTCAAATTCCGCGATCGCTTCCTTATGAAGGCCCATATCCTTGTACGCCGACCCCTTTTCAAATGCTGCGGAGGAATGATCCGTTTGAGCCTCTGTCATGGTCCCGGCACCACAGACCTTTTTCTGGCAGAAGATTTGAGCGGCATCCGGCTGGCGCCAAAATCCGCAATTTGTGCCCGTCTCTGACGTTCATATCGTCTGTCAGGAGTGAGCAATGATTCCTCAATTCTCGGCAGGATCGCGCGACCACCATGCCTGTTTTGAGCATTTAGCTTAACATATTGTCATCCTGTCGGCAACAGCAACGAAGTCAAGTCTACCCCCGCCGACTACAGTCGTTGGCAAAAGAAAATTCAGATTTGTTGGTCGGGGCAGGTGTCAAAGCCGCCCTCCAGCGAAATCCATCGGGACAAAGCTCTGGGCAAACACTGGGGACATTCAGTTTCAAGCGAAAAGCTCGTCCTTACAGGAACTGCACCAGGTCTACGATCAAGCCGTTTGCCTGATTTCCGGCCCACTTGACACCTCGGCAGGCGTCCGTTATCTTGTTTGCCATCACTGGCAGTTGGCTGGAACTGCACCAGTCGGAGGTTGAGGTGATTGTCGCTGAGAGAAAACCCTTCGCCGAGATCAGGGAGATGATCGGCGACCACTCACGAATCCTGGTGGCCGGTTGCGGTACTTGTGTGGCAGTCTGCCTGGCCGGCGGAGACAAGGAGGCGGCAATCCTTGCTTCGCAGCTCATGCTGGCAGCAAGCACGGACAAACGGGAATTCCGAGCGAAAGCCGCAACGGTGGAGAGACAATGCGATCGGGAATTTCTGCTCCTTCTTCGGGATCACGTGGCCGATGCCGACGCTGTCATATCTCTTGCATGCGGAGCGGGAATTCAGTTCCTCGCCGAGCAGTATCCTGATGTGCCGGTTTTCCCCGGGGTGGATACCACCTTCATAGGAGTCGCAGAAGAGGCCGGCTATTGGACCGAGAGATGCAGGTCCTGCGGCCAATGTCTTCTCGGCATAACCGGAGGGATCTGTCCGGTAACCATCTGCTCAAAGGGGCTGCTGAACGGGCCTTGCGCAGGCACTGTTCACGGGAAGTGCGAAGTGGACCCCGAGAGGGATTGCGCCTGGACTTTGATCTACGAGAGACTCCGACGCCAGTCGAGACTTGACCTCCAGGAGCGGATCGTGCCGGCTCTTAGACATGACCTGAGCACCAAACCGGGCAGGGTGAGCCATCCTGCATACAGGAAGAGATTCTCCATTGGCTGACACGTTCAAAGACAGACTCCAATCAGGATCGTTTCAGGTAGTGGCCAGAGTTGTGCCGCCCAAGTCGGCCGATATCTCGTCCTCATTGACCTTGGTGTCTTCTTGGAACGGCAAGGTGGGATCAGTGCTGGTTGCGGACAATCCCTGCGGAAGAATGGGAATCTCAGCACTGTATTTGGCTGAAGCAATAAGGAATGGCGGTGGAGATCCAATTCTCACCATGTCCTGCCGCGACCGCAACAGGATCGCGCTCGGTTCGATTGCACTGGCTGCTGCCGCGGCTTCGCTGAACACCGTTCTATGCGTTTCCGGCGACTACCCCCGCTTCGGCGACCATCCCCAAGCCGCGGCTGTCTATGATCTGGATTCCGTACAATTGATATCAATGCTCAAGGACATGGAAAACGGCAGGGATATTGCCGGAAATCCCCTGTCTTCATCCCTGTCGTTCTTGGTGGGCGGGGCGGTCTGCCCCACTGCGGATCCTCTCGGTCCCCAACTGATGAAGACTCGAAAAAAAGTCAAGGCAGGTGCGGATTTTTTGATAACTCTCCCCGTTTTCACCGCCGAGCAGCCTGCTTCGTTCTTCGAGGCAGCCGGCGACGTCGGCGTGAAGATCGTGGTGGGAGTTCTTCTGCCCTCGTATCAGGAGATCCAAGCGTACCGGGACGGCTCCATACCTGGCACGTTCATCCCCGGCGACCTTGTGGAGCAATGGCGGTCTCTGAGCGAGGAGGAATTCCTGAGCGCGTCGAGGGCGCACGTGAAAAAGCTGATTTCGGATTTCAGATCCTCCGGCACGGTTGCAGGCGTGTGCATAAGCGCATCGGGCCGGGAATCGGAAATCGCCGAGATGCTCTGATCTATGGATTCATTGACAAAGGGAGTCCTGATAGTAGGCGGCGGAACGGCAGGTCTTTGCTGCGCCAGGGAATTGCATCGACTGGGCGTGGAGTCCTTGGTAATGGAAAAGGCCCCTTTTCGCGGCGGCCATGTGCTCCGATACGCGTGCAAAGCCACGGACCAATGTCAGCGTTGCGGCGCTTGTCTGCTGGAAGATATTCTTGATGAGCTGGCAGCTTGTGACAAGACCACGTTTATTGTGCGGGCGGAAATAGTCAACGTGGTGCGCCGTTACAACCGCTTTCTCGCCACTCTCTTGAACCGTCCTCTCCGCATCAATCCCGCCGGTTGCACCGATTGCGACAGGTGCCTGGAGAAGTGTCCGGCGCCGGGAGCGCTCGTGCGCTCTCCCCTCGACGATCGCATAACTTTGGTGGAGGAAGCCTGTCTTTTCTTCAAGGAAGGTTCCTGCCGCATCTGCGCGGAAGTTTGCCCAGAAGGAGCCGTGGACCTTCTCAAAGCGCCTGAAGAGGTGCTTGTGGAAACATCGGCGATTGTTCTGGCCTGCGGATTCAAGCCCTTCGATCCCACACTGAAACCCCGCTTCGGATACGGCCGCATTCCCGGAGTTGTCACGGGGCTTGAGTTGGAGTCTCTGCTGAGAGCGGACAATTTATTCGTCGGTGAAGGGGACGGTCGGATACGCTCAGTAGCGTTTATCCAGTGCGTCGGAAGCCGTGATCCAAGAATCGGCCGCGATTACTGCTCCCGAGTCTGCTGCGGATACGCGTTGAGACTCGCTCGATTGCTAAAGAAGCGTTTCCCCGGAATCGAACCCGCAATGTTCTA
>DYLG01000205.1 GCA_020722215.1 Desulfomonile tiedjei
GGAAAGGTAGAAGACCTTGTGCCATAATCGTTTCACCTCGTTGGTGATAGATCTGACTTGCAAAATCTCTTCTATCTCCCTGATCTCTCAGGGCCAACGAGGTTTTTCTATTTTTCTTGGTCGTGGATCAAGGCACTCCCGACAACCGGACCTACGCCGCCATGGCAAGGCCGAAGTTCCGAGAGCAGCTCCCTGGCGACAATGCTCCCTTGAAATGTTCAAAGAATTCCGGTACCATACTTTCGCCTGTGCATGAATGACCGCAACCGCGTTTTTCAGAGCGACGGGGGGCAAATGCCGGGACGGACTCCACCCTTTTCCCTGGGAGACGCAGGCGAGACTCACTACGGCTGTCATGGTTCATGGGCTCGCCCTGAACTTTGTTGCGGACTCCGTTCGGGTCTTTTTTCGCAACTCGATCCCCACCTGGAACCTCAAAGGTTGCACACGCCATGAGAATATTTGACAAGAAGGTCGTTGAAGCTGTCGATTCAGGGCTCGTCACTCAAGTGTTGCTTGCCGATGAACAGGGCTACTTGATGGATTCCGTCGGCGACAAGTTCGACCCCGACACGCTGCTGTGGTCTTTCTTGTGCGCCGAGCAGGCGATCGTGGGTATGGCCGGCAGGCTGGAGTACAGCCCCTTGTCCGAATTCTCCGTTCGTCTTGAGGGAACCGACGTTACACTGGCCTGTCGCAGAGTGTTCTCCGATTTCGGAGGGTTTGTGGTAATCGTCGCAGTCCCTTCCGGTTACAGTCACAGACTTGTCACGTCGCACGTCGTTCATTCCTGCAAACGATATATGAGCCTCGGCGTGAAATCTTGAGCAATCGCCACGCCGCATGAGTGATACCGGCAACAAGACCATACTTGGCCGGGGTTCCCTGACCATTGAGGAGGTAAAGCCGCGGGGGCGTCGAGGGACTTCGCTACGTGGTAATTATAATGTATTACATGAGATAATTATTGCAATTCGCTGAATTACATGGTAAATATGTGCAGACTATTACTAAGGGGGCCCCCATGATCATCCATGTGGCACTAATCTTCCTCATGTTTGCTGCATTGGCGTCATTCCTTGTCTTGTGGTACTTCTGGGTGAAAAAGAAGCTGACCATTTCCTACGCGCTGGACGACGAGGAACAAGTGCTGTTCCCGTTTCGCCAGTTTTCATGGCTCGTGATGGGTTTGATGGTTCTGACCTGTCTGGCTCAGGTGCATTTTGTCAGGGTATCTTCAGGCGTTCACGAGAAGCTCGCAGCGATGAGCGATTTTCACAAAGGCACTAAGGTTTGTGCTGAAGGGCTTGACGATCTGAAGACGATGCTGGACAACGTCAGCAGGGACTTGAATTCGGGAATGAAGCGTCTGGCTGCTATGAGTGCCGAGCAGCATGCCGGCCCTCAGTATGGCAATCCGGCGCAGATCGTCCCCGCCGTCCCGGGGAGCCCGCCGCCTCAGAATGCGGCTTTGCTCAGTCTCAACCCGGCCCGGCCTCAGGCAGGATTCGCCAAGGAGGCCAGGGCATCCTCAGCCAAAGGCTTGGAGGAAAGCGCCGGGTCGAAGCCTAAGCTGCCTGTGGCGAAACCGCCGTCAAAGAAGCCCGAGACACCATGGTCTATGAGACTCAACCTCAAGGGAGTCATCACCGCGGACAAGGTGCGCGTACGAAAGGATCCTGCGCCGAACTCCCGAGTAATGGCCACCCTAAGCTCGGGGTCGGAGGTGAACGTCACCGAAAAGGTGATGGTAGGGAACCAGATGTGGCTTCATATTGCAACTTCTTCGGGCGCAACAGGATGGGTGGACTTGCGGTACATCAAACTCCGGGCTTCGTCTAAGTCTGCTCCTGCGGGTGCGCAAGGTTGATCATAGCCTCCTAGAACAAGGATTCCGGACGCTTCCGGCGATTCTTGCAGAGAAGTTATTCGACGTTCCCCCCCACGGGTGCCAACACGGTTCACCATCGCCGAATAACGGCGAGAAGTTGGCGCCCTTTCTTTTTTCCTTCCGTGAAGAAAGAGAGGCTCCGAGAATCTTATTGCCGGACCAAGAGGGCAGGGTGGAGTGGGCGTCGTCTGCCCCTCTGTTGCCGGGCAAAATCTGCGCAAGGGCAACCTTTCCCTGCAATTTCGTTGACTTTTCTCCAACTTATGGTATATTTCGGGTATGCGATCAGCAACCTGCCGAGAGGGCCGGTTCCTCCGGATTCCCGGAATTGGAGTTGGTGCAGTTCTTGGGTATCGGCATCCTGGTGGGACGGCGAGGAGAGACAACAGACGCCATGAGCGTCCGCGCCGCCACGTGGTCGCATCTGAGTCGGGGGCTCTGAGAGGGAAAGGATGAATCAAATGCCGAAGGTCCGTGTACTCGTGGTGGAAGACGAAGCGATCATTGCGGAAGACCTGAAGGTCGGCCTGGTCGAAATGGGTTATGAGGTAGTAGGGGTTGCAGCGACAGCCCAACAGGCGATCAAACAGGCGGATGAGAAAGACCCGGATTTGGTGCTTATGGACGTAGTTCTGCAGGAAAAAATGGACGGAATCGAGGCGGCCAATCGAATACGCGCCAAGAGGAGCATTCCGGTCATCTACCTGACGGCCTATTCCGACGACGCCGTTCTTGAGCGGGCAAAGGTGACGGAGCCCTTCGGTTATCTCATCAAGCCCATTCGCAGCCGGGACCTGCACACGACCATTGAGATGGCCCTATTCAAGAACGAGATGGCCAAGAGGTTGAAGGAGAGCCAGGAGTGGTTCTCCGTGACTCTCAGGAGCATCGCCGACGCAGTTGTGGCAACGAACAAGGACGGGTACGTGCAGTTCATGAACCCGGTTGCGGAAGCGCTGACGGGCTGGCGAGAGAAACAGGCCGTGGGAAAAGCTCTGCGCGAGGTCTTGCAAATCTCGGATGCGGCGACCGGCAAGAAGATACAGGGTCTCGTGGGAGAGCTGATACGAACCGGAGAGGCCATGCGGATGACCGATCGGTCAGTAGTGGTGAAATCGAGGGATGGAAGTCGGATTGACATTGAGGCGGAGGCCGCTCCCATCAGGGATGACAAGGGATCCATCAGAGGGATTGTAGTGGTATTCCGCGACATAACGGAAAAAAAGGAAACGGAACGAAAGCTCCAGGAAAGCCACGAGCAACTGGAAGCATACTCAGCCCGGCTGGAAGAGCAGGTCGAAGAGCGGACTAGAGCACTTGAGAACTCTCAGGAAGATTTGAAGAAATACTCCGAAAGCCTTGAAAGGACAAACGAAGCCCTCAAGATGATTATTGAGGGAGTTGAAGAGCAGAAGAGAGATCTGGAGAAGAAGATTTCGCACAATCTCAACCTCACGGTAAAACCTGTTATCGAGCAGCTCAAGTCCCAGGAACTGACCGAAACAGCAAGTATTCTCGTCAAGTCTCTCGAGTTCAACCTCTCAAATCTGTTTTCCTCGTTCGGCCTGAAACTGATGCAGGAGGCCAATCGGCTGACTCCAAAGGAGGTTCGACTCTGCGAGATGATTCGATCGGGCCTCTCGTCGGTCCAGATGGGCGAGATGCTTGGCATATCCACGCAGACCGTGCTTGTTCATCGCAAGAATATTCGAAGGAAGCTGGGGTTGGCCAGGTCAAAGCGCAATCTCACAGCGTACCTGAAGGCAAATTTCTGAGGTCCTGTTCCCTGGGAACCCGGTGCGCGAAGATGAAGGGCAGTCGAACGGGAGGACTTCTCACCCAGCGTGGAATGGCCTCTGCTTCTTGGGTTTCCCCAATACTGCGGCGCACTTATCCCAAGCGGCCGGTCCGGTTCTCGAATCCGTTTGGGAGGATTAAGGCATGGCAATGGGTAAGCTCTTGAATTTCCTGGTGGAGACGTCCGCCAAAGAGCGACCCCTTCGCTATAAGATCGTGGTAATGCTTGCCGGGTTTATTGCTTTCTTGGTGGTGTTGCACGGTTTGCTGTTCCTGTTAGCGTATCTCGTGGACAAGTATCTGATCGCGGATCGACTGAGATACGTCGAAATGGCGCTGGGAGGCTTGAGCGCGATTGTCGGGTTGTCCTTACTGGCATAGTCGGTGT
Organism: Desulfomonile tiedjei; assembly: GCA_020722215.1. Classification (GTDB taxonomy): domain Bacteria; phylum Desulfobacterota; class Desulfomonilia; order Desulfomonilales; family Desulfomonilaceae; genus DYLG01. Next base: position 4,077 of record DYLG01000205.1, read on the forward strand.
GGACGCAGGTTCGTGTAGGGAAAGGGACTCCTGTTCCGCTGGCCCCGACCCAGCGGCTCATTGTAACGGGCCCTTACCGGCTTTTGCCGGAATCCAGTTGAGTTTGGCGCGATTTTCTACTTCTTGGGGGTGGGAACACTCGCTCGATCCTTGACCGTTGGGTTGACAATGTTCCTCATCGCGCTGGTGCTGGCCGGCCTTTACCGCAGGTTTGTGGAAGAGAAGGAATTGACCGGGCGATTCGGTGCGGAATATGAGGAATATCGCAAGAAGACCCCATTCCTTCTCCCCAAATGGTAGCCGGTCCGTCCGTTCATGCAGTTGATCCTATGAACGAGAAATCGGCGATGCGCTGGAAGAGGCTCGCCACACCGGCAAGCAGGCCGAGCCTGTTATTGCGGGTCTTCTCGTCTTCCACCATGACCATGACTTCGTCGAAGAGTTTGTCGATGGCCGGTCGCAGTTCGGCAAGGATTTCAAGAGCATTTGCGTAATCGCCCTGTTCTATGAGCGGGCCGACCCTGCCTTCCACATCCCGAAAAGCCTTGAAAAGGTTCTTCTCTGCAATCTCGGTCAGGAGGTCGGGGTTAACCGCCGACGGGGACGTGTTCTTCAATATGTTCACCACCCTCTTGAAACCAATGGTTATCGCGTCAAAGTCCTCGCGGCGTTTCCATTGTTGGAGGGCGTCCACTCTCTTCCTCGCGTCCACCACGTCGTCGAAACGGGCCCTCGCTGCAGCCTCCACCACATCAAGTGAATATCCCCTGGAGGTGTGGAAATTGACGAATCTGGTGCGGATGAAATCCATGACGTCCAGTGCTGTCTGATCCTTGTCCTGTGTCCGTCGCTCCTCGAGAAGATCAATGGCCTTGTTCACCAGCTCGCGCAGATGAAGAGGCCGGTCAAGCCGTATGAGAATCTGGATCACGGCTAGGGCGTGGCGTCGCAACGCATAGGGGTCGGCGGTTCCCGAGGGAACGAGATCCACGCTGAAGCATCCTGCAATGGTGTCGATACGGTCCGCTATGGAAACCACCGCGCCCACGATACCGCTGGGGAGACGGTCACCCGCGTGAGTGGGAAGATAGTGCTCCATGACCGCTGTGGAGACCTCTTCGGATTCACCATCCATTTGAGCGTAATGACTGCCGATGATTCCCTGAAGCTCCGGGAACTCGTACACGATTCCAGTCTCGAGATCGCACTTGCTGAGGAGCGCCGCTCTTTCAACCGCTTTGAGCTTATCGGGGCACAACAACCGTGCGATATCCTTTGCCAGCCCTGTGAATCGCTGAACCTTTTCGTATGAGGTCCCGAGCCTGGAGTGAAACACAACGCCCTTCAACGCTTCGAGGCGACTCATTAGCGGGACCTTTCTGTCTTCACGGTAGTAGAATCTGGCATCCTCCAATCTCGCCCGGAGCACTCGTTGATGCCCCTTTACCGAATCCCGCAGATTTCTGACCGGCGTGTTGTTCACCGCGATGAAACGGTTTCTTATTCTTCCAGCTTTGTCCTGGACTGCGAAGTACCGCTGGTGCTTCTTCATGCAGGTGATAAGGATGGACGCGGGAAGTTCCAGAAAGTCAGCGTGGAACTCCCCCATCAGGGAATACGGGCTCTCCACAAGAAAATTCACTTCGTCCAGCAGACCCTCGGGTGCGGAAACCTCCAGGCCGTCATTGGCGGCCAATGCGGTGACCTGTTCCTCAATCTTTGCCCGCCGAGACTCTGGGTCTATGATCACTCCCTGGGCCTCCAGAGCGCTGCAGAAATCCTTCAGGCAGGACACGGCAAAGCTGTCGGGACAAACAAATCTGTGCCCTCGGCTCAAGTTGCCGCTCCTGACGTTGCCGAAGGTGAACGGAATCACCTCGCCGTTGAGCAGCGCCACTATCCAGTGCACCGGTCGTGCAAAACGTACGTCCAGATCCATCCACCGCATGGTCTTGGGGAAGGGGACTCTTTCCATGATAGACGGAAGAATCTCGGAAAGCACTTCGGCAGTTCTCCTTCCCTCTTCCACCTTCCGCGCTGCCACTTGCTCGCCTCTGGGTGTACCCACGATCACGAGGTCGGATACATCTACGCCCTGACTGAGCGCGAAACCGATAGCAGCCTTGGTGGGATTGCCGTTCTTATCATATGCGGCCGATCTAGGGGGCCCGGTTTTCTCGATCTCCCGAGAGGCCTGCACGAAATCTACGTCCTTCGCCGACAATATAAGACGCCTTGGAGTCCCGTAGGTAGAAACCTGGCCGAACCCTATGCGGGATTCTTCAAGGCGTTTGGAGAACAGCTCTGCCAGCTTCTCCAGCGCGGGCAGCATGAAACCCGCCGGGATTTCCTCGGCGCCGATTTCCAGCAAGAACTCGCCTTTCATGATTGCGCTCCGCGGGAAGAAAATTTGTCGAGCAGCGGGAAGCGCATGTCCTCTCTCTGCTGCATGTAAGCGGAAGCCACCTTTCGCGCCAGGTCGCGAACGCGGTGGATGTACGCCGTGCGCTCGGCCACGCTGATGGATCCCCTGGCGTCCAGTACGTTGAAGGTATGCGAGCACTTCAGGCAGTAGTCGTAAGCGGGCATGACAAGGGGTTCGTCGGAATTCAGAAGCCTTACACATTCAGCTTCGTACATGTCGAACAGCTTGAACAACATCTCCGGGTCAGCTCTGTCGAAATTGTAAACCGAACCTTCGTATTCGGACCTGTGATAGATGTCACCGTATGTTACATCGCCATTCCATTTCAGATGGAAGATGTTCTCAACTCCTTGAAGATACATGCATATCCTTTCGATGCCGTAGGTAAGCTCCACCGAAACGGGTTTCAGATCAAATCCGCCGGCCTGCTGGAAATACGTGAACTGGGTGATCTCCATGCCGTCCAGCCACACTTCCCATCCCACGCCCCATGCTCCGAGGGTGGGCGATTCCCAGTCGTCTTCCACGAACCTGATGTCATGGGCCAGCGGATCGATTCCCAAGGCTCTCAGCGAGTCGATGTAAACGTCCTGAACGTCGGGCAAGGAAGGCTTGAGGATCACCTGATACTGGAAGTAGTGCTGCAAACGGTTGGGATTCTCGCCGTACCTCCCGTCGGTAGGGCGCCGGGACGGCTCCACGTAAGCCACATTCCATGGTTCTGGCCCCAAAACACGCAGGAAGGTGGAGGGATTCATAGTGCCCGCCCCTTTTTCAACATCATACGGCTGATGAAGGACACATCCTCGATCAGCCCAGAATCTATTCAGGGCGAGTATCATTTCCTGAAAGGTGAGCATGGTGAGGTCCTCTCTTGTACAACGTCCTCGTAGGACGAACCGAGATTAGACCGTTTTTCTAGCACTCAAGGCATCAGCGGTCAAGGAGCAAGATTCGCCCGAAATCCGCGACCTAATTTGGGCGCCTTTGGTCGTTTGGGTCCGTTCTGCC
>DYLG01000206.1 GCA_020722215.1 Desulfomonile tiedjei
AAGACGCCACGGCTCTTTGGCCGTTACGAAGACGACCCGGGGCCAAGGCCATTCAATTGATGAGCTCATGCCATTTCTCCATCAATTCGGCTTGGTTGTTCAAAATAAATTGGCTGATTTTCGTTTGCTGGGTAGGAGGCATCATACCTGCGATCATATCCCCGGTTTCGATGCTGAATGACCCGGCATAATCCCCTTACATGGCATGACAATGGGGGAAACCATGGTCGCCAAGATACATGTAGATGGAAATATCGAAAAAGAAAGCGATTCGTGGCATAGATAGAATCTTTATCACGTAAGAGCCGGTTGCAGAAGGCATTCGATGTCATTCCGGCGTAAGCCGGAATTCACTTTCCAAAGACGGGTTGCAACTACGAATGAAGGAAACTTTTGGAATTTCTGCGTGTTCCACATGATCATCAATGCTGATGTCCTCGCAAAAAGTCAACCCATTCCCCTTATAAAACCGTTCCCATCCACCCCTTTTCCCTCTTCCCTTATTCTTCTTTCCTCTTCTCATAGTATTCCTGCAGCGGCGTCACGTCGAGTGTCTTCGTCTTGAGGGATTCGATGCCCCGTGCGATGGCGATGGCTCCGGCAAGTGTTGTGGTGTAGGGAACGGCGTATTTCAATGCGGCCCGTCTGAGGTAATACCCGTCCCGCTTGGTCTGGTTGCCGAAGCCGGTGTTGACGACGAGCTGGATCTCGCCGTTTTTGATGGCATCGACCACATGGGGCCTTCCCATGGAGACCTTGTTGATCACCCGGTTCGGAATGCCGTGTCTGGAAAACCATTCCCCCGTTCCGTGCGTCGTCACGATCCCAAAGCCCATCCGCTCGAAATGCCGCCCGAGATCGATCGCAGCTTGTTTGTCCCTGTCCTTTACACTGATGAACACGTTTCCTGCAAGCGGAGATTTCTGCCCCGATCCGAGCTGGGCCTTGGCGAAGGCCAGACCGAATTCATCGGCGATTCCCATTACCTCTCCGGTGGACTTCATCTCAGGGCCCAACAGCGTATCCACATCCGGGAAGCGGTTGAAGGGAAGAACGGCTTCCTTGACCGAAATGTGCTTCGGAACGACTTCCGTGGTGAGTCCAATCTCATCGAGAGACTGCCCCATCATGATCCGGGTCGCCATTTTCGCAAGAGGCGCGCCGGTTGCCTTGCTCACAAACGGCACCGTCCGGGAAGCCCGAGGGTTGACCTCCAGCACATACAGCCGATCGGCTTTGATGGCATACTGGACATTCATGAGTCCCACGACGTGAAGCTCATGTGCCATGGCCTTGGTAGCCCTCGTAATTTCCTCGATCATCGCGGGCTTCAGGCTGAACGGCGGCAGCACGCAGGCCGAATCCCCCGAATGAATACCAGCCTCTTCGATATGCTCCATGATTCCGCCGATCACGGAGCATTGGCCGTCGGAGATGGCATCGACATCGATCTCGATGGCATCTTCCAGAAAATGATCGATCAGCACCGGATGCCCTGGAGATGCGGCAATGGCGAGCCGCGTGAACCCTTCGAGTTCGGATCGTTCATACACGATTTTCATGGCCCTTCCGCCCAGCACATAGGAAGGCCGCACCACAACAGGATAGCCGATCGCCTCCGCCACAACCAGGGCTTCCTCCACCGATTCCGCCGTTCCGTTGGCAGGCTGGTGCAATCCCAACCGCTGCAGCATGGCCTGAAACAGCTTTCGGTCCTCGGCCATCTCGATGCTCTCGGGTTGGGTTCCGAGGATGGGGACCCCCGCCCGGTGCAGCGCCACCGACAGGTTAAGCGGGGTCTGGCCGCCAAACTGCACGATGACCCCTTCGGGCTTCTCGGTCTCGACGATGTGCATCACATCTTCGAAGGTCAGCGGCTCGAAATAGAGCTTGTCGGACGTATCGTAATCGGTGCTCACCGTTTCCGGGTTGCTGTTCACCATGATGCTTTCAATGCCCATCTCCCGGAGCGCCATCGAGGAATGTACGCAGCAATAGTCGAATTCGATGCCCTGACCGATGCGGTTGGGGCCACCGCCCAGGATCATCACCTTGCGCCGCTCGCTCACCCGCGCCTCGGATTCCCGCTCGTAGGTCGAATAGTAATAGGGAGTCGCCGCCTCGAATTCTGCGGCGCAGGTATCGACCAGCTTGTAGGCGGGCTTGATCCCGAGAGCCTTTCGGTGCATGCGGATATCTTCCGCACTCCCTCCGGTCAGATGGGCGATCTGGATGTCGGAAAACCCGTTTCGCTTGGCTTCCCAAAGCCGATCTTCCGAGAGCGGACCTTTGTGGCCAGCAAGCTCGTTTTCCATTTCGACAATCTGTCGTATCTGGTAAAGGAACCACGGATCGATCTTTGTCAAGTCATGGATTTCGGAGATGGTCATGCCCGCCTGCAATGCATGACGCAGGTAAAAGAGTCTTGTCGAATTGGGGGTGGCAAGCTTCTGTCGGATTTCGGCCAATGCCGGCGCTCCGTCCTTTCCATCCGCCCCCAGACCCTGGCGCCCCGTTTCGAGGGAGCGAATCCCTTTTTGCAGGGCTTCCTTGAAGGTACGGCCGATCGACATGGTCTCCCCGACGGATTTCATGGCCGTCGTAAGATAATCGGGCGTTTCTGGAAATTTTTCGAAGGTGAAACGGGGAATCTTCACCACGCAGTAGTCGATGGTCGGCTCGAAGGAGGCCATGGTCCTGCCGGTAATGTCGTTCGGAATTTCGTCGAGCGTGTAACCGACGGCCAGTTTGGCGGCAATTTTGGCGATCGGATACCCGGTTGCCTTGGAGGCCAGGGCCGAGCTTCGGGATACCCGCGGGTTCATTTCCACCACAACGAGGTCCCCGTTTTCGGGATTGACGGCAAACTGCACGTTCGATCCGCCCGTATCGACACCAATTTCCCGCATGATGGCGATCGATCCATCCCGAAGCCGCTGGTACTCCTTGTCCGACAGCGTCTGGATGGGAGCCACCGTGATGCTGTCTCCGGTATGCACCCCCATGGGGTCGATATTCTCGATGGAGCAGATAATGACCACATTGTCCTTGTTGTCCCGCATCACCTCGAGCTCGAATTCCTTCCATCCGAGAACCGACTCCTCCAGCATGACCTGGCCGATGAGGCTGGCCTCCAGGCCGGAGCGTGCGATCGTCTCCAGGTCTTCCGGATTGTAGACCACCCCGCCTCCCGTTCCACCCAATGTGAAGCTGGGGCGAACGATGATCGGGAAACCGATCTCTCGGGCGATGGCGCGACATTGATCCATATTGGTGGCAATCCCGCTTTTGGGAATGCGCAACCCGATCCGCTGCATGGCCTGACGGAAGAGATCCCGGTCTTCGGCTTTTTTGATAGCGGGAAGCGATGCCCCGATCATCTCGACACCATATCGCTCCAGCACCCCGGCTTCGGCAACGGCCACAGCCGTGTTGAGCCCCGTCTGGCCACCCAGTGTCGGCAGCAGGGCGTCGGGTCGCTCTTTCTCGATGATTCGGGTGACGATCTCGGCTGTGATCGGCTCGATATAGGTGCGATCGGCCATCTGTGGATCGGTCATGATGGTGGCCGGATTGCTGTTGACCAGAATCACCCGGTAGCCTTCTTCCCTGAGCGCCTTGCAGGCCTGGGTCCCCGAATAATCGAATTCGCAGGCCTGGCTGATGATGATGGGGCCGGCACCAAGGAGCAGAATGGAATGGATGTCCGTTCGTTTGGGCATGGGGAATCGTTTTCGATTTTTGGGTTATCGGTCCATCAAGTGGACAAAATCGTCGAAGAGATACCGGGCGTCGTGCGGCCCGGGGGATGCTTCAGGATGGTACTGAACGGCAAAAACCGGAAGGCTTTTGTGCCGGAAGCCTTCGAGTGTGCCGTCGTTCAGATTGACATGGGTGATTTCGACGGATTTCGGATCGAGGCTGTCGATATCGACAACGAATCCATGGTTTTGAGACGTGATTTCGATCCGGCCGGTCATGAGATTTTTGACCGGCTGGTTGGCCCCCCGATGCCCGAACTTGAGCTTGGAGGTTCTGCCGCCCATGGCCAGACCCAACATTTGAATGCCGAGGCAAATGCCGAAGATGGGGCGGAAACCGAGAAGCTCCCGGACCGTTTGAACGGTGTCCTGAACAGGCTCCGGATCACCGGGGCCGTTCGATAGAAAGATACCGTCCGGCTTCATCTCACGAATGACGGAGGCCGGCGTACCGGAAGGCACGACGATGACTTCACAGCCGGCTGCCTCGAGGCAGCGCAGGATATTGTACTTGGCCCCACAGTCCATGGCAATGACGGCTTTTTTTTCAGGGCAGCGCCAGACATCGGAGCTCATCAGCGATTCCGGCGCATCGTCGAACACCGCTCTGCCGTTTTCCCATCTGAAAGGCCGCTCGGGGCTCACCACCCGGACAAGGTTCCGTCCGATCATGCTCGGGATGGAGCGGGCTTTTTCCACACAGTGCTCCGGATTCAGATCTTCCGTCGAAATGTAGGCCCGCATGGCGCCTCGCTGCCGCAGGTGCAAGGTGAGGGCGCGGGTATCGAGATCATCGATTCCCATGATGTGTTGCGACTTCAGGTAGTCGGAAAGGGACATGGTCGCCCGCCAGTTGCTGTAGCAGGGCTGATATTCGCGGATGACGAAGGCTGCCACCTGAATCCGGTTCGATTCGATATCTTCCGGATTGACGCCGTAGTTGCCGATCAGCGGATAGGTCATGGTGACGACCTGCCCCCGATAGGACGGATCGCTCAGCACTTCCTGGTATCCGGTCATGCCGGTATTGAATACGGCCTCTCCCCAGGCTTCGCCAGGGCCGGTGAAGCTCTTGCAGGGGAAGGTCCTCCCGTCTTCGAGGGCGAAAATGGCTTTCATCAGCAATGTTCCAGGATGAATGGTGTCGATACGGTAGATGATGAGAACTTACGAAAATTAGGCAGTATCTGCCCAATTTTCGATACGCAACCCTTCAATTCGGGAAAATTCCCGGATATTGTTCGTTACCAGAATCCGTTTTCTTGAAAGGGCAATGCCAGCGATCAACACATCATAAGATCCGATTGGCGTTCCCTGCTTTTCCAATTGTGCCCGAATCTTGGCTGCGCTTTTTGCCGCCCGAAGATCCATATCCACCATCTTGAACGGAAGAAGGAAATGTCGGAGGGCATTCAGAGAACGCTCCTGATCTTGACTTTTCTCAACACCATATTGCAGTTCAAAGAGTGTAATCGTAGAAATCGCCATGTCGTTTACGGAACATTCCCGAAACCGCGCCACAACTTCCGGAGGGCGTCGTCGAATGATATAAATGCAGATGTTCGTATCCAACAGGTAAGGCATCACATCGATTCCCGATTCTGCATCGCGGGCTGGCAGCGTCCATCCTGCATGAAATCATCCGGAAACTCGAGGAGTGCTTTGCTCCAGGCATCCCAAATTGATTCGGCAGGCTCGAGAATGAGCCGTTTTCCTGCTTTACGAATGCGGACCCGATGGCCTGGCAACCGAACGCCTTTGGGTAGGAGAACCGCCTGCGAATCCCCATAATCGAACAGATGACCCGTTTCCATCAGAACCACCTCCAATGCGGATGGTATCATTCCATCCGAAAATTTTCCACAAGATTCCAAACCCCGCAGGGACAGGCCCCCACACAAAACCCGCAGCCGATGCAGCGATCGTCGATCGAGCGGTATTCGTAGCCGCCTCCAGGAAGCTCGACCCGATCGATGGCGGCCTGGGGGCAGACGGCCACACACACCCCGCAATCACGGCAGGCCCCGCAGGATGCGCACTGGCTTCCGCAGGCATCGATGTCATCGAAGCGTTCGATGCGCGGATCGAAATATTCGAGGCTGATCCGGCCCTTGTCGATGACCGATCGCTCATCCCGGAATTCAGGCATTCGGGCGAGCATTCGATGAATGGCTTGCGCCGCCTTTCGGCCCATGCCGATAGCATCGGTGAGCAGGCCCGGTCGGACGGCATCTCCGATGGCGAAGATATCGGCCGCACTCGTTCGGCCATCAATATCCGTCACGATGAACCCCCGCTCGCTTTTGACGTCTTCGGGCAGGAAATCGAGATCAGGGACATCGCCGACCGAGATCACCACGGTTTCCGCCGGAATACGCTCCCCCGTGGTCAGCACGACGGCATCGGCTTCGATGGCCTGGGTGAAACAGGGGTACCGGAAAATGGCCCCTGCAGCCTGGGCGTGCTGACGTTCCTTGCCGAAGGATGCCGGTTCCTGCACATCGATCAGGGTGATGCGTTGAGCGCCCAACCGCTTGGCTTCGGTCGCCACGTCACAGCCCACATTCCCGGCACCGATCACAACGACGTTTTGCCCGCAATCGATGCCGTCCGTACGCGCCCGCCTCAGAAATTCGAGGGCGGAAAAGGCCCGCTCCACACCTAACACCGGAAGCATCCGGGGTTTCTGGGCGCCTGTGGCGATCACAACGACGTCGTATTCGGATCGGATGGCCGCCATCTCCTCCTTCGTGAGTCGCTTCTCAAGCTGCACCTGGGGAAGAAGCGATCTGGCCCGTTCGAGTTCCGCCTCGATCACATCCGATGGCACACGGGTTCTGGGGATGACGGTCGCGAGTTTTCCGCCCAGCGTATCGGCCATGTCAAAGACCACGGCCTCATGACCGTTCATCCGAAGTTGCCATGCCGTGGATATGCCGCCGGGTCCGCCGCCGATGACGGCCACACGCTTTCCTGAAAGCTCCGGTAAATCAGGAGCTTTTGCCGCAACGCTGGCCTTGCCGAGAAGGGTGATATCGACTGCGGGCATGAGGGCGTTTTGCCGGGTACAGGACTGCATGCACAGATTGGGACAAAGGTAGCCGCAGACACTTGCCGGAAACGGCGTATAGCGCAAAGCCAGATCGACGGCCTCATCGAGCTTTCCTTCGCGGATCAGGCGCCAGCGTTCGTGAACCGGGATCCCGCTCGGACAGGCGTTTTCACAGGGGGACTTATGTTTGCGGTTTTCCCACACCGGGACAAATCGGCGCAAATCCCCTGTTGGAATCAACGGAATGGGGCTGCGATCGAAATCCGCCAGATCCCCGATCAAACCGCCTTTACCAAGTTCCCTGTCCCAGAGCTGGGTTCGGAACTGCGACATGCTCATCCGAAACGATGCCGCCTTCTCCTGCGGGGAGCGGGCGACCAAAAGCCGCCACTGGTCCCGGCGGGGCAATTCTTCCAGAAGCTCCGGCCTCCCGACGCCCTGCAGAAATTCCTTCAGGTTCGAAACGAGCCATTCCCAGCGGGTATCGTCGATTGTTTCCATCCGGGCGTCGACCTGGCTGTATCCGGCATGAGGCCCACGGAAAAACACCATCCCGCCGACCATGCCCACCAGCGGCCGGAATCCGAGGATATTTTCCGGGTCCTGGGGATCGACGCCGCAGACAACGGCAACGCCAC
>DYLG01000207.1 GCA_020722215.1 Desulfomonile tiedjei
TTGTTCGGCGCACCCGGCAATTACCAGAGTATCATTTACCCCAACGTGGGACATCTCTATACCCCGGAGATGTGGAGCAAGACAACCAATTGGTTAACACAACACCTTTCGTTACGCTGAACCACACGCACGATTGCCTGACCAGAACTAACATGCTAGCGTTGGTTTCGCCTTGAAAACCCACAGTAACTAAAATGCACACACAAGTAACGGAATTCCGCAAAACGACCCTGACAGCTCTGCTCGACAGGGTTGTCTGGAACACACCCGTAATTGACATCCACACCCACCTGTACGATCCACTCATGGGCGGGCTATTGTTGTGGGGACTAGATGAGCTGTTGGTCTATCACTACCTCGTTGCCGAAGCGTTTCGCCACATTAAAACCCCGTACGAAAACTTTTGGCGTCTCAGCAAAACCGAACAAGCCGACCTGGTCTGGAATGAACTCTTTGTCAAACGCTCGCCCATTTCTGAGGCTTGCCGCGGCGTTCTCACCACCTTGCACCGGCTCGGGCTCGACCCCAAACAACGTGACCTCGCCGCACTCCGCAAGTGGTTCGCGCAATGGGACCCGCAACGCTATGTCAATCGCTGCCTTGAATTGGCAAACGTGCAGGCCCTCTACATGACAAACTCTCCCTTTGATGAACCAGAACGCGTCGCATGGCAAAAGGGATTCCTCCGCGACGATCGTTTCGTCGCCGCACTCCGTGTAGACCCTATCCTCGTTAACTGGCACGAGGCAGGTGCAAAATTACGCGAATGGGGATATGACGTCAGCGAGGGTTTCTCGAGACACACAATCAGTGAGATTCGGCGGTTCCTCGCCGATTGGTCACGCCGTATCAAGGCACGCTACCTCATGGTCTCGCTCCCACCAGAATTCACCTGCGATGACACTTCAGAGTGCGCCCTTCTGATTAGCGGCGCTGTGCTCCCTCACTGCCGTGATTTCAACATGCCGTTCGCCGTCATGCTCGGTGTCAAACGCGCCGTCAACCCAAATCTACAACTCGCGGGCGACGCCGCAGGCCGCAGCGATCTCTCGGTACTCTCGGATCTTTGCGCAAATTACCCCGAAAACCGATTCCTCGTCACGGTCCTTTCACGCGAGAACCAGCACTAACTCTGTGTGCTTGCCCGAAAGTTTCGAAACCTCCATGTCTTCGGCTGTTGGTGGTTCACAAATGTCCCCGTGCTAATCGAAGAGATAACCCGCATGCGGCTTGAAACGCTCGGCACCAGTTTCACTGCACAACATTCCGATGCGCGTGTCCTGGATCAGTTAATCTACAAATGGGAACACAGCCGCAAGATCCTTGCTAAAATCCTGCTCGATAAATACTCCGACTTGGCCGCAGCCGGCTGGGAACCTACCGCAGCAGAAATCGAGCGTGACGTGAAACAGCTCCTGGGCGGCGCCTTCGAAGAATTCATCGGCCCTCCAGCCGAATAAACCCTGCAAATTCCAAATTGTCAGCTTGCCTTGCCTGACCAACCAAAGTTCTCCCAAGCAAGGGTTTCAGGACCGTGTCCCATACCACAGTCATCCTGTGCTTGAACCGGTCCCTTCGCACCAGAACCGCCACTGGCAGTGCATATCCGGAGGATGCGGATCAGGCGGAGCAAACTTGCATTCGATCCGAATTCGTGGATCAACGATTCGTGCTATTGCGGCAAACTCGGCCAAGTGCATTCCCTTGCAATTGTATTCACCAAGCCCGCGTCGCAAACGCGCTGCCTGGACCGGACAGCACCGAACAGACAGTTGCACTTCATCATGCTGCCGTTCGACTTTGTACCCTATCAATACGCTCCATGGATAAAGACCAAGCAACTCCATAAACCCGTCCAGCCCTCGTTTCCCAATTCCCAATACCAAATCGTTTGAGCAGGTCTTCCGCCGCCATTTCCGCAATCCGTCCCCAGACACGTTCGTTCAGCCTTTCGGCTTCCGCCTGCCCATACTTGTCAGCCACGTAAATGAACCAAAACGAATCCACCACGCGGTAGTGCCACAGCAGAAATTCCAGATATTGGAACAGCTTGTCCCGATCCATCCTCTCCAACGCGCTAAGGTCCATACTCGGTTTTGCTTCCCGCTCAAAAACTCCGGTTCACACATTCTTGTTCGGCGCCTAATCCACCCCCCCACGGGTACTCCTCAAAGCTTGCACAGTTCCACCCAATCCCTCAACACAATATACAAATGTAACCATGCAACAACGAGCCTGGGCAATAACGAGCCTGGCACTCTATTTGCACGGTGTTTCAATGCTGCGGTAGCCGCCAACAACATCCAGCCTGGCACATTATCCGACACCCACTCCCAGGAAACTGCCGAGTCCCACTTTCCATGAACGTCGGTAGGGCACGCACTCCGCTGCGCGCTAACCCTCGAATTAACAATTAAGGCCCTTAGAGCAGGGAGCCCTGAAGTAACACCGCCCTTCCCGCCAAACCCGCCGGGGCGGTGTCGTCAAAAGCCCCGGTGCAGCAGCACGTTGCATCTCCGACCAGCCGCTGCCATTAGAAAAAAATGCCTCAATCTACGGCTATCTCCCCCTAACAGAGCTCGTGTGCCTGCGGTCTACTGCTCGAACTATCCGAATAGGGGGACAGACACGATATTCACAGCGGACATTGTGCTAAGCTCGTTGTTTCGACGACCGCCACCCCGCCGAAACACTGAAACCCTGGCAAAACAGGGTGCCAGACTCGATACGTGGACAAACCCGCCAGGCAACTGCAACAGCGGTGGAATGGGTCCATTGGAGCTCTGCACCCCATGCCGCCCAATACGTGGGATCAGAATAAAAAGGGACAGACACGGTGTTTAGGGATATTGTGTCAGGCTCCTTGTTCTGCTTGTAGGAACGCCGCCCCCGCCAAACCGGGCGTGGTGGCTTGGTGATAGCCTCTTGTGCAACAGCACTTTAAACCACACCAGCCGGAGGCATTAAAACAAAGAAAAAATGCCTCATCCACCGAAATCTCACTCCTAACTGGCTTAATCTGCCTGCGGTCTACTGCTCGAACTATCCAAATAGGGGGACAGACACCACATTTCCGTTGCTCGAACTTTGGAATAGAAGGACAGACACGATATTCTCAAACCCTGGCAAAACAGGGTGCCAGGCTCGATATGTAGACAAACCCACCAGGCAACAGCAACAGCGGTGGAATGGGTCCATTGGAGCACTCCGCCCCCTGCCACTCAATACGTGGGATCAGGGAGCCATGCGGCTTGACACAGGGGTGCGGGGTAAAGTGACACAATGACACAGTTGCGCCAGGAACAAAAGAGACATATTGGCTCTATTGAGCGATCCTGTGGGCTCTTGCCCAATGGTTAAGCCGTTAATATTCAACGCATTTTGTCTTCTGGTTCGGCCGGCATTATTATTGCGTACAAACTGATTGAAAAAGCGGCTTGGCTCGGCTCGGGTGAGTCGGGCGACGTGTGCCCGCGCGTCGCAAATGGAGAATGCGGACCCTTTTGCGGCGTCTAAGGTTGAACAAGTCCGCGACTAGGAGTGTCTGATATGAAGGCATTGACACGTTGGAATCCATTCAGAGAGATCGAAGAGATGCAGCGTCGGATGGCGTCCCTGTTTGACTGGAACCCTTTCCGTCGGGGCAGCCTAACCACTGAGGACGAAAACATAACGGTTCCTGAATGGGCACCGTTGGTTGACATCTCCGAGGACGACACGGAGTACCTGATCAAGGTTGAACTCCCTGAAGTCAGGAAGGAAGATGTCAAGGTCACTGTGGAAGGTGGGACTCTGACGATCTCTGGCGAACGGAAAGCCGAAAAAGAGGAAAAGGGCCGTAAATTCCACCGCGTCGAGCGGTACTATGGGCGGTTCGAGCGCAGCTTTGCCGTGCCTGACAATGCTGATGCAGACAACGTGAAAGCTGAGTTCAAGGACGGCGTGCTGCGGGTGCATCTGCCCAAGAATGAGAAGGCCCGACCAAAACAAATTGAAGTGAAAGTTGCTTAATTAAAGTGAGCTGGGACTGTGCCGGGTAGCGAGATCAGCTCGCTGCCCGGTTTAGTCTGCGCCACTAAAGAAAGGAAAATATTAAAGAAAGGAAGATTCATGGATTGGGAGAAATTGCAGTGGGTTGTTGTGAAGGAGAGTGCGGGTTCGTGGCGGATGAAGGCGACCCTAAGATGGTGAATACTTGAAAGATCTGAAACCGACTTTAATTTTGAGGAGACGTATGACAAGAAATCATCGCTTTATGGGTAAATCTATTCTGAGCGTTTGGTTGGCGATTGCGTCGGCAGCTCTGTGGGTTTCGGGTGTTGAAGGAGCGGCGCCGCCCAAGCTCAAGGTTGATAATTCGGCATTGCCACAAGAAGCGCGGCCGGCGCTCTCGTTCAGTCACGTAGTCAAGAAGGTTGCGCCAAGCGTAGTGAACATCTACAGCACTAAGACGGTCCGCCAGAATCCTGTGTGGTCACCTTTCTTTGATGATCCGTTTTTCCGGAGATTTTTCGGGATGCCGTTTGAGAGTATTCCGCGCGAGCGGCGTGAGCAGAGCCTTGGCTCGGGCGTGATTGTGACGGAGGACGGCTATATTCTGACGAACAACCACGTAGTGGAAGGGGCTGACGAAATTAAAGTGGCACTTCAAGACGATAAGACCACGTACGAAGCGAAGATTGTTGGCACAGACCCTCAAACTGACATTGCCGTTCTGAAGATCGACGGAAAGAAGTTCCCTGCGATTACAGTGACCGACAGCGACAAATTGGAGGTTGGGGATATTGTTCTTGCGATAGGGAACCCGTTTGGGGTTGGCCAGACAGTGACAATGGGCATTGTAAGTGCGACAGGTCGCGGGGGCATGGGGATAGTCGATTATGAGGATTTTATTCAAACGGACGCTTCTATTAATCCTGGCAATTCGGGTGGCGCGCTGGTGGATGCAATGGGGCGTCTTGTGGGAATCAACCAATCAATTATCAGTCGTAGCGGTGGGAATCAGGGCATTGGGTTTTCGGTGCCGATTAACCTGGCGCGGTACGTTATGGAGCGGCTTGTTACCGACGGCAAGGTTACGAGGGGTTACCTTGGAGTTTTAATTCAACCAGTGACGCCAGACCTCGCCAAGGAGTTCAAATTACCGGAAAACACAGGCGCACTTATTGGTGAAGTGACCGCCAATTCACCGGCCGAAGAGGCTGGCCTTAAAGAGGGTGATGTCATCACTGAATTCAACGGCAAGAAAGTCACTGACAGCAGACATCTTCGGCTCATGGCATCCCAGACACCTCCGGGCACGAGCGTTCCCGTCAAAGTTCTGCGTAATGGGAAGGAGCTGACGTTCACAGTGAAACTGGGCGAGCTTGAACCTGAGCGGTTGGCCAGAGCCGGCCGTTCGTCGGGCGGATTGCGTCGTGAGTCGGCCGTGGACCCATTGGATGGAGTGACAGTCGACGACCTTGATTCTCGGTCGCGGTCTCGGCTGGGGATTCCGTCAAATGTAAGGGGGGCTTTGGTTGTGGAAGTTGATCCGGATTGTCCTGCCGCAGAAGCCGGTCTTCGTCCGGGTGATGTCATTCTCGAAATCAACCGACGCCGCGTCACCAACGCTGACGAAGCCATTGCGGCAAGCGAGCAGGTCACGGGTGACCGTGTGCTGTTGCGTGTATATAGCGGGGGCGGAAGCGGGTACATCGTGATCAATGCCGCGAAACGCCGGTAGGAAAGCATCAGGTATTGCGACAATTGTTGACACGGGTACATCGGCAGTTCGTTTAGATGCCGGTGCGTTGACTGCCACTACAACCGGAAGGCCCTCAAATGGACCCGAATAAGCTCACAGAAAAATCCCAGGAAGCGCTGGTTGAAGCCCAAAACATTGCCACCAGGAACCAGCATCAGGCTGTTGATGTCGAACACTTGTTACTGGCTCTGTTGGAACAAGAGGGCGGGTTAATCCCACGCTTGTTTGAGAAATCTAAGGTTTCTCCTGAGCTGCTCAAGGCGAAGGTTGAGGAGGAACTGGCTCGGATTCCGCGGGTCTCGGGTGAGGGTACCACAGCGCAAGGGGTTTACGTTACGCACAGGCTGAATAAGTTGTTGGTTCATGCCCTTGACCAGGCCAGGAAATTGAAAGATGAATATGTATCGGTAGAACACCTTGTGCTGGCCATGTTCGACGAGCCCCACACAACAGGCGTGGGAAAGGTGTTTAGCAAGCTCGGGATACGCAAGGAGGATTTCCTCAAAGCCCTCACGGAAGTGCGAGGCAACCAGCGTGTCACCAGCGCAAATCCTGAGGCAACATACGAGGCTCTTGAGAAATACGGGCGGGACCTGACACGGCTAGCAAGCCAGAACAAACTCGATCCAGTGATAGGGCGCGACATGGAAATCCGCAGGTGCATCCAGGTCCTTTCGCGGCGCACAAAGAATAATCCTGTGCTAATTGGCGAGCCGGGCGTTGGAAAGACAGCGATCGTAGAAGGTCTGGCGAGGCGCATAGTAGCCGGGGACGTACCCGACAGCCTTATAGACAAACGAATTGTGGCGCTTGACCTTGGAGCGCTTATCGCCGGAGCCAAGTACAGAGGCGAATTTGAAGAGCGGTTGAAGGCGGTTTTGCAGGAAGTAACCAAGGCCCAGGGCCGCATCGTGCTGTTCATTGACGAAATTCACACCGTAGTCGGCGCTGGCAAAGCGGAAGGGGCAATGGATGCGGGCAACATGCTCAAGCCGATGCTCGCTCGCGGCGAACTGCATTGCATAGGTGCGACAACGCTCGATGAGTACAGGAAGCATATCGAAAAAGACGCCGCTCTCGAGCGCCGTTTTCAGCCGGTGATGGTAAACGAGCCGACTGTTGAGGACACAATCTCGATCTTGCGGGGGTTGCGCGAACGCTACGAACTGCATCACAAGGTTCGAATTCAGGACGCAGCGCTTGTCGCTGCAGCTCAGCTTTCGCACAGGTACATTTCGGATCGTTTTCTTCCCGACAAGGCTATAGACCTTGTGGATGAGGCAGCGGCCAAGCTCCGAACGGAGATGGAGTCGATGCCGGAAGAACTCGAGCAATTGGAACGTCGCGTAACGCAGCTCGAGATTGAGCGTGAAGCACTCAAGAAGGAAAAAGACCAGGCCAGCAAAGAACGTCTTGCCACTCTCGAGAAAGAACTTGCTAACCTCAAGAACGAGCGGGACGCGCTCAAAGCCCAGTGGGAATCCGAGAAACGCGCCGTTGAAGAAATTCAAAAGCTTCGCGAGGCAATCGAGTTGGCCCGGAACGAGATGGAAAAAGCCCGGCGCCAAAACGACCTCTCGCGCGTGGCCGAGTATCAATACGGTCGAATACCCGCCCTGGAAAAGCAACTAAAAGAGCTCGAAGCCAAGGCAGCTGAAGCTGCCAGAAGCGGTCGCAGGTTATTGCAAGAGG
>DYLG01000208.1 GCA_020722215.1 Desulfomonile tiedjei
CAAGGAAACCGGCAGGGGGACGGGCCTGGGGCTCGCGACGGTCTATGGGATCGTGAAGCAGCATCACGGGTACATCACGTGTGATAGCGCACCGGGACAAGGCTCTGCCTTCAGCATTTACTTACCCGTAGCCGCGGGAGAAACCGGCGCGGAGATACTTGCAGACACGTCCAAGCCACCCGGGGGCACAGAGACGATTCTGTTGGTGGATGACGAAGAGGCAGTACGAGAACTTGGCGAGCGGCTATTGAAAACGGCAGGTTGCACGGTGCTGACCGCGACCGACGGAAAACAGGCTCTTCGGACCTATGAGAAAGAGCGGGGCAACATCTCCTTGGTCATACTCGATGTGATCATGCCTGAGATGGGAGGAAAGGAGTGTTTTGAGAAGCTGGTCGCTCTGGATCCCAATGTCAAGGTGCTCATATCCAGCGGGTACACTTCGGGAGGAACCACACAACTTTCCGAGGAACTGGGAGCGAAAGGCTTTCTCAGCAAGCCGTATGAGGTGAGAAAGCTGCTGAATAGGGTACGGGAGGTGTTGGATTCCGATTGAACGCGCGTGGGTGAGGTCCCGGAGTACTACCTCTTCCCATCGCCCTCAGATGAGCTGACGGCCAAACGCACTAGCCACCGGAACTCGGATTCATTTCCGCGGGATACGGTCAGAATCCGGAATCCGGCGATGTATCCCCCTGATGAACTTTTCCTTACCCACCGGCAGTCAACATCGAGCGCGAACTCGGAAAACACTCCGAACCGGTCTGCCGGGACGACAAGCGTCTTCCGGTCTCCGACCTTTGTTTTGAGGCCTCCCACGCGCAATCCCTCGTCGGATATGTCCAAGAGCCTTCCGAGAATCTCGGGTTGAATGCGATCGTAAATAGGGACGTCAAAATCCACCCGATGCCTTTGGGAAGCTCGCATTTGGTCCGGCACTAGATCCTCGAAGGTCGAGCAGACTTTCTCGTAAACCTCCGCGGCGCTGATGCGCCCTTTCCTGATGAGCGCGATAATCAGCCACCTCAGGCCTCTCTCCGAAAGCCCGTACTTCTCAAGAAGCTCAGCCCTGTTCCTGCTGGCCCTGATGTCCTGGACAATCCGATCGGCCCGTACGGTGACCTTGCCCGGCTTCCCATCCCGCTGTTGTTCCCGAGTTCCGGCCAGGCCCATGCGGTCCATCTGCGCGTACAGGTCCTGAAGTCCCGGTTCGGTCAGCTTGTATTTCGCCATGAGGTCGGCGTCGGACATCCCGGATTTGATGTCTTTCAGCACCTCTTGCGCATTCAAGTGCCTGGTCATCCGAGCAGCTCCCGGTTCCTAATGACGGTTCGGCGCCCCAAGGAGAGTTGCCCCCATCCCTTGACGCGACTCCAAGCTTGCATCTCTTTACCAATGTCGGGGAGATTCTCGACAGAAACCACTCTTTTTCCGCTTGATCACCGGTTTCCAGCCGACCCCACTCTTGGGGAATCCGGCTGAGCACTTTTTGGAGACTTGCGAGCCGCTGAAGGCTCCGAAACAGGGTTCACCGTGGATTCGAGTGTACTTCACAGTCCTGCACGAAGTCAATTGGGAACTGGCGGAAAGAAGTACACATTCATTTGGTAGAGCCTGGCTCTCATGGCAACGTGGCGCAGGCTTTGCGGCATGAGAGTTCTCTTGCCTCGGGTCAGGCAGGCCGGACGGCCTGCCCCAAGAGAGCGAATGCTCGCGACACGCGAACCTTTTTTGTTGACCATGCCGGGTGTGATACTATACGAAAACGGACAAGGACGCATGATCGGTCCGCGGAGGGTGAGTTATGGAAATTGAAGGCATCAACATCAGTAAGACTGAAGCGTCGGAGACTGTTCGCGGTCCGATGACCAATGCCGAGATCATGGAGAAATACGGAATATCGCCCAACGGTTACGCCGCGTTGTTGGGGAAGCTTTTCCAAGCTCGATTGATCACCGAAGGCGATCTCATCAGGAGAGGCATAAGTTTCAAGATTTACAAGAAACTGCGGCCCCATGGGATCAAGGCCAAGGAGGTCCTCGATGACATCGAAGCGGGGATGACCGACCCTGAGATTATCGAAAAATACCACCTGTCTCCAAGAGCCTATCGCATGATTCTGAAGAAACTGGTGGAAGCAGAACTGATTTCCCACGGCGTGTTGTATGGCAAGAGCCCGCAATACCGGTCCATGATTGATCAAGGAGACGCACGGCAGCACCCCAGAACCGAGTTGAACATCCCCGTGAGGGTCCTCGAGAAAGAAACCGCCCAAGAAGGCCTGGTGCGAGACATCTCCGCAGCCGGAGTGCGGATAGCGGGTTTACCGGCGGCTGTCGGCGATGTGAAGGCCTTTGAGCTTGAGGTGGATCTGCTCACCGAGGTCAGGACTGTTGAATTCGACGCACAGTGCAAATGGACGGCAATGCGCGGCCGCAAAAACAAGTATCCGGTAGCGGGCTTCGAATTCACCAGGATCTCAGGGGATGCGAGGGGGGAAATCAAGAGATTCATGGAAAAACTCGTGCTGAGTCAGTCGGGGGAGTGGACACGGTACGCGTGAGCCGCGGATGAGTGCCAACGATGTTGGTATTCTTCGTAGGAAAGGACCTATGCGTCGCCGTTTCCTGCGATCCAGGCCCGGCTTTGGGGCACTCACGCCGGTGTGCCGGTACGTACTGGGCCGGCTTGTCGAACAGGGAGTGTTTCCACAAGCTTGGTTGTCTTCTCGACGTTCGTGCGAGAGCCCCGGTCTTCAGGCTTCGCGTCGGTCGGCCCTCCTACGCACTGCGGCGAAGTGCCCAGCCGACCTACGAAGCTCTCTTTCTTATGAGAGACTGGTCAGGCAGTTCGCTCATCAACCAAGTCCGGACTGCAAAAGTTCTTTGCGGGGGTCTGGGGGCGGTTTCTTTCAAGAAAGAGCCCCCAGACTCATTCTTGGCGCAGCCGGGAACATCCCTGGAAGGGTACGGCCCGCCGGGTCATGCCCTGGTTGCCAACTCATGGGGCGCTACCCTGGGCGAGTGGGCTCCGCAGCTCTCCGTGCTCGATTCCGCAGGTTCCTGAGCCTCCTGTTTAGGGTAGAATCCGAACTCACGCAGCAATTCCAGTTTCGGCAAGACGTTGTCCTCAATGCCCGCATGGAAGAAACCGGGAAAGATGTCGGGATGTTCGATCACGAGGTCGAAGTACTTCCGGTGTTTCTCCGGAAGCTCCACCGTTCCGCCTCTGAGCACTTCATGGCCGGTGAATATGAACTCGGGAAGCAAATACTTACAGAATTCAAGCCTGCCGGCAGGCACGAAGTCGCGATAGATCTCCGTTTGGGGAAGAAGCGAAAGCAGACTCGGCAGGATCCGCGCTCCCATCATGCGGAAGGAAACCATTTGGAAAAGGGTCTGGTTGAAATCCTCCATGGTTTCAAAAGGGAAGCCCCACACATAGAAGGTATCGACCCGCGGAAAGATCTCTATGGCCCCCGGGATGAGGTCAAGAGACTCCGCCGCAGTGAAGCCCTTCTTGATCAGCCGCAGGATTCGGTCCGAGCCCGATTCGATCCCGAACCGAAGCTCAACGCAACCGCACGCGGCCATGGCCTCCATCATTTCCATATCTGTTAGGTTCACCCTTCCGAAGGCTTTCCAGCTTACATTGAGGTCCGACCTGTCAAGCTCGTTGCAGAAGGCCATCACCTGCTTCTTCCCGGACACGAAGAATTCGTCCTGGAACAGGAACAGTTGGACGCCGGCCTCACGGTTGAGGAGCTTCATTTCCTCTACGATGTTCCTCGGACTGCGCGAAAAGCTCTCGAAGTTCCAGATGGGGGCAACTGAGCAAAAGGTGCATCGGTAGGGACATCCGCGGCTGGTCATCATACCGTAGCCTTCGTATCGTCCCAGGTCGATCTTGGCGAAGGCCGGAAGCGGGATTGCATCAAGATCAGGAATCCGCTTCCTGTCAGGCGTGTGGCGGATCGTGCCATTTTGTCGGTAGGAAATGCCTGCAATCGCTGAAAGGTCGTTTCCGTGCAGCAGCGTTCCGAGGAGTTCAGGACCCGTTACCTCGCCTTCTCCCCTGGCTATGATGTCGATCCAGGGAAAGGCGGCGAGGATTCTTTCTTCAACCGACTTTGGACCAACACCGCCCAGGATGACGGTCCGGTCGGGATGACGTTCCTTCAAGGCCTTGGCAGCAAGAATCGTGAACGGCAGCAGATTTGCCATGCAAGACAGACCGATGATAGGCGCGGGTTCACCGATGAAGTCGAGAAACGCGTCCATGTCAAAGGGATCATCGACATCGCAGAGCTGAAAGTCCCGAAAGTCCACCGAGAAGCCCGAATCCTCCAACGCTCTCGTGAGGTACAAGCAGCCCAGCGGCACATGAAGTTCCCGCTCCGCTTCTTCGCCGTAGCGTATCAAGAGCATGTTAAGATTGACCAAAGTGATATCTGCCGGCATGGTCCCTTTATCCTCACGATGATCAAGCCTTGCGATACTCGGCTATCTTCCAGAAAACGCAATTACCGACAACGAAGTCACCCAACTGATATTTTTTCTCGGGCCAATCGGTCTCGAGCCTGCGGCACTCGGGAGCCCTATTCCGAAGCTCTATCACGACGTAGCGAGTCACACCCTTGTCGGCTTTTGCACGGAAAGTCACCTTTCCAGGTCCCCGGCCCAGATTTGAGGAATAAGGCTTGCAGGAGACGCGCGATCGGGACTGGAAGTCGAGATGCTCACGTAAATGCACACGGAGTTCCCCTTCGTCAAAAGGACAATTGCAGCTAACGGACAAAGCGACCGAGTCTCCTTCTTCCTTGATTGGTTCGAAGCCCAGTCGCCGGCTCTTGTCCGCAACAGGAACCAGGGCCTTCGGTGGGGGGGCGGGCGGAGGGGGGTCGGGTCTGCTTCCCCCTACCCATGTGCCCGCTGTCGCCGACACATCGAGAACAAGCACAGCCAGCATCGCGGCGCCGATCGCGCTTAGGAAGACCCGGCGCTGCTCGTCGGGCACAGCAGTGTTGTCGATGATTTTCTCAATCTGTGCCGCAGGAACGCTGCTGAGCATGGCGGCCTCTACTGAAGAAAGTGCCAGTCCAATCTCGTCGGCAGCTTCGGCGCGCTTCTCGATGAGGGCCTTGCGGAATTCGGAGTCCACCGCGGCCTTCTTGACGAGCACCTCGATCCCTCTGGGGATTTGTCCGTACGAGCGGCCTGAGCCCGGCGGTCTTCCACCGACTATGGTGGTCTTCACGGCCTCCTGTTCCACGGCATCCCTCACATCCTTGTTTCCGCATCTCCTTGAAGAGTCCGCCATTTGTCGGTCTCCTTTCTCAGCGGGGACATGACTGCGGTGCGGCGTGCCCCCGATCTGTGAATTTTAATCAACTTATCTGTTCGCGACTCCGTTTCGGCGAACCCCTGGGCGAGGCCGCGATTCTGGCTAATAAGAGCCCCACAAGAGTATATGTTCGCTTGGGAAGATGCTCCCCCAAAATCCGGAAATATCCCTCCGCTCAGGATCTTCCTCGCCTGTTGGCATTATGCATCACTTTCGTTTCCGTAGTCAATATCCATTCCGAAGGCCGCCGTTACCTGTTACGGGTAGCACCTTTCGTGCTGCGTCCCTGAAAAACTTGCGTCACATGCGTTGAAGTTGAATCCAATTAATGTCACCGCGTGACACGACGATATTTCTTGAGCATATGAAAATAGACGTGAACAACCATGGATGAAACCAGGAGATAAGCGCAGACAAGATGTATGGCATCTATGACACGGAGCCCTCCCAGAGCGGAGATTGCAGGCATGGCAGTACGAACGTCATACAACAGGGCGCCTGTAACAATCTGCGCGGGTAGCAGAAGTAACATGGTTAAGCAAAAGAAGAGCCTTTCCACCGGATCATAGATAAGGTGTGGCCCGGTGCTTACAGGGTGGTCCTTGCCTACGAAGATCAGATACCAGTAATAATGGATCGTTCCCGCCGCATCCCTGAAAAAGCCCTTTGATGAAATCAGAAACCTGCTTTTGAAGTCTTTCTTCCACAGATGGTACGAGATCCAGAAGATGTAATCGAACAGCACAACTGCGCCGGCGAGATTGTGCAGATTAACCGCACTGAGAAAAGTGGCGAAGATTGGCGCCAGGTTGGGCAGCCTCAAATGAATGCCGGTGAGGACAAGGAGAATGACGAACAGGCCGTGCAACCAGTGCCAGGCCCTGACCGGCAAGGGTCGGAGGTCTGCGTCTTCCGTGGTGGGGGGTGGCCTCCTCAGCTTTCTCGTCAAGAACATGAGCATCCCGTGAAAAGAAACAGAGGTCACACTTCCAAGGATAATGAAAGCCCCCAAAAGATCCAGCCACTTAAATCCTATGCGTTTGACGGCAGCCAGCACATCTTCGATATCCTCTTTGCGGATCTTGGATCCCCCAATGAGATAGAAATCATCCATGACCGGCCTTTGGCCGAAACGGGTCGGGATCCCTCGGGCCACTGGGACGGTGCTGTAACCTCCCTCCTTTTCCGGAACCAGCAGCAACACATGTGAGTAGAACTTGGCGTCCCTTGAATGACAAAGAGTACAGTCTCGGGTTTGTTCTCCTTTGCTCGTGAAGTCATGCGTTGGCTTAAGCACAAGAATACGGGCTTCAAGGGCTGCTTCGGGAATGCCGTTTTCCCGTAGCCTATTCATGAATGCGCCGAGTTCGGAGCTGGACACCTCCCCGTTTCCGTCTTGATCAAGGGTCTCAATCAGTCTGCTCGTTCCGGTTTTCGTGAAGAGCTCAAGCTGGTCGTAATGAAGAGGCTTTTCCTTTGCCGTCTCGCTTTTGTCCACCATGGAGAAGATCAATCCGATGTCAGCCTTCAGCGCATGGCAAGACGTGCATTCCAAGTGATTGAAGTGGAGTTCCTTCTGGGGAAGCCATCGATGGGTTCGCGAGGCATCGTGGCATTTCAGGCAGATATTCTTGCGTTCTTCTCCTGACATCTCACGAAACGAAATGCAGTAATGAAGATTGTGACATGAATAGCAAATTTGTTTGGACACACGCGCATGAGCGCTCTTCGAATACTCCTTGACCACCTCGGGATGGCATCGACCACAGTCCGGTTCCCGGCCCTTGCCGTGAGGAATCCTGGATTCCCTGGAGATAACGGTGATTCCCTGATGACAGGAGATGCAACCAAGACCGTTTTTTGAGTGAGCAGATTCTGCAAATCGGACCGAATCAATGAACCGGCTCTTCCCGCGACGTGAACGCAGATCGGCTTGCCTGTGGCAAGCGATGCACTCTTCGTTGCTGACGCCGCCGGAGCAACTCGGGTCAACAACAATCATCATCCACGCTGTGAACAAGACAATGCTCGCCCACAGAATGCCTGCCGGCCTGGTCATGCCCATTGTTCCGCCTCTTAGCAA
>DYLG01000007.1 GCA_020722215.1 Desulfomonile tiedjei
TAATTGATGTAACGGCCCAGGTTCAGTCCCGTATTGAAGCTGAACAGGCCAGCCGAGCCAAGAGCCAATTCCTGGCCAATATGAGCCACGAGATCCGAACTCCCATGAACGCCATAATAGGCATGACTGAGCTGGCTCTATGCACCGCCCTGTCGGCAGAGCAACGGGAATACCTGGAATCCGTAAAAATATCGGCAGATGCGCTGCTGTCACTGATCAACGACATCCTCGATTTCTCGAAGATGGAAGCGGGGAAACTTGAACTGATCAGTAATCATTTCAGCTTGCGGGATTGTGTCGGAAACACAATGAATACGCTTGCCTTGCAAGCTCACCAAAAGGGGCTGGAGTTGACCTACCGCATCCCGGTCGATGTCCCTGACACGGTTATTGGAGATCCGGGGCGTCTGAGGCAGGTTCTAGTTAATCTGACAGGCAACGCGATCAAGTTCACTGCGCAAGGGGAGGTGGTTGTTGGCGTGGAACTCGAACGGGAAACGGATCAGGACGTGACTCTCCATTTCAGTATCGCGGATACAGGCATGGGCATTCCTCCCGACAAGCAGGAAAAGATATTCCATGCGTTTGAACAGGTCGACGGGTCCATTACAAGGGAACATGGAGGCACGGGATTGGGTTTGGCCATTTCGTCTAATCTCGTCGAGATGATGCAAGGGCGAATCTGGGTCGAAAGTGAAGTGGGCCGCGGGAGCACCTTCCATTTTACCGCCATCTTAGGTCTTGAGAGCCGGCCTTCTTACGTACCTATTGACACAAGCGTCCCGGGCCTCCAGGGACTGCGCGTACTGGTTGTGGACGACAACTCCGCCAACCGACGGATTCTTGAAGAGACGCTTCTTAACTGGCGTATGCAGCCTACCAGCACTGAGAGTGGCCGAGCGGCGTTAGAGGCTATTGAGGCTTCATCACGCGAGAAGGCGCCGTTCCAACTGGCGTTGATCGATTACATGATGCCCGGAATGAATGGCTTTGAGTTGGCCGAAAGGATCAACCAGGATCCTGGGCTGGCAATAGAAAAAATAATCATGTTGACTTCGGGTGGAGAGCGCGGGGACGCAAGTCGTTGTGCGGAATTGGGTATAGCCGCGTATTTGATGAAGCCCGTCAAGCAGTCGGACTTGTTCGACGCCATAGTGATGACCATGAAGAAAGTCTCGCCGGACGCGCCCCAACCGCCTCTAGTAACATGCCACACTCTCAGGGAGGCCAAGAAGAAGCTCCACATCCTTCTTGCCGAGGATAACGTGATCAACCGCAAGTTCGCAGTCAGAGCGCTGGAGAAAATGGGACACGTGGTCTCGGTGGCCCAAAACGGCAACGAAGTTCTGGAAGCGCTGAAAAGCGAGACATTTCACCTCATTCTGATGGATGTTCAGATGCCTGAGATGGATGGCCTAGAGGCGACCCGGTTGATACGGCTCGCGGAGAGCAAGACAGGCGGGCACGTGCCGATAATCGCCATGACGGCTCATGCCATGAAAGGCGACGAGGAAATGTGTCTGGCAGCCGGTATGGACGGCTACGTTTCCAAACCCATCGAGGCCAAAGAGCTGTTTGAAGCCATTGAGAAGCTCATGAAAGATATGACGTCCCAGGAGGGGGCACGCGATTCCGCACTGGGCGGTCACATCCTGGACGAAGATGAGCTGCTCGCCCGCGTCGGGGGAGACAAGGACCTTCTTGCAGAATTGTTCGCCCTCTTTGAGGAAGACTATCCCGATCTCCTCAGCCGGCTCAAGGAGGCTGTCCTGAATAGGGATTGGCAAGCAATGCGGGTAGCGGCACACACTATCAAGGGCTCGGTAGCCAATTTCGCAGCAAACACCGCAGTAGAGACAGCGCTGAAATTGGAAACGATGGAAATCGGCGACGACATGAGTCACGTTCAAGAGACGGTTTCAAGGCTTGAAAAAGAATTGGGGAGGCTCCAACGCGTTCTTGAGTCCATCTGTACAAGGTCCACGCAATGATAATGCTGCGGGCCGAGGAGGTATAATGGACCCCATAAACTGGACAGGAGGTTAAGGTGGAAAAGCCGACCTTGGTGATGTAGAAACCTCCGAGGGGATCTTCACGTCGGACGGGATCATGGAACACAAATAAGTCTCAGATTCAGTTTCACCCAATCATCCAGGCTACCGCAGGTTTTAGGTAAGGGGCCTTTCTTCCATGGCAGCCAACGGCCCAAGCTGAGGTGAATCCAAGTGCTTTGCCGACAACTGCCCGAACTTTCATCGCAATCGTTCATTGAGCGACTCGCCGCCAAATCCGGAAACCGCCGCATCCCCTGGTCGGGAAGCTTCGAGCTGACTGCGCGGTGCAATATGCACTGCGTCCACTGCTACGTGGGGTCTTCCCAAGGCCGCGAACTCTCAACAGGGGAGGTTCTCCGGATACTGGACCAGTTGGAGGCGCAAGGCTGCCTATGGTTGCTCTTGACCGGGGGCGAACCCTTGATTCGCCCCGATTTCCGGCAGATCTACATCCACGCCAAGAAGAAAGGCTTCATCATAACCCTTTTCACAAACGGCACTACCATCACTCCTACCGTTTCCCAATACCTTGCAGAATGGCCGCCCAGTTCCGTAGAACTGACACTCTATGGACTGACGGAACAGACCTACGAACGCGTCACAGGAGTGCGAGGATCTCACAAGAAGTGCATGAGGGGGATCGAACTGCTCATGCGGTGCGGCGTTCCTCTTACATTGAAAACGATGGTCATGACCGAGAATCGGCACGAGTTGTGGGCGATGAAATCTTTCGCCGAGGGACTGGGGCTAAGGTTCTATTTTGACGCAACCATCAACAAGCGGCTGGACGGAGACGCCGGCCCCGCGTCCCTGAGAATAACTCCCCGGGAAGTGGTGGACCTGGATCTTGCCGACGAAAAGCGCTCCGACGACTGGAAGAAGTTGTTCAAGTCCTATTCAGGACCGCCTCCTGATCCTGACCGCCTCTACGTGTGCGGAGCGGGCCGGACGTACTTCCACATCGACTCCGTTGGCGCCCTTAGCGCGTGCCTCATGTCTCGTGATCCAAGCTACGATCTCAGGACCGGAACCTTCCAAGAAGGATGGGACCAATTCTTGCTCCGCGTCGTGGAACGGAAGAGAACTCGCGCAACTCCCTGCCAAGCCTGTCAACTTATGGCGGTTTGCGGTCAATGCCCCGGGTTTGCCTTCACGGAAACCGGGGACCCTGAAGAACCGGTGACCTATTTGTGCGAAATTGCTCACTTGCGGGCTCGCGTATTCGGATATAATATACCAAGTGTGCCATAGTACGATCAGGCGCGACCAAACACTATGACGACTCTTGCGTCAAATAAATTAGAGGCTTGTCTTGATTAAGCCCCCGGCCGTCAGTTCCACGCAAAGGAGACGAGTCATGTCGAGAGACTGTGGAGACACTCCAATACTGAAAGAGTATTCCAAGCCTGTGATAGAAAAAATAGATTTGACCGCGGAGGAGATGCTTGTGGATTACTGCAAGACGGGGAATACCGGAGGGAAATTCCCCAAACACTGCACCCCCTGGCACGGAGGCGGCGGGCACTGTTTTTTTCGGAGTCCCACGCGTTCGTGATCACTGAAGAATGCTGCAACGTTCAATCAAAATTGCAGACATGGTATTTGGAGTGCAGCCCGGCGATAGTTCGCCGCAGTGTTTCAAATGGGAGAACGAATTCAAAGGTTTCTTCTGTGACGAGGAGCCCGACATCACCGTGGTGAGCCACTACTGTGGTCTGGAACACATCTCACTTCCCCCCGGTGCAAAGGTCTTCGAATCTTCCTCCTTTTGGGAAGTGTACATGATGAACGGCCGAACCATCTTTGTCCTGGCCCGATCGCCAGATATTTTGTCGCGTTACTGCATCGCCGTATGGGACGCGGATTCGCGGCGCGTGGACATTCACTATTCGGTCTCCGAACGAACACCGGCGTCGCATCCGCTGAGATATCCCGTTTTTCACCTGGTGTTGTCGTCCCTCTTGGCGGCGAAATCAGGTTGCCTCGTCCATGCTTGCGGCATAGCCCACAAGGGACGAGGCTTCCTGTTTACCGGAAGTTCAGGTCGTGGCAAGACAACCATGGCCCGCCTGTGGGACGGCATGGGCACGGTTCTGAGTGATGAGCGAACAGCATTGCGAGAGCGGGACGGAAGATTGTGGGTGTACGGCACGCCGTGGTACGGAGATCTGGGCGCATCGGTGAACATGGGGGTTCCTCTGGACGGGATCTTCTTTCTTGAAGGGCGAGACTTAAACCATGTGCGCCAAATGAAGCCTGCTATGGCTGCGGCCCGCTTGCTGAGTCATTGTCTGTTGCCCGTCTGGGACGAGGCAGGGATGAAATGCATTCTGGACTTCTGCAACCGGTTCGCGACAAGCCTTCCGTGTCGTGAACTGGCCTTTGTTGACGACAAGACAGTGGTCGATTTTATTCTATGCATGAACCAATCTTCCACAACGGCGAACTCGGGGACTTGCTGAAGGAAGTTCTCGGAAGTCGGGGCATCCTCCGATTGAGAGCCTCTGGCCGCAGCATGCATCCAGCCATCCGGGACGGCGACGTGCTGCACGTGTCCGCAGTCTCTCCGTCGCAGATCGGAATGGGCGATGTGGCTGTGTACATCAGCCCTTCCGGTTCGATTGTTGCCCACAGGGCGTTGTGGTTCGCTTCCTCCATGGACCGGAGATACCTGGTGTCGCGAGCCGATTCGCTGTCGGCTCCGCTGGAGTTCGTTCCGGAGGAGCACGTAATCGCTCGTGTGAACTGCCTTCTCAGAAGCGGCGGACTGATCCCTCTTACAGGCCGCCTCCGCTCGTTTGAAGGGCGCTTTCGCGCAGTGGTCTCACTTCTCGGACACTGTTTGATTCGGCCTGTGAAACGACGCGGCCGTGCCAAATCATGACCCAAGGGTTGCGAGGCTTAGACTTGTGAATTTCAGAGTGGCGTTCGCTAAGTTTCTGATTCGATTGGGCGGATTCATCCAGGCCATGGCAATCTACGTGATGAAACCTGACGATCTTGTTGAGTTCTCTAGGCGAGGCTACTGCGAACCCCGAACCCTGGATTGGTACAGTTCGCTCCAACACCTGGAACAAGGTCTGTACGACGCCGAAATTTCACTGTTAGAGGCGATTCCCATCAGATCCGGTCGCTTGCTTTTGCTGGGCGTCGGAGGAGGGAGAGAGGCCATAGCGCTTGCCAAGGCGGGCTTCGATGTCACAGGAGTGGACTATGTGAAGGAAATGATTGACTTGGCAGTGGGAAACGCCCGCGAGTGCGGCCTAGATATCCGGGGGGTGGTGGGTGACATATCCAAGCTTGATCTCGATCCGGGTTCATTTGACTTGGTCTGGTTTACCCAAGCCGGCTATTCCATGATTCCCACCCGACAAAGGCGCGTGCACACACTGAGAATCCTTGCCGCTGCCGTCCGCAACGGAGGATACGTCGTTTGCCAGTTCCTGCTTGATGAAAAACAGCCGCGGTCCGCGAGGATAGAACTCGCCGGCAGGATAGCAGCGGCTCTGTCTCTGGGCAATCTATCCTACGAAGCGGGCGACAAACTTCATTACAACAGCGAGTTCCTTCATCACTTCTTTTCGGCGGAGGAACTGCGGTCCGAGTTCGAGGAAGCCTCCCTGGATGTTGTTCAACTGGGACTCGCCAGCCCCCACGACACTAAGTGGGCTTTGCTTCGGAAAAGGAATCACGCCTCAGCAGACACATAAATGCCTCTTGGATGATGAGCGCTCCAACCTGAACGTTCCGCTGTAGGGGCGGGTTTCAAACCCTCCCGCCGGCCATTGAACCCTGGTCACCATGGCTCATTCGCCCCACCGGGACCGGCTCTGCTCGGTGGCTGCGCGGAACGTGGCCTCACTCTCCATGCGCGCTATTCGCTTATCCGTCGATTTAGCATCATAATGGGACTGGATCTTTCTGCACACCACATCCTTCACGGACTGCCACGAGCAAAACGCGGCGGTCTTGATCCGACCGGTGTCAACGTCTTCGTATGCAAATACCGCAGGGCAGTCATGCAGCCGCGCGTCCTCGAGCCCGCCTGTGTCCTCGTAAGGAATCGTCATCAGGGTCAAGACATGCTTGAAGGAGCTTCTCTCCTTGAGAATCCGGTCGATCTTGCGGCCTCGAAGCAGATCGAGCAGAGCCAGCATGCCGTTGAGGAAAAGGGGCTTTCCGAAAATGTTGCTCAAATGCAATGCACGGGCAAGGACGAGGACCATGCGGCTAAGCACTGACAAATCGAAGATTTTTCGCCTCAATCCATGCTCCGGCAAAGCAGCTTGTTTTTTCGTCAACTTCGAGTCAAGGCCGCGAAGGCTTACAAGGAGATCCGATAGGGAAGTCTTCAAATAATGCGAAATCGGCCTGTAATTG
This sequence comes from Desulfomonile tiedjei, assembly GCA_020722215.1. GTDB lineage: Bacteria > Desulfobacterota > Desulfomonilia > Desulfomonilales > Desulfomonilaceae > DYLG01. The sequence goes on from DYLG01000007.1 coordinate 6,435, forward strand.
CTGCCGTCCGAAACAAGGAGCGTGGCGCTCTCACAATTCGGGTGCGAACCCCCGAGAGTCTGGCGTCCAAAGAAACGAGAGAGGACTTCAAACTTCATCATGCCAGTGGGAACGAACTCGACTCCCGGAACAAGCCGCTCGAACACGTTTTCCACGCATTCCGTGGTGGTGGGCTCAAGCTCTACTGAGCCCTGTTCCCAGCAAGGCGTGAGCGGGACGAAGGCCCACACGGAAACGTGTTCCTTGTAACCGTGAACGAATTCCATCATCTCGACCATGTTGTCATCGTTAACTCCCACGGCCAGAGTGGTAATCACCGCGAGTTTGTTCACGCCGAATTCAATCACGTTGTCAAATGCCCGTCTTTTCACGGCAAGCGAGTTGTCCCCGCGCAGAGTGCGGTAGATCTCAGTGCGAGTGCCGTCCAGGCCGAAGTTCACCTGAACGCCCAGCGAGCAGAGTTCGCGGCAGAAATTCCTGTCGGCAAGCTTGATTCCGTTGGTAAACAACTGCACCTGGAAGCCGTAAGAGCGGGCAAGGCGGACAATCTCCAAGAAGTCCTCGTGAACCGTGGGCTCGCCGCCGAAAAAACACATGTTCGGTTTGGGCTCCGCGTCTTGAAAGTGCCTGAAGATCTTGTCAAAGTATTCTATCGGCGGCTTGAACGTGAACCCCATGGATTCGACGTACGCCAGGCAAATGGGGCATCTCTGGTTGCAGAGATTGGTCACGTCCATCGCCACCGTGTATGGTTTGGTGTGGGCCTGATGATCGCAGCTCGCACAATTGAGCGAGCACCCGGTGACTACAGGTTCCCGGTACCCCGAAATGTCCCTTTTCCAGCGCCATTTTCTGGCGTCTTTGGAGACGAGAGACGCAGTTCGGCCGCAATCGCGGCAGAACTTTGCAAAGTAAACGTTATTATTGCGGATTTCGTACGCGGCATCCGTTGGACGACCGCATTTTTCACAGAAGCCGAGTTTCATGATAGCTCTCCGGAATGATGATCCTTAATGGAATAGTTCACTAGACCGTAGGACCTGAACCATGGGCAAAGGCAGATCCGTTATGCCAAAGTTATTGAAGAGGATTTTGGGAACGGTTCATTATCACAACTTTTTTTCTTGTCAAGTCAAAACTTTGGGAAATATAATAAAAAATTTGGATTCAATCTCCGATTGAGCCCATCTCTCCATCTTCACAGGAGGTTCCTGAATCCGCCAACCAGTCTTCCCAAGCAGTCAATGGAGGCGGACCCAATAACCATGCCCCGATTCTCGATCCTAATTCTCGCAGGCGAGGCTTCCGGTGATTATCATGCCGCAGCATTGGTTAGGGAGATCAAACAACGATGTCCCGAAATCGCGGTCAAGGGCATCGGAGGAGAGAAGCTGGCCGATGCCGGTATGGAACTCCTTTATCATTATAGGGACATAAACACCGTGGCCTTCGGTGACCTGGAAAAGCTTCGCAACATCGTAAGCGCCTACTTCGCGATGAAGCGTGAGCTGAGAAGCGGCCTGCATCAGCTTTTCATACCCGTGGATTTTCCTGACGTGAACATACGCCTTTGTCGCCACGCGAAGGCCGCCGGGGTGCCTGTCTGCTACTACATCAGCCCCCAGGTCTGGGCCTGGCGCAGGGGAAGAGTGCGCAAGATCGCCCGACGGGTGGACCGCATGATGACCATCTTCCCCTTCGAAAAGAAACACTACGCTGCCGCGGGGCTTGATGCGGATTTCGTGGGACACACCATGGTCAGAGATCAGGCCGGCCCCCGCGACAGAGAGGCCGCTCTGCGAGACCTTGGCCTAGGTGACTTCCGCTATACGGTGGCCCTTCTTCCCGGCAGCAGGCCCGCAGAGATCCGCCGAATGTTGCCTGCAATGTGCGGAGCAGGGGCGATTTTCGCCAGTGAATTCCCGGATGCGCGCTTTGTGCTCCCATTGGCCGGGGAACATCTGGCAAGGCTTGTGACGGAGATCGCTTCGGATTACGGGCTGCCGCTTCACATTTGCTCCGTGCCGGCAGCCCGGGTCATGGAAGCTGCGGACTGCGGACTGGTCACTTCGGGCACTGCCACTTTGCAGGCGGCTCTGGCCGGATTGCCTCACGCCGTGGTGTACAAGATTCATCCGTTCGCGTGGTGGCTCGCCTTGCGGATAATCAAGCCGTTGTTGATGGACAAGGACGTCCACCTGGCCATCGCCAACGTTCTCGCCATAGACGCCGAAGACCGGGGCGGGCCCATCAAGGAGATCAAGGACGCGGGGTACTCCATTCCGTGTCAGGAATGCGGACGCCAGCTATTCGTTCCCGAAATCCTCCAAAATGAGGCTACCCCGGAGAACCTTGCCAAGTGGCTGGTCAGGTTCAGAAATGATCCATCCCTGTGTCTGGCGATGCAGCGGGGGTTCTCCGAAATCAGGAGCATGCTCCTCACAAGTCCCGGCTCGCCGACGGCTGCTGATATAGTCCTGGAAACACTGGAGAAGCGCAGGCAACTTTCCGAGTAAATGTGCTCTCGGACATGGGAGCCGGCCTGAATCACGGCAAGGGCGGTTGCAGGCAGTGTCGGCCTGTGGCACAATACGTTCCCACTACATTGGAACCGGCAATAACTTCAACAAACTGTACGCCACATTCGGCGAACATGAGGGACACGTGGACATTCAGGTGACATCGGAAGAACTGAAGAGATTTGCAGAGCAATGCGGCGCTGACTTGGTACGCGTGGCTGATCTTGCCCTGCTTGAGGGCATCGACACTGCGCCTCCGGACCTTTTCGAAGGTTTTGCCAGAGCAGTCAGCATGGCTGTCAGGCTTGCCGACGGAGTTATGGATCAGATTGTTGACAGGCCTACTCCTCTGTATCAGCAGCATTACCTCAAGGTGAACGCTGTCTTGGACGATCTGGCAGTGCGCGTGTCTCAGTTCATTCAGAAGGCCGGAGGCAAGGCGCTTCCCATTCCGGCTTCTCAGCTTCTCAACAAGGCCCGGTGGACTTCCTATGTTTCGCACAAGGCCGTGGCCGTTGCCGCGGGCCTCGGGTGGCAGGGAAAGAGCCTTCTCGTGGTAAGCCCCAAGCATGGCCCCCGGGTGCGGCTTGTCACGGTGTTGACCGATCTCCCGCTGGATGCCGACGCTCCGATTAAGAACAGGTGCGGCAAATGCTCGTCCTGCGCGGACGCCTGTCCCGCGCAGGCCATCAAGAACGTGAATACTTACAGACATTATTCCAGTCGTGAAGAAGCCCTGCACTTCGAACGCTGCGTGGAAAAGGTGACTACGGAGTTCCCCAAGATACCGTTCATAGATAGCCCAATATGCGGGGTCTGCATTGCAGTTTGTCCCTGGGGAAAAAAGAGAGTCCGCCGCGATAGCGAGGAACCGGAAGAACTCTGAGAGCCATAGTCCGTTGCCTGCCTTGGCCGGTGCAGAGAAAACCCGCAGGCCGGAAAGCCTGAGCCACCTTGCCGTGGGGGCCGCCGGATGGCTTGACGTCTATGTAATTCGCCGTCGCTCGGACGGAACTGCTTGACAGGAGGCTGGTCAGAACGCTAGTTACAGAATCGACGGTCCAGTTTTCTGCAGGCGCCCGCAGCATATTCTTGCTGCCCGGAACAAGGGGGCATCCACGCGATCAAGCGGGATCTTCGATACCTTGCAGGCGGAAGATCCTCCGATGTGTACGCCTGCACCTAAGCACAATGCCATAGGAGGTGTATCATGAGAAGGAGACGGTCGGTTTACCTGGCTCTGCTGGTCGGGGCCACTCTTTTGATGTTCACTGGTCCATTAGCAGCTCAGGCGGCTGATCCGATAGTTCTGGGCGCGCCTACGTCCGTGTATACTCCTTTTGGCAAGTCATGCTTGCAGGCCACTGAGCTGGCTGTAGAGGAGATCAACAAAGCGGGCGGAGTCCAGGTGGGTAACGTGAAGCGCCCTCTCAAGCTCGTCAAATCCGACACAAGGGGAGGAGAGCCGGGAACTCCTCTGCACGACGCGATCATGGCATACACAAAGCTGATTACCGAGGAGAAGCCCGATGCCATCGTGGTGGGCGCCTTCCGGTCGGAGGTGTTGATGAAGGCCATGGACACGGTGGCCAAGTACAAGCTGCCTCATCTACACACGATCGCCCAAACTCCGGGATTTCAGAAGAAGTTTGCCGAGGATCCCGAGAAGTACAAGTATCTGTTCCGGGTCACCACCGACGCTCTGATTCCGGGATCGTACACCCAGGCGTGCCTTGATATTCTCAAGAAGGATTTTGGCCTGGACAGGGTGCTGTTCATATATCAGGACACGGAATGGGCCAAGGCCTTTGCAGGACTTGTGAAGATGCTCTCCGCCAAGAGCGGATGGAAAGAGATAGGATTCGACGCATACGCAGCAGGGGCCAACGACTTCTCTCCCGCCCTTGAAAAGGCCAAGAAGGAAAATGCCCAGGTGATCGTCATTGTTTGGGATGTGCCGCTTGGCGCCGGGGTTTTTGCCAAGCAGTACCAAGCCCAAAAGGTTCCCGCCATTGTTGTGGGCTTCGTGCCCCCCATGGCAGCACCCCAGGCGGTCAAGACGTTGGGCCCGGGCGTCGAATACAGTATCCACGTGGAATTCCCCGTAGGCGCTTCCTTGCCTCTTAAGAAGTTGCCCAAGACGCTCGCGTTCCTCGATGCTTTCAAGAAGAAGTTCGGTGATCTGCCTGAAGCTGCCGCAGTGACATCTTCGGCCTACGACGCAGTATACATTTGGAAGGAGGCCGTCGAACGCGCGGGAAGCCTCGATGCCGACAAAGTAGTAGCCGAGTTGGAAAAGACCGATTACAAGGGAGTCAGCGGCCGGCTCAAGTTCGACAAGAACCACATTGCCATTTTCGGTAACAAGGACGCCAACGAAACGGGCCTTGCCGTTGTGTTCCAGTGGCAGAATGGGCCCGACGGACAGCTCATAAGGGTGCCGATCTACCCGGAGACTGTGGCTGAGGGCAAAATCGTTCTGCCGCCCTGGATGAAGAAGTAGCAGCACAGCGGGTGTTGTCTAACCGGGGCAACTCGGGCTGAAATGGCCGTTGCCGGAAGGGATCATGAGGCTCCACAAGGGGCGGGTTTCAAACCCGCCCTTCCTGCCCCATGTAGTCAGACAAGAAGCTCGGCAAACGTCGAAACCGGTCCGCGCCCCTGTCATCAATCAATGAGGAGATCGCGCGGTCATTGATCTTCCGAGGTCAGCCTGATGTCCACCATCATCTACGGCATCATAACCAGTGTTATCCTGGCGCTTTACGCGGTAGGTTTTTCGCTCACCTACGGAATCAGCGGGCTGGCAAACTTCGCTCACGGAGCCCTGTACATCCTGGCAGGTTACATCTCATGGAACCTGATGAACTATCTGGGACTTCCCTTTCTCGCATCAGCTCCGCTTGCGGTGGTGGCGTGCGCTTTGGTGGGTTTCATCATTTACTGGGGACTACTGCTGCGGGTGCGTGGGATTCCCCTTTCCGAGCTGGTCGTTACTTTCGCCGCAGGTGTGGCTATTCTGGAGCTTCTTACATGGCGCGGCTTTTACGGTATCAGTTACAGCCTTCCGGTATTCGTCGAAGGGGGCGTTGAAATCTGGGGTGTGGCCGTTGACGCGCAAAGGCTGTTGGTGATCGCGGTAGGCGTGGCTCTGGTGGTCCTTCTCTATCTGTTCGTTCACTATACGAAGATTGGATTGGCTTTTCGCGGAATGGCCCAGAACGAGCGCACGGCTCTCTCGGTGGGGATTGAGTCGGACTGGATCGGGGCTCTTTCGCTTGCTCTGGGTTCGGCCCTTGCCGGCCTGGCAGCGGTGGTTGTTCTGCCTCTTGGCATGATGGAGTCCTCTGTCGGCTATGAGGTGCTGATCTATGCGTTGGCTGTAGCCATTGTTGGGGGCCTGGAGAGCACGCCGGGTATGGTGGTGGCCAGTTTTGTCATCGGGTTCGGGCAGAGAATCACTGCATCGTACATCGGGCCTAAGTGGATGATAATAGTCCCATTGGCCGCCATTGTTTTGGTCCTGGCAGTCAGGCCGTCGGGCCTGTTCGGCAAGTTCAAGGAACTCGAAGAAAGGGTGTGACGTGCAACCGCCGGATGTCAAAATCCGCAGAAAGAGGCTCGACCGTGGCATAAAGGCACGAACGGACAGCGTTTTCGTCATCGCAGCGCCGGGGGACATTATTTATGTGCTGGCACCCAGGGTTCTGCCGGTGGTGGCTTTGTTGATATTGCCGTTCTTTCTCAGCGAATACCACCAAGAGGTCCTTGTGCATGCCTCCGTAGTCGGGTTGCTCGCGCTGAGCTGGGACCTTCTGGCCTGCTGTGGCCTGTTCTCTCTGGGGCAATCTCTGTTTTTCGGCGTCGGGGCTTACATGGCAGGGATGATGGACTATTACCTGCACCTGTCAATCTGGATAGGTCTCCCATTGGCCACCTTGTCGGGCGGCGCCATATGTTCGATTCTCTTGGCGCCGGTGGTCAGGCTCAAGGGAGTCTACTTTGCCATGGTAACCCTGATGCTGCCCCTCCTGTTCAGAAAGATCATTGAGGCTTCGGGACTCCTTGGGGGAACACTGGGACTTTCAACCCGCGGCTCTTTTCCCAATGAATGGGTTGCTGTCTATTTGGGGATTATTGTGTTCCTGGGTGTCCTGTTCGGCCTGAGGAAGCTTATCGATTCCGATTACGGCCTTGTGTTGAAGGCGATCAGAGACGATGACCGTGCAGTGATGAGCGCGGGCATCAACATATATGCCCGCAAGGTGCAGGCCCTGTTTGTCGCGGGAAGCATCGCAAGCTTTGCCGGCGCTTTCTTGACGTATCGTTACGAATTCGTGGGCTTTTCCGTATTCGCGTGGGACTATGCGATTCTCCCATTGGCCGCGGCCGCTTTGGGAGGGCCCGGAACCTTCGCAGGCGCAGCCTTGGGCAGCATGATTCTGGTGCCGCTTTCCGAGGCACTCCGGGCAATGGGAGGGCTGAGAATCGCCAGCTACTGCTTGGTCTTGATGGTCAGCATTATCGCGCTGCCCGAAGGAATATTCTCTTTCTTGGAACGCAAGTATCATCAGTTCGAATCCCTCGTAGAGGTGAAGTGACATGCCCGGCGAGACACTGCTCAAGGTTCGGGGATTGAGGAAGTCCTTTGGCGGAGTGATCGCGGTGGGCAACGTGGGCTTCGAACTGAAGCAGGGCGACTTTCTCGGAATCATAGGTCCCAATGGAGCCGGCAAGACCACCTTGGTCAATATGATAACAGGCTTTGTAAGGCCGGATGGGGGCAAGGTGTACTTCAAAGGCAAGGACATTACCGGCAGCCGGCCCTATGACATCGCCAACTTGGGAATAGCCCGGACTTTCCAGATGGTTCGCCTGTTTTATCATCTTCCGGCGTACAAGAACCTCATCATCCCACTGTGCTCGAAACGGATCAGCCGGATAAGGGGAGGCCGCTTCGGCGAGCGAGACGAAGTGGCCCTGGACCTGTTGGACGACGTGGGCTTCGAGCGGGATTCGTACGTGCCCTACAAGCAGGCCGGAAGCCTCCCCCACGGGTACTTGAAGCGCTTGGACTTGGCACGGGCATTGGCTTTGCGTCCCGAGGTCCTGATTCTGGACGAGCTGTTTTCCGGCATGTCCATGGCAGAAGTGGCCGGCGTGTTGCCTCTTATGGAAAAACTCAGTGACAAGGGTTTGACCATCATCATGATCGAGCATCGACTTCGGGAGCTGTTCAAGGTGGCACACCGGGTGATGGTGCTCACCTTCGGACAGAAGATCGCCGAGGGCCCTCCTGACGAGGTCATGCAAAGCGATGAAGTGAAGAAGGCGTACCTTGGAACCGATGTGGAACTCGGTGAAAGCGGGCGCGACTGATGCTTCAAGTGAGAAACCTTCTTGTGTTTTTTGAAAACGCTTTGGCCATCAACGATGTGTCGCTTGAGGTCAGTCAGGGTGAGCTGGTGGCAGTCTTGGGCTCGAACAGCGCCGGCAAGACCACATTGATGAACACTGTTTCAGGCCTGCTGTTGGACATCCAGAAAAAGGAGCAGCGTCGCGGTGGTGAAAGAATCACCATTATGGGCCGTGTGGAATATGAGGGCCGGGAAATAATCCAGCAGAAGCCCAGCCTGAGGGTGAAGCAGGGGATAGTGCTCTGCCAGGAGCGGCACCCTGTGTTCCGAGACAGCGACGTCCTGGAAAACCTCAGGATTGCCGGATACTTATACACTCGGCGTGAGGTGAAAGAAGGCATCGAAAAGGTCTTTGCCATCTTCCCAGTGCTCAGAAGGCTTAGAAAACGCAGGGCAGGCCTGTTAAGCGGAGGTGAGCAGCAGATGCTGGCCGCAGGAATTGCGTTAATGGCCAGGCCGCGGCTCCTGCTCATGGATGAGCCTCTGTTGGGACTAAGCCCTCTCTTGCAAGCCGAGCTTGCCGCGTCCATCAAAGAGATATGCCGACAGGGCATCACGACCCTGGTGACCGAGCAGTTTGCAAGGCCCATAATGCCCATAATCGATCGGGGATATGTGATGGAGAACGGCAGGCTGGTTTTCTCGGGCAACCGAGAGGAACTCATGGACAACCCGGAAGTAAAATCAGCCTATCTAGGGGTGTAGAAGTGTTGGTCAGACCTGTGGAACCGGGCGTGGACGACCTTTACGGCGCCTTTGAGCGCGTTGCTCAAGCGGTCCCTGACAAGACAGCCCTTATCTATTTAGGAGAGAAGTTCACCTTCGCTGAGCTTAGGGCCATGGCGCTTTCGCTGGCTGCGTCTCTGAAAGACATGGGAGTGGAAGCTGATCAGCGGGTAATACTCTATCTGTACAACGTCCCCCAGAACATTATTGCGTGGTTGGCCATCCAGAGATTGAAGGCAACCGCAGTGCCGGTTGCCCCGGTGTATTCCGCGTACGACCTCGAATACCTCGCGAACGACAGCGGCGCAGAGACCATTTTCTGCATGGACAGCAATTTCAATTACGTGGCCGAGGTTCTTCCCAACTCACCGCTCAAACGCGTCGTTCACACAAGCATGCTGGATTTTGTGCCGTGGTGGAAAAGGGCTATCGCCAGGGGACTGGAGCGCGTACCGGTGGGCCGCTTTCCGAAAGGTGAGGCAGTCTATGCTTTCAAGGAGCTTGTCAGAAAAGGCAATCCCAGGGCACTGGCTCCCCATGAACCCCGTGGGCCGGAGGCAACAGCAATCCTCCTCTACACCGGCGGCACTACGGGCTTTCCTAAGGGCGTGCCCCTGTCCAACGGCCTGTACCTGAACAACGTCGTGCAGTGGCGCGAGGCCTCGGCTGCCGTGGTTCCGGCGGGCGAGGGCGTTAGCGCCCTGGCCGCGCCTCTGTACCACGTCATAGGCCAGATGGACGCCACTGCGCCCCTGCTGATCGGTGGGGAGACCTTGATCTTGCTGCCTCGTGTGGTCCTTGACGGGCTGATGCATGAGATTCAGCGCCACCGGGCAACAAACATTTTCGCGGTGCCGGCGCTGTACCGGATGATGCTGGAGCACGACCGCCTGGGCCTGTATGATCTCAGTTCTTTGCGCTACTGCGGGGTCGGCGGCGATGTGCTGCCTGCGGATGTGGCCAATCGCTGGCTCAAGAAATTCGGAATACCTCTGTACCAGGGCTACGGAACCACTGAATTCTGCGGAGCCGTCACCCTTTCTTATTCGGAGTACGGAGTTCCTCCGGAAGGCTCCATCGGCAGACTAACCAGGGGCAGCAAGGTGAAGTTGGTTCAGCCTGGAACCCTCGAACCCGTGTCTCCGGGCGAACCCGGGGAATTGCTCGGCGCAATGCCTTGGGGGGTGAAGGGATACTGGAACAAGCCTGAAGAAACCGCAGAGGCCTTTATCGAGCTGGAAGGCGAGGTCTGGTACAACACCAAAGACATGGTGCGGGAAAGCGAAGAGGGCTGGTACTTCTTCATGGACCGGTCCGCGGATATGATCAAGCACAAGGGATACCGTGTGGCAGCGGCCGAGGTGGAAAGGGTCCTCCAGGAGCATCATGCCGTGCTGTCCGCTTGCGTAGTGGGCGTCCCTGACGAGAAGGTCGGCGAACGGATTAAGGCTTTTGTGGTAACCAAACAAGACGTGCGCGGCGTGAGCAGCTACGAGCTTATGGGGTGGTGCCGCCAGCGTCTTGCTCCATACAAAGTCCCCCATTACATAGAATTCCGGGATATGCTCCCCAAGTCAAAAGTCGGAAAGATGCTCCGCCGCGAAATGAGGGCCGAAGAACAGCGGAAACTCTCCGGTTAAGACCCGCACGCAACCCGCCTAGGCGAGTGCCTCGCACCGTTGAAAATGCTCGAATCGTGGTACGCCGGCAATCAAGCAGGTCCGGGTAGCCTGGACGTTATACGTCCAGGCCTAGAAGCGGCAGGAGGCATATTGTCCAGGACCATGCGTCAGAGTCAATTTGTCGAGGCAATTTGATTGCCGGCTCAAACCTCCTGTTCCTTCGGAACCGGGACGCGGCAGCGTCCGGGCTACCCGCGTGGTGCGGCAGCTCCTAATAAATCACCGTACTTATGCCAAGGAACACTTACCCATTTTGGGATAAGAACCGCGCAAGTATTGCAGGTCCGATCATCTCTCTTGCTCTATTCCTCGCGATTTGGCTAGCTTTCGTCTGGTCAGGCTAACCATCTGAGGCCATAATGTTCTATATGTCCGGAGTGGGTTCCAAGGCGGGCGGCCCCGATTACCTTATGCAGTTCATGCACGCCCGATCCATTTGCGAGAATACCTTGCGAAGAGGCATCGCAGCGGAGGCGTGAGGGAGAGATCCAGGTGAGCGGCTTGTAGTCTTGGAACGCGGGGACACCTTGCCTAATTCCCCGGCTGCAAAGCGAAATGCGGTATTCAAGGAGGGGATGACTTCCTGTAGTGTCTTGAGGCGGCCTTGCGGGGATCAGTGCGGCAGCGAGACCCTGGTCCGAAAGGCTCGCTGAACGCCGCCGTACCGGGTAGAAACATCAACCAACCTATGCTATTCTACCCTGTGGAAAGGGACGACAGTGTCTACAGCGCCCGTCATGGAGCCACCAGCCATACACAGCGAGACAGAATAGATCCTGGCCGATCAGGGAATCCAGGCCTCGTTGTAGACGTTGGAAACGAAGGAGAGGGTCGCAGCATGAAATACAAAGTGGTACTTCAGCATTCAGAAGAAGGTTACAGCGTCTCTGTGCCCGGACTTCCCGGATGCTGGTCACAAGGGGCTACCGAAGAAGAAGCTATTGAGAACATCCGGGATGCGATCCACGAGTACTTGGCGGCTGTGGACGACTTGTTCCCGGATACGGAAGTCCGCGAAATAGAGGTCACGATGTAGACTCATGGGCAGGATCCCGGGTATAAACCACCTGGCCGCAGTACGCGCTCTGCAAAGGGCTGGGTTCAGTATCATACGCCAACGCAAGCATATCGTCATGTCGGATGGGTTCAGAGTCCTCACCATTCCGCGCCACAATCCGGTATACGCCCACACCATGGCTGGTATTGTCCATGACGCCGGTCTCACACATAGAGAATTCAAGAAACTGCTGTAAGCCTGGTCCGCGCTTTCCGCCGCGGGGCCGGCCGAACCACTCGGCAAGACAGGTACCGTTCTTCTGGATATCGCAAGCGTAACTGACCCTGTGAAGGGTCACCAACGATTCATCTCTTGTGCGTCGCGGCAAGAATTCCTTTGAATCTCAGGACATGCCGCATCATGGCGCTTTTTTCGAATCAGACGCGGGCGGGTCAAGGATCAGTCCAAGGAGTTTCGCCATTTTCTTCGCAATGTCGGTATTGTCATAGTAACCTGAGAATTCTTCTTCGCCGGGACCAACAGCGTAGGTAACCACCGGTTGCGCGGTGTGAACAAACCCGGTCCAGCCTATTCTTGCCCGATCGCTTTCAATCAAGCCAAGCGCGTAATGAATCCAGGAGAATACGTACTGTTTGATTTTTTCCTTGTACGCACTGAGTTCAGGGACAGCGTCAGGGCTCTGCCCCGGAGCGTACTTGGACACGAGGGCTCGCTCTTTGTCGTTCAAGTCGAATCCGCCGGACTTGAGTATCGAGTCAAGATCGCCGGGCTGCTTCAGTATCCTCCGATGGAGATACTCCAGACTGTTCTTGATCGGTCGAAGTGCCGCTATGTCAAGGGTGTACTCAGTGCCGGTCCCCAGGCCCAGGCCTCCGGTTTCATGGTCTGCGGTAACCAGCACCAGTACGTCGGCATGTGTCTTCTGATGCTCCAATACCCGTCTCACCGCCTCGTCAAGCGCGAGGGTATCGTAGATTGAAGCCTTGATATCATGACCGTGGCAGGCATGATCGATTCGGCCGGCTTCAACCATCAGGAAAAAGCCACGGGGATTCCGCTCCAAGATTGAGAGAGCGACCATTGTCATGGAAGCGAGATCCGGCTGATTCGCCAGTTCCGGGACATTCACACGATCCAGTTCGTAAGCCATGTGCGACAAGGCAAACAAGCCGAGAAGCTTGCGAGTTGCGGAAGGATCAACCGCCTTCAGATCGGAACCGCTCGTAACATATCTGTATCCCTTACTTTTCATCACCTCGATGAGATCCTTGTCATCTTTCCTCTTGCTCCCTTCACGGGTGCGCGGAATGAAATAGGCCAGCCCGCCGGCCATGGCCACGTCCGGTTCGAATTCCGGCAGTTGATCTGCAATGAAATTCTCGTCATCACGATGCGGGGAACGGCTATAAAGCGCCGCGGGAGTGGCATGGGTCAACCTGGTGGTACTAATGACCCCAACGGAGAAGCCGGCCTTCTTTGCGGCATGGCCGATGTTGAACACCTGTCTTCCGTCAGGCAAGATGTTTATGACTCCGTTGTTCACCTTGTGTCCCGAATACAGAGCTGTCGACGCAGCAGCCGAATCCGTGATCTCCGAATCGGCCGAGAACGTGGTGGTCATGCCTATTGTGCCGATGGAGTCGATCACCAACGGTTTGTTGAGGATCTGTCGGGAATAAATGGCTGCGGACCTGAGTTGATTGATTCCCATCCCGTCGCCTATAAACAGAATGATTCCTTTGGGGCGGCGCACGGACTCCGCGCCTGAACCCACCACCGGGATCGCGGTCACCAATACCAATATGATCAGGCTTATCCTGGCAACACAGTTGCGTGCTTTCACGGTCTTGACCTCCCTGAGAACGCCCCGCATCCGAGGCAATTTGTTTTTTCTTTGAAGCCTGGCGACGAGCCGTGGGCATCCAAGGCCTGTTGCGGCCTGCACCCGGCCTAGTGCTGCTTCCGTGCACGGCAGTAAGGGTCAGTCTCAGTCTAGAGTTTATCCATGAGCATGATGTTTGCAACGCGTTAGTTCTTAGTGGATACGTCTTGATCCAAAACCATTGGACTTAATTGGTGATTTCGATGACAGGCCGTGGTATTCTGCCATGAAGAGGCCTTCCCGGCCGCAACGAAACGAAGACATCCGCAGATTACGCACAGTTACGCAGATGAGTAAACGCTGAACAGCCATGATCGCATGTCGTTGCCAGTTTCTTGAATCTGCGGTCATCGGCGGCATGTGCGGACAAATTTCTTCCCACAGGGTAGAGTAGGGTGCTGTGACCGACGGGAACCGCACCGGTCGAGGCTTTCAAGTCTCACTCCGGATTCCGTTCGCGACGAAGGAAGAAAACCAACGCTGTTAATGACGAGAGCTGAGCTGCACGGGTCAGAGTTCCCCGCAGAAAGAGGTGCTACTATGACGCCCAACAGCGACACCCTCGATTCACTGATCCGGGACATAGTCAAAGCAATAGTGGACGCTTCTGCGCCGGAGCGGATCATTCTGTTCGGTTCTGCGGCCCGCGGCGATGTTGGACCGGACTCTGACGTTGACCTCATCGTCGTGGAAAAGGAATCTTCGTTTCATCAAGGCTCCCGATGGGCCGAATCCAGCCGAATACGGAAGGCTCTGTGGGCATTCCCCGTGCCCATCGACGTTCTTGTTTTCACACCCGAGGAAGTCGATAAGTGGAAGGATGCGACAAATCACGTTTTGGCGAGATCCGTGAGGGAGGTAAGGATTGTGTACGACCGACCGTGAAGATGCGGAGCGAGTGCTGACGCATGCCAAGGCGGACTTGAAGGCAATCCGGAACATGATGGATTCGGGCCTGTTCGAGGATTCCGTGTTCGGGTTTCATGCCCAGCAAGCAGTTGAAAAGGCTTTGAAGGCGTGGTTGACGCTTCGTGGCCCGGCTTACCCCAGGACGCATGACCTGCGGCTTCTGATCAATGTTCTTCAGACACATGGGCAAGAAGACTGTCGGTCGTTCGCGCACCTCGCTGCCTGCCGATTTCGCCGTTCAGTTCAGATATGATTTCCCGATGCTGCCGGAGGCACTCAATCGACCTCTGGGGCTTTCCGATGTCGAAGCTCTTGTGGGAAATTTGATGGCATACCCTTTGAGGGAATTGACAACCCCGGGACCGAGCAGGGCCCCCAATTTGGTGCGATGTATCTGCTCAATGAGATTGCCAAAGAAACGGGACTGGTGGAGGTACTTGGCAAACACAGGAAAGGCCGGCCGGCTTTGTTGATGGTTATCGCACAGGTCATCCGCGGGATGAGCCGAAGGGCCGTGGTTCAGTGGGCACGCAATCAAGCAGTGTACGAGCTTCTCGGGATTGGGCATCCGGACCATATAGGTTTCAATGAGAATCATTTGTATGACGTCCTGGATTATTTGGCAGACCGAAGATTGGAGATCGAATCGAAGCTGTTCAGGAAAAGAGGCAAGCAGTGCAATCAGCTCTTTCTGTATGATGTGACGTCTTCTTATCTCGAAGGCAAATGCAATGAATTCGGTCAATACGGGTTCAACCGTGATGGTAAAAAGGGAAAAAAGCAAATAGTCATCGGGCTTTTGACGGACAGGGAGGGAGATCCTGTCGCGGTTGATGTGTTCGAAGGAAATACCTCTGACCCCAAGACGGTTTTGGATCAGATCAAGCTGCTTTCGGAGCGGAAATGGACTTTCGGAGCATGAAGACCGACCTTGAAGTACGTCCAGTATTCGTTCTAAAGAAAAGCCGCACCAGAGGACATGTGCTCGTAGTCATGCTCGCCCTTATCCTGCGCAAAGAGATAGAACGCAGGCTGTCCGGCAACGGGATCGAAGTCCGCCACGCAATAGATGCTATAAACGGCTGGACACTGCTGCGAGAATCACTAGGGCCGATTCGGTTCACCCGGATCCCAAAGCCCAACGCACTCCAACAAAAGATCTTCGAGGCGGCGGGAATAAAGGCGCCCACCTCACTGCGCGTATACAGTAAGAAACGCGGCCGGAAAAGGGAGTAACTTGTTAATTTTAATAGGTTAGCCCCACAGGAAGGTCCAACCGTTTCCGGAAGATCCGCTACAGAATCCTTGGTGCCTTGGTGGTTATTTCTTCTATTTGGATGCGGCCGGAGGCAGCGTCGTGCAAGAAGCGATCTCCCTGGTGAACCCTCACTTCTTCCCTTTACCAAAGAGGTCCTTCATTCGCAGCAGCAAAGTAAGGTCACCCACGGTCTTGTACTTCTGCTGCATGAACATAGCCTGGCCGTCGGCTTTGCCCGTCAGGATGTCCATCCAAATCTCAAAGGGCGACTCTACTACCAAGTCCGGTTTGGTGGCCGGCCCCTCTTTGGTCACGATCTTGCCGTTTTCGATGCTAACGTGGCATGATCCCTCCACTTCGCCGGAAAAGTTGAACTGGAGGACTGCCGTGGTCCCTGCTGCAGACTGGGGATTGAAACCCGCGGACATGATCATCAGGAAGGTGTCTATGGAATCGGGACGAGGTATTAAGCCCTTCTCGCCAAACTCCCGGGGCGACGCCCCTTCACTCATACAAGTCTTCCAGAAAGCGTTTGCCATCCTGGCATGGGAATCGTAGTCTCCCCCGATGGGCTGCGTGATCCGTCCCAAAGTGGCGTCGGAGACCTTCCGGGACTGAACCAGTTCTCGGCCGGCCTGGGCTGTCGCGTCAAGGATGTCGTTCATTGTATCGGCCACTTGCGGCTGGGTCATCGACTCGGCTGCGGGTCGGTAGATCTCGGCCAGGAGGCTTTTCCCAAACAGGAAGTTGGCGTATGACGTGAGCTGGTCAAACACGGATGGTTCGGGAAACCCGGCCACGGACAGGACCACTGCCTTTGGAGGATTTCGGCGCAGCGGATGGTGTGTGCGGTCGTCCTTCCTGTACATAAAGGGCTCCACTACCGGCAATGTGCGTTCGATGAAAGCTTTCATCTCAGCGTTCACGGTGTAGTGATACAAAGGCGTGGCGTATACGCAAATGTCGGCCTCAAGCCACTTGGGGAAGATTTCGTTGGTCATGTCGTCCTTCTGGACGCAGACTCCGGGGGTCTTGGTCCAACACGTGAAGCATCCGATGCAGTTCTTCACCTTCTTGTCGCGCAGGTGGATCGTCTCCACCTCTGCGCCGGCTTCGCGCATGCCTTTCACAAGGGCATCGAGCATGAGCCTCGTCTTGCTGGTTCCTTCACCTCTAGCGCTGGAATTGAGAGCGATAACCTTCATAATGGTCCTCCTTTCACGTTGTGTGAGCGTTATGCGTTCTGCGTCTCCTCGCGCCTCCTCCAGGGGGCGGCTCGGACCGCTGGCCTCGGAGGTGATCACTGCCGGGCCGGCAACCGCGCCGCGGGTTGGAGGAGAAGCGCTATCATGTACGGCAGGACTCCGGAATTTCCGCAGCTCAGCCATTGTGGGCAGGCCGAAACGTCGCAGGTAGTAGTCCGGAAACAGGAAATTGAACGGAAGTCCTATACCGATAATCAGACTGAGAGGGATTATTGCGCGAGTGACAACCGACGGGTACAAGCTGAGAACGATGCACCCGGCGAAGATGCCCGCCCACGCGAATGTCATGATTCGATTGATGCTGATGAAGATTGGGGTGTTCCAAACCGCCTGGGGAGCATATTTCTTTGCGTAGTGATACGTGAAGGGATCCAAGCCGAGGATCGGCGAACAAAAGCCGCCAGGAACAAGCACACGTAGATTCCCGTCACCGCATACCTGCGCAGTATCGCTGCGGTTGCCTCGGGCCAAAGGCCGAGCGCAAACGCAAGTGCGAGGAAATAGCCGAATACGGCCCAATCAAAGTAGGTCGGTTTGTCCCAGCGCCACGCAAGCACCAAGACGCCTACGCAATAGATCAAAATGAGGCCCGCGCCAATGAACAGGCTTCCGGGCGCCGGTTCAAAAGATGCCCAGATCTTGAAGAAAGCAAGACCGGGAAAGGGCGCGACGTACAGAAAAATTTGGCGTGCCTTGCTAAGAGTTGGCATTGTCTCCTCCATCAAGCCGTGCGTTCACGGCTCCGTCTCAGGCGGGCCTTCCTCCAAGGCATCGATTACCTGTGAGAGATTGCGCACCAAATCGTTGAGGAAGCGAAGCCCGAACTCGAAACACAAATACTGAAACCGGTCGGCATGTGCCGCGACCGCGGGCTGGACCGACTCCAGTTGTGCCTGCATCTGCTTCACTGTCCACAGGTGCTTCATGGCAACCGACTTTCGGTCCTTCGGAGCGAGATGGGAAAAGAAAAAGAGCCTCATCAGAAAAGCATTCTTGGGTTGCATCGGGGGTAGCGGCGATCTCAAGGACTTGAGGAAGGCCTTCCTGCCCGCTTCTGTGATCGTGTAAATCTTGCGGTTTGGTGCGCCGTCCTGAATCTCCACCTGCTTGGTAACCAACCCCTGGTTCTCCAGTCTTTTTAGAGCCGGGTAAATTGAGCCGTAGCTAAGCCCGGAGAAGAAGGCGAACGATATGGAGAAGGCTTTCTTGAGATCATAGCCTGTCATGCTGGAGCGCATTAGGAATCCGAGAAGGACGGACTGAATATCCATGGATTCTCCTGTATGACCGCATGTTATATCTCTCCTCGATATATGTCAAGAGAAATCTTGAGTTCCGCGTAACTCCTCAGTCGCCGGCGGTAGGGAGGCGCATGCTCCGCTGCCAAGGGCCTGTCACGAAATAAACTATGCAAACGGCTGCCGAACCGACGCTAGGGCCAGACCTGCGTGTCTGCCCCAAAGCCGGGCCGGCTCCGCCGAAGAGGGCGGACACATGGGTCCGCCCCTACCATGAATGCCCACCTTATTTCCTGACAACCCCTAACTGCAAACCTGACTTCGCTCGAAGGCACACCGCCCGACTTACCGATCCGAACTCACCTTCGTATGACCCGTACCGGAACCCTCTCCCTGACAGTTGCGCAAGGTGGCCGAATAGGGCATACTGTAACCGACCGGTCGCGCCGGTCATCAGAGTCTTAGACACAAGGGGGGCGCCAAGCCCGGTCTTCCCGGAGCGGACCCTGTTGCCGGGCAACGGTTAACTTGTCCGGGTCGGGGCTTGTTCCGGGGAATGTCGGAGCGCCTCCCTGAGTGGTTCATCATATACCGCGGTTCCAGGTCCTGCGCTGAACCGCTGTGCATGCTTAGTTGAAGATGACTGCTCGGACGACCCACCGTCCGGCGAGCGGTCAACGCGGGTTGGCTCGATTCAGCTCAATGATTGGGCTCAAACCGGAGGGGTTGGAATGAAGATCACTCTAAGCGCGATCAAGGCCGACATTGGCAGTGTAGGAGGACACATTCAACCAACCAAATCGCTTGTGGACAGAGTCAAGCAATTCCTTGCAGAGAACTCCCCGGGCTTGCTCATTGACACGCAAGTCAGTTATACCGGCGACGATATCGCCATATTGTTCACTCACGATAAAGGCGTGAGCAATGAGCAGGTCCACAAGCTGGCTTGGGATGCGTTCGTTGCAGGAACGGAACTGGCCAAAGCGGAAGGGCTGTATGGCGCCGGCCAGGATCTCCTGAAGGATGCTTTTTCCGGCACCATCAAGGGCATGGGACCTGCAGTGGCCGAAATGGAATTCGACGAGCGCCCCGGCGAGCCTTTCCTCTTCTTCGCCGCGGACAAAACCGATCCCGGAGCGTACAATCTCCCTCTGTATTTGGCATTCACCGATCCCATGTACTGCCCCGGTCTGATACTATCGCCCAAGATGACGGCCGGATTCAGGTTCACGATTATGGACGTGTCCTGCACGGACGCGGACAGAGTCATACAATTGAACGCACCCGAAGACCTTTATGACATTGCGGCGCTTCTTCGTGATCCTGAACGGTTCGTAGTGGAATCCATTCATTCCCGCTCGGACAATGAGATTGCCGTGTCGGTGAGCACCACGAGGCTCCACAACATTGCCGGCAAATACGTGGGTAAGGACGACCCGGTGATGCTTGTGAGAGTACAGAGCAGTTTCCCTGCCACCGGCGAGGTTCTTGGTCCGTTCTGTATTACTCCTCTTGTGGCCGGATTCATGCGCGGCAGCCACACCGGACCTTTAATGCCTGTGAAGCGCAATTCGCCCATTTCCTATTTTGACGGACCGCCCATTGTGAGCTGCACTGCGTACTGCATTCGCAACGGAAAGTTCACGGAGCCTTCCGACGCGTTCGACCACCCGTTTTGGGACGAGATACGCAGACAGGCGACTCGCAAGGCGCTGAACATCCGAAGACAGGGCTTCTTCGGTGCGGCAATGCTCCCGTACAGCGAACTCGAGTACGGCGGCATAGTGGACAAGATGAAAAGCCTTGATGAACGGTTCGTAGTGAGGAAATAGAAAACGGATGGGGTCAGGTGTGCTCTTGCTTCATTCCGTGCGTGAAGCCCAGTTTTCGGATTCTTCTACTACGCAGATGTATCAACCGCTGGCAGACAGGAGTGGACCTGATCCCAACAGTTCATGTCATCAAGACTCTCCGGATCGGCCGAGTTCCCGGAAATCTATCGGCATACATCTTGCCAAAAGGGGTCGAAATCGCGTACACTCCAACGATTCGGCCTACGAACCTGAGAGAAAACATGTGACGGCATCCGGACCGCCCGCTTGATGAGACGACACGCATCCGCGACGGCCTGGATTGTGGGGGATACGAGATGCCTGGAAAGGTAATCAGCTTCGTGAACTTCAAGGGCGGAGTCGGCAAGACTACCGTGTCCGTCAACGTGGCCGCGTGTTTGGCAAGCCCGGGCTTCAATAAGCGGGTGCTTCTCATTGACCTTGATCCGCAATCCAGCGCGAGTCTGTGGATCCTCACTAACCGTGAGTGGGAAAAAACTGTCAATACAAATGCTTACTATCAGAAGACGGCCGCCGCCCTTTTTCTCCCAAGACTCAAGACCTTATTCTACCGAACGCCATACAAGGATAAGATCAAACCCCACCTTCCAGACTTTCATTTGCTTCCTGCAAGCTTCAAGATGATCCGTCTTGAGGACGATATCTTCAACGACCAAGCGAAAAAGCGACTAAAGGGCCATTACAAACCTGGAGACGAGTATGGATATTGCCTGAAATATTTCCCAGAACTTCGGAAGCGTTTCGACTATGTGATCGTGGATTGCGCTCCCAACCTGTACAAAGCGACTGTCAACAGTGTGGTGGCTTCAGACTATCTTGTCATCCCCTGCATCCCGGACGATTTGTCCACCACAGGATTGAACATGTTGCTGAAGCGACTGGCCGAAATCCTGCGCAGAGGAGAAAGCCAGGGGTGGCTTTCCAACCGGCCGCAGTTGCTTGGAGTAGTCCAGACCAAGAAGAGAGGCGGCGTACCAGAATCCAACTATCGGCTACAGGATATGATTGAAACCCTCAATCAGCATCGCAGAGAAGGAAATCCCGTGGTTACGGACTCCTCACAAGTGCTTACTGATCACTGGTTCAGTGAAACGATCAAACACTCAACGGCCGTGCGGGAGGACATGCCAGTGTTCTTATCTCACCCGAATCACCAAGCTTCCCAGGATGTGATCAGCGTCACTCGGTGGATCTTTGAGCGCACTGAAGGAGGCGTGTAATGGCGGCCTATCAGGAGCTGGTTCAACTTGTCAAGGATCTGAATACCGTCTTCGGCCGAAAAACGAAGCCGGCATTGCCCGAAAAGGCTGTTGACACTGCCCTCAGGGCCTTAATGGAGGCGCGCAAAGCCGTTGAGCCTTACCTGCCACCCACGCCGGCACAGAAGAAGGCGGCGAAGGATCATCCTATAGCGAGCCAGATCAAGAGCCTGACATCCTCCAACGCAGACCGGAAGAAGTTCTTCACCGCAGAGTATTTCAAGAAGAGGTTCCGGCAGTTGCCCTCCGAGGATAGGAAGCTCATAACCCAGAAAGAGCCTGCAACAGTCAAAGCCTATCTGGACGCGCTGATACTCTGGCACTACCGCAAGGGATTGACCGATGATTTTGCAAGTCTCAAAGATCTGCGCGAGCAAATCAAGGCAGATTTCGAGAACAGCCCGGAGCAGCGTGCGAAAAGCGAGGCGAATCGGATCTACCGGGAACTGGCTTTGCTGGAAGACCCGGCGGAGGTAGCCCGCCGTTTGGAGCAGCTTTTTGCGGAAGAGAAGCAACTCAAGGAGTTTGCAGACACTTTGAGTATGAAGATTCCGGCACAAAGCAGAGCCAAGAAAGCCCCCAAGAAGACCAGCCACCAGCGTCTTGCCGACGCCATTCACGCGAAGGGCAGTCTGGCCCGTTTGGAGGTGTGATGCAGCAGGAACAGGAGATCGAAGAGACCGTAAGAAACTACCCGAACCTGATTCATCCGGAGCTGCAACCAATGCTGCCCGGGAAGCTCGGCGAGGTCAATGTGTGCTTGCAGCAGGTCACCCTGCCGGGCGATGCGGGCCGGTTGGATCTGGCCTTTGTCACGAAGAGTACTGTTCATCTCGTTGAACTGAAGGACGTGCAGATCACGGAATCCACAGTGGACCAGCTCCGCCGTTACCATGCCCAAGTAGCCGCGTGCTATCCCAACCACAAGATTGTCGGGTACGTGGTTGGGGAACTCCCTGATGACCGAGCGCGAATCGAGTCATACATCGGTGATGACCCGATCAATATACTTGTGCTGGGCATTGATCTGCCCCGCCCCGGCAGCGTGTACCGCTGCCCGAACCGGGATTGTGGGAAGGGCTACGACGCGCGTCTGGAGGAATGCCCGTACTGTGGGCACAAAGCATAGTGCCTGGAGCGAGATAGCTGCGCCTCCGGGGGCACGTCTGCTCTGCATTCATCCAGGACTATACCATCTTGTCGCGCTCCGCCCACATAAACCTTTTTGACAAATCCGTCTTTGTGGATTAGACTATGGATAACAATCCACATCGGAGTCTCCCATGAAGACCATTCAGATAACCATAGACGAATCCCTGCTCGATGAAGTAGATCGGGCCACACGAGATCTTAAGACCAACCGGTCGGCATTCATCCGGGAAGCTGTCAAGCTTGCGTTACAGCGCAGCCTCATCGGGCGGCTTGAAGCGGCGCACGCCAAAGGTTACGCGGACAAGCCGGTGGCGCCAGGTGAGTTTGATATATGGGAAGACGAACAGGCTTGGGGGCAACCGTGAATCAAGGAGACGTGTACTGGTACAAGTTCAAGGAACCGGACAAACGCAGGCCGGTGCTCATTCTCACGCGGAATTCCGCGATTTCGTTTCTCACGTCCGTCACCATTGCTCCAATTACAACTACCATTCGAGCCATTCCCACTGAAGTGTTTCTCACTCGAGCCGACGGCATGCTCACTGAGTGCGCAGTCAATTTGGACAATATACAAACAGTCCGGAAATCGAAAATGGGTGCTTTCATCACGCATCTTGCTCCGGAACTGATGCACAAGGTGCGGAGCGCAATTGAGTTTGCCCTGGGCTTTGATGCGCTCTGAAAACAGCGGGACCAAGCCTTTGGTGCTCTAGCTCCGGACACCCTCATCCGCATCTACTCTTACTGCCTCGACCCATCAACAGAGGTAAGCCTGGCCGATTCCTGACCTATTCTCCCTTGCCCGGCACCGGCCGGTTCTTGCTTGACAGCCCCAAGGTAAACCCTTATCTTCATTCCTGTTAAGCAGTACTGATTCGTGCCTTCCATCCGAAAGGAGCAGCAGATGGATTTTCGGCTCACCCCTGCCCAGGAGGAGTTCGGGAAAGGATTCACCGCCTGGTTGGAGAAGAATCTTCCCGAGAACTGGGATACCTCCCGGCATAACACCTTCGATTCATGGGAAAAAGAAGCCGAGGCTCATCGTCGGTTCAACAAACGTCTATTCGATGCGGGCTACGCGGGAATGCACTATCCCAAGGAATACGGGGGACAGGGAAAAACCCTGATGGAAGAGGTTATTGTGCTCGAGACCCTTGCGTCCACGTGCTTTGAACTAAAAATAGCCGGAATCATTACATTCGGCATGGCTGTGCCGACCATCTTCGTGTGCGGCACTGAAGAGCAGAAGCGGGAGTTCATTTCCAAAGCGCTCGACGGTTCGCATATATGGTGCCAGGGATTCAGCGAGCCTAACGCAGGGTCGGATGTGGTAAACGTTTCCACACGGGCAGTAAAGGAAAACGGGCACTACATAGTTAACGGTCAGAAAATCTGGACTAGTTTCGCTCACATAGCCGATTACTGCATCCTGCTGGTACGCACGGACCCCAAAGCGCCCAAACACAAGGGACTGAGCTATCTCCTTATGGACATGAAGCTGCCGGGCATCGACGTCAGGCCGATCACGCAAATCACAGGCGCCAGCGAGTTCAACGAAGTTTTCATGGAAGACGTTCGGGTGCCTGCGGAAATGCTGGTGGGCAGAGAAGGCGACGGATGGAGAATAGCGATAACCACTCTCATGTTCGAACGGGCCGTTGGGGACGCGGTCATGGGTGGGCTTTTCGTTCGGAACATCCGCAACATGATACACATGGCTCGCCACATGAAGCGATCAGGCAGACCTATTATTCAGGATCCGGTATTTCGACAGCAACTCGCCCAGGCGTACATTGACGTCAAAATCCTTAAATCACACGGCTATCGCGCGCTAAGCCAGTTGCTCAAGGGCGGACTGCCAGGACCGGAAGGCTCCATCAGCAAGCTGCTCTGGAGTGAATCCAACCAGCGGATATGCGAGCGTGCCCTCAACATGCAAGGACCGTCCTCCCAGCTCATGCGAGGCTCGCCTTGGGCAATCCAGGACGGCATGTGGCAGCACCTGTTTCTCCGGTCAAAAGGAAACACCATCGAAGCCGGTACTTCGGAAATCCAGAGAAACATCATAGGTGAGAGAGTCCTGGGCTTGCCCAAAGACATAAGCCGTGTTTCCAGGCAGAAGGAGATTTGACCGCATGGACGTCACCTTAACCCGGGAGCAGACCGAAATCGTAAGACAGGTGCGACGGTTCCTCGACAACGAGAGCCCCATGAAGTATGTCCGAGCCATGTTCGACGATCAAAGAGGTTTTTCGGACAGATTGTGGGCTGGAATAGCTGAAATGGGATGGACGGCCATGCGCCTGCCCGAAGAGTTCAGCGGTTTGAACATGCCCTTTGTGGATCTCTGCCTTGTGCTGGAAGAGATGGGACGGGCATTGCTGCCGGGGCCGTTCTTTTCGACCGTCTTGCTCGCAGCCGATGCTCTTGTCCAGGCCGGAACTCCTGCCCAGAAAGCCAAGTATCTCCCCGGAATTGCAGAGGGCAAGATTCGGGGAACGCTCGCCCTGTACGAGCCTGACAGCGGCGCAGACCCGGGCTATGTCCGGATGGCCGCGGAGTTCAATGGCAACGAGTTTGTCCTCTCAGGGACTAAGCTCTTTGTACCGGACGTACAGTGCGCAAATTTTATAGTGGTGGCGGCGCGAACCGCACCGGCTTGCGACTCTACCAAAGCCATCTCCCTCTTCTGCGTGGATTTGCCTGACGAGCGCGTGTCAATTGCTCCTCTTCGGACCATGGATGGCACACGTAAGCTTTTTGCAGTGGAGTTCCGTGATGTTCGCG
This sequence comes from Desulfomonile tiedjei, assembly GCA_020722215.1. GTDB lineage: Bacteria > Desulfobacterota > Desulfomonilia > Desulfomonilales > Desulfomonilaceae > DYLG01. The sequence goes on from DYLG01000007.1 coordinate 31,400, forward strand.
TGGGCGAGGAAAGCGTGCTTGGTCAACTCCACGAGGGATGGAGCAGCCTGCGACCGGTACTTCAGCGTGCTCAGGTGGGCATTTGCGCGGATAGCGTAGGGGCCGCACAGAAGTCCATGGAAATGGCAGCGGATTATGCAAAGATTCGAATCCAATTCGACCAACCCATAGGAGCTTATCAGGCCGTCAAACATCGGTGCGCTCAGATGTTTGAGGCGGTGGAAAGCGCTCGCTCGCTCATGTATTGGGCCGCTTGGGCTCAGGACGAAGCCGACCCTCAGGAGGCAGCCCTGGCCGCGTCGTCAGCCAAGTCCTATTGCTGCGAAGTGGGAACGAGTGTTTCCACGAGCGCCATCCAGGTGCTGGGGGCAACAGGCTTCTCATGGGAGCACGACATCCATCTGTTCCTCAAGCGGGCCAAAGCCAACGAGATGGTGCTGGGCGATCCGGTTTACCACAGGGAACAGGTGGCGCTCATTCTCGCCGGCTGACCGAGCGCACCCAAATAAGAAGCCTGCAGAGAACCCCTACCGACGGAGCCCAGCTAATGTCTCAACTCAATAACGCGATGGATGTTTTCAAGATACTCCCAAGGACCAATTGCGGCCGGTGTCACGTGCCCACATGCCTCGCTTTTGCCGCGGCCGTATTCAAAGGTGAGAAGCGCCTTGAAGGCTGTCCTTACCTGGAAAGACGCGACCTTGAGAAGCACATCATCAATAACGCTGATTTCAGGACTCCCGAGCGGGAGCGGGAACGGGCACTGGAACGCTTGAGGCAACGAGTTGCCGACGTAGATTTTGCCTCGTCGGCAGAGAGGTTGGGCGCATCCTTCTCAGGTGATATGTTGACGATCAAGTGCCTCGGCAAGGACTTCAGCGTCGATTCCAGAGGGAATGTGGTCTCTGATTGCCATGTGCATGAGTGGGTGACCGTCCCCTTGCTCAACTATGTCTTATCCTGTTCGGGAACCGCCGTTTCAGGGAACTGGGTTCCTCTGAGAGAATTGAAGAATGGGGCCACCTGGAGCCGCCTTTTTGGGCAAAGATGCGAAAAGCCCCTGAAGCAGGTCGCGGATACATACACGGATCTGTTTGAGACCATGATCCGGATCTTTTCAGCAAGACCCGCGCCCAAGCTTTTTGATTCGGATATCGCGGTAGTGTTGCATCCTCTTCCGCGGGTACCAATGCTAATCTGCTACCGGAAGCCGGATGACGGTATGGAATCCACTCTCAACGTATTCTTCGATGACACGGCCGAAGACAACCTGGTCATTGATTCCCTGTACACGATTTCTGCCGGTCTTGTGATCATGTTCGAGAAGATCGCCCTGACTCACGGCAAATGATCAAAGGGAGGGCGGCCTCTGCAGGCTTGGATGCCTGTCCCACCGGATACGCAACCGTATTCATGAAATGAAGTGCGGCGACCGGCGGTCGCCCTCACAGCGAGGCCGGAACCTCCCGCCGAGCGTTCCCAGGCTGGAGCCTGGGACATGTCCCACATCTACGGTCTCCAGCCAGAACTTATGGGTCAAGATGAGGAGTACGGTATGGGGGTGAATTCTGCTCATGGCGGCCTGTGGAGACTTGCTCATGAGCGCTGACCTCTCTTGCGTAAGAGAGGCGATAATCCTCTTCCGGCGAGGCTTGGAACGCGGGGGTTTCTTCGAGCGCTGCGTCTTGGCGCCATCATTGACCAGCCCATCGGCAATCTCTTCCACGATCGGCGCTCACGGTGGCCCTCACCAGTGCCATCCTTTTTCCCCCGGGCTTCTCAGGAGTCTTCGGCTGATCCGGGTTCGGTTTACAGATGGGTATCCCTTTGCCGTCAAGGGTCTCGATCAGAATCGGACCCTCTTCTGAGGCGTCCGGCTGCTCCAGCGAATCGTTAAACTCATTGACCGCGGCCGTCAGGTCCCGGGCTAGCCGCTGGATCGGTCGATGAGCGAGTTCCAATCCAAGGAAATCTTTGAGGGCTTCCACGGCGCCCTCACCGTGCCTCTGTTGTGACGAAGTCAACGACCTTGTTGAATTCTTCCCGCGCCTGCAGTATCTTCTCCTCCATTCGGGGCCTCTATGCTCAATGGATTTTCGCACAAACCCTTTAAGCATAAGTAGGCCCCGGAGAACAGCTCTTTCTTGCCAGGCATTCAGAAGCGAAGAGCGCGGCGCACTTAGCCGACGCAGCGGAGCGATAATCAATAGCGAAGGGAGAAAAGATCTGGTGGATGAAACCGGGTGAATCGAATTCGGACATCGGGTGTTCGCAGGTTGGGATGAGGGTCTCGCAAACGAGAATTTCCCACGTCACACAGGGGGTGCAACAGTGTCCAGGATGCCGTCGGATATTTTGACCAACATGCCCAGGAACATCCCGAAGATCTTCTGGATTACTCTGACTGGATGGGAATACCTACCCATGCTCATCACGTTTCTCTTGAGCGTTTCAAGTCGCTGCTGATGGAACAGGCAAACCGGTTAAGTGGATAGGCGCCACCTGGTGCGTTGCGGCTGTCCGAAAAAGCATTTCCCCGAACAGAAGCAAGAAGACCGGGGAAGAGATTGCCGGCGCTAGCCTTCCCGGCGCCAAAGAGGTTATCGTATGCAAACAAAAGGTGATTTATCTATGATCGCATTTGGACCGGTGCCATCGCGGCGCTTGGGACGGAGTTTGGGAATTAACAACATCCCTGCCAAGCGCTGTTCCTATTCCTGCGTGTACTGTCAGGCAGGCGCCACCTTGAAGACTGAGATCGAGCGCAGGGAGTTCTATGAGCCGGAGCTGATCTTCCGGGCGGTGCTGGAAAAGGTGGAAAAGGCTCTGAAAGCGGATGACCCGATCGATTATCTCACATTCGTTGCTGATGGCGAACCCACACTCGATCTTAACCTCGGGACCGAGATACGGTTACTGCGACGACTCGGCATGAGAGTTGCCGTCATAACTAACGCGTCCCTGTTGCGGGACGAAAAGCTCCAAGAAGAAGTGGCAGAGGCCGACTGGGTCTCGGTGAAGATCGACACCGTTCGAGAAGACACGTGGCGTAAACTCAATAGGCCACAACCTAGCCTCAGGCTGTCTTCAGTCCTCGAGGGCATTGGTCGGTTTTCCCAGGCCTTTCGGGGGGAACTTGTTACCGAGACCATGGTCGTGCAGGGACTGAATGACAGCGCGGCCCACCTGAGGGACCTTGCAGACGTGCTTTTATTGCTTAATCCGAGGTGCTCTTACGTGGCGATTCCCACGCGCCCTCCCGCTGAAGCCTGGGTGAGGCCTCCCACGGGTGAAGTCCTTGCAGGAGCCTCTTCGATACTCACCAGTAAGATCGAAGACGTGAGGTTCTTGCCGGTTGACGAGGGTGAGTGGTTCACTCGTACCGGCCGTGTAGAGCAAGATTTCATGAGTATTACGGCTGTCCATCCCATGCGGGAAAAAGCAGCAAAGAGATTCGTGGAAAACTCCGGCGCTGACTGGTGCGTCATTGAGCAACTCGTTGACGACGGTGTGATCGTAATACGTGAGTTTGGGGGTGACAGATTCTACTGGAGCCCGCCCCGGAATTCAGGGGACACCCCACTTACTTCCTGATTACGACAGGTTCGGATATTCTCAGGTGCCGTTTTAAATGGCGCACTGGACGAGGAGGAAGCGGCGGTCCAGGAATCCGACATGGCGGTGACCTACATCAGTAAACCGGCCACGTCAAAGGGCTTGCGTGCCGCGCCACCGTATGCAATCATAGATCCTGTCTCGTACGCAAGAACACTGAACAACGGACTCGAGGTACCCGCATGACACCACTTGACCTGAAATCGAGAGAAGAATGGGAGATCATCCTAGGCCCTTTCGCCCGGAATGTGCGAATGACCACCTGCCTCATGGACGCTGCGGGCAACCCTCTCTTTTGCCTTGTCGACAGATACCCCCTGTGCGAAACCATCCGCAGTAATGCGGAGGCCACGACGTTCATCTGCAGCCAGACCAACGCGGCGATGCTTGCAGTGGTCAAGAAGTCTCTTAAACCCGAAATCGACGCCTGCGAAATCGGTTTGCTCCGCGTGGTTGTCCCCGTCATCCGAGACGGCGTTGTGATCGGCCAAGTGGCCGCGTGTGGGTTGGCCTCGGAAGACGAAGAGGCGGAAACGTTCCTAGCGGCCAAACATCTGGGCGTACCTGAAGAACGGGTACATGAGCTGCTTCGATCCACACCGGCCGGCAGCGAAGAAGACTTGGGGCTGTTGGCACAGCGGCTGTTCGATGAACTGAACCGTGTGTGAGTCCACACCTGGGGCGAAAAAGTGAAAAGACTGTGATAGTCGCATGTTGTTCGAATATGGGAAGCGGTTACGGTTGTCCGCAGGGTGGCGTTCCCGGAATGCTGCCGCCCTCGGTGAAGGGAATTCAGGAAGATCTCTCAAGCGTGGGTGACTTGCCTGAGGGTGTGCGGTTCAACTGGAGGGCCGTTATCCCTTAGCTGAATGATTCTAATTCCTTAAGCGGTGTTTCGTGTTCTCCAGCAGGTTCCGGGTTTGGTAGAGCCCTTTGCGGCGGCTCACGAGTGCCATCCGCTAACCTGGCTCTCCCAATGGTGCAACACGGGAAGGCATGACTTCTTGCTGGAGCCTGAAGTGGTCCGATGCAAGAGTGATTCCCCTGCGTACACGGTTTGGCAGGAGGAATACCCAACCGGAAGAACACAGGATCTTCGGTCACAGCTTGACCGATCACCCTCCGGGAACATCGTAAGCCGCCGGCATGAGGAATCTGGCTTACGGCCGTTCCAACGGCTTCAGCAAACTTGGATATGGAATGGTATTTGCCGTCATGCTGGAATGGCAGGGAAGATTACGGAGCAGTCGGTGCACTTTTCTGGAGTTTTTCCTAATCTCGTGAAAGCAAGCGGGTGGGGGCAGTATGGTTGAGACGATTACGCGAAAATTCCGATGCATGAACTGCAACCACGAATGGGAAGTCCCCTTTGGCACAGGGCGTCAGATCGTATGCCCTCGCTGTGGTGACATGCGAATTCACCGGACGAATGCGGGCGTTATTCCTCTTTGCCGCAGAGGAAGAAGGCGTAAGGGCTTGGGGTGGCGCAAAGAAAAGGATTAGCGGAATGCGATCCTACTCCAAAGTGGCACTATATTCATGCGTTGTCAACGCCTTTCTCATGGGGGTGAAGTACCTCCTGGGAGAGATCTCGGGGAGTCTGGCTCTCAAAGCGGATGCCATTCATTCATTTGCCGACGTCGTATCCTCACTCACGATATTTGTCGGAATAATCATTTCCGACCGCAAGACCGAGACCTTCCCGGAAGGGCTGTATAAGGTCGAGAATCTGGTCGCTCTTCTGTCTTCGTTCTTTATCTTATATGCTGCTTTTGAGATCGGCTCAGATGCCGTCACGGCGCAGTCGTTCAGTGAACTGAGGCGCCTTCCGCAGGTGGTTGGCGGAATACTCCTAATAATCGCCGCTGCCTTCATTTTTTCTCGATACGAATTGCGAATCGGCCTGGAAGTTGGATCTCCCAGTCTTGTGGCCGATGCCAAGCACGTGTACACAGACCTCTTGTCCACTGCTGTGATTCTCGTCTCGATCTTCGGAGCATACCTCGGCTATTCCCTGGACCGTTACGTCGCTTTCTTCGTGGCACTGCTGGTGACTCGAATAGGGTTTCTTATCATGATTGACGCGGTGAAGGTGCTGTTGGATGCCACCTTGGACCACTTAACGCTGGACGAAATCCGAAAAATCATGGAGCATCATCCCGACGTAGCAGAAGTCGTATCCGTTGGCGGCAGAAATTCCGGGAGGTTCAAGTTTGTCGAAATCTCGCTCCACATGCGCACTCGCCTGCTCAGGGAAGCACACGAAATTGTCTCTCACCTTGAAGAGGAGATCCTTGATCGATGGCCCGATATTGACAGAATCCTCGTACACTACGAGCCCATGCATAAAGAGAAATGGGTTATTGCAGTTCCGGTAGATGGCGACGAAGGTGAGCATCCTTACGACGCTATCAAGCTCTCCGACCATTTTGGAGAGGCTCCCAACTTTGCCGTCTTGTCGAAAGACATGATCACGGGGAAGCTTTCAGTGGGAACCTATCTGGAAAATCCTTTTCGCGATGACGAACGGCAAAAGGGGGTGCGTGTTGCCGAATTCCTGACAGGACTCCAAGTCGACGAAATAATCACCAGAGCCCATCTCACTGGGAAAGGGTCCGGATACGCTCTTGAAGCGCTCCAGATAGCCTATTCCCATACTTCCGCGCAGACGCTGGCTGAACTGGTGGCCCATATTGCTGGAGAACTCTGAGGGGCCGTCAGGAAATATTGTGCTTGCCAAGATTCGTGCACCGTGTGCCGGGCGAACTCCAATGCCACCCCAGTGGCTCTGGAGGATTAGCCCGACAACCGGCAAACACGCAATCAGGTCCATGAACCGACGGGCAACACACTTCCAGGAGCCCCAAATAAGGCGCCATAATAATAGAAGCCGGGCTCAATAGTGGCTGCATGAGCTTGGCTCCCCGAGTAGTGCCGCGAAGCGCGGGATCAAACCTACAATCCCGCATTAGTGGTTAATCCCGCCTCCGGCGGGACTCTGCCGATTGAGCGTTGCCCAGGAATCGTGCTGCGTCATGTTTCTTGACACTCTTTTCCATTTCCATGGCCAACCTGTCTAAGTTTGGCTCCCCGAGTAGGACTCGAACCTACAACCTAGTGGTTAACAGTTACGGGGAAAATGCAAAAAACAACGACAAATCAGGCACTTCCCATTTGACACCCGTTGCACCCTATCACGACAAATCAGCACGTTACATAACCGAAAGGTACAAATCTGACACATAAGTAAAGTCTCAAGAGTTGGGCGCAACTTACTTGAGGAATCACAGGTAACTTGAGCATCGTCTTGAACCGCAAAGGACCCCAGGGCAACCGACCTGGGGTCTTTGATTTGGGGTGCCTCACCGCCGACGGCCGTACCACCAATAAAACGCGGCCACTAGCAGCCGGTCAAGGGCGAACCACAAGAGCACAATTCCCGCGAGAAGAACGATCGGCAGGTAATCGGGCATGGGGGCCTCCCGGTCCATTATACCATGGGAACCGAGAGATGAGAGAACCAGAGAGGGGGGGGGCCGACGTCCGCACCAAGACGTCCGGCACCGCCATGGCGCGCGCTCCTGGAGAATCG
>DYLG01000209.1 GCA_020722215.1 Desulfomonile tiedjei
CACCCCTTTGTATGTGTCTTCCTCAATTATCGGCTGAACCCGAAGGGAGACATGCATGTCCAAGAAAGGACGGTTGATCATCCATTTGTGCCTTCTGCCTCCGCTTCTGAAATCATCGACCAATGCCCGGAGGTTTTTCGTCAGGTCCGTCTTGGAGTGGAATTCCCATATGCTCCTTCCAACGATCTCGTCCCGTCTGCTCCCGACCTTTTGCAGAAACCATCGATTCACTTCAGTTATCACATCGTTGGCGTCCGCGACCACAACCCCTTCATCCATGCCTTCGATCATGGACCGAAGCTTGCCTGCTTCCAACGACGCTGTTTCATGGGCTTCCTTGAGTTCTTGCTGTGCCTTCTTCTGAGCGGTAACATCCCGGAGAATGACCAGGTTTACCTCTTGATCGCCGGCATTAGCCAGAAATCCCGAGGCGCTCAGGCGGATGTCCAGGATTCTTCCGTCCTTGGTCAGACGCTGCGTGTCAAGCTCGATACCCTGGACGCCCTCAGAGAACACATTTTCAAGGGCCGCCTTTGTAGCTTCTCGTTCCCATTCGGGAACGTAAGGAATCGGTTTTCCTTGGAGTTCGTCCAGAGTCCAACCAAACATACGAGTGAAGGAATCATTGAGGTAGGTGGGCCTTCCTTCCGTATCGTAGATGACAATGGCATCGGGAGAGCAGTCCATCAGAGAGCGAAGACGATGTTCGGCCCTTTGCGCCTCTGCGCATAACGCCTTGTATCGGACCTCACTTTCGGCTAGGGCTTGCGCCGCAAGCTTTTTTTCGGTAATGTCCCGGATAATGCTCAGATAACCGACCACCTCACCACGTTCATCTTTCCACAGCGACGAACTGAACACGCACTGCCGCTCTGTTCCGTCTTTTCGCCGGGCCTTCCATTCATAATCTTTTACGAATCCGTGTTCTTCTATTTGCTTCCGAAACGCTGCTCTCTGCGAGGGGTCCGCATACGCGTCACGAATGTTCAAGTTGGAGATCTCCTCTGCTCCATAGCCGAGGAGTTCCAGAAACGCGGGGTTGCAGTCCTCAATCTCCCCATTCTTCCTGACAATAAGAACCGCGTCACGAGAACTGCCAAAAAGGTCACGATACCTTTCTTCGGTGACTTTCAAGGCGTCCTGGTGCCGCACAGCCTCCCTGACCTTTGCTTGAACTTCTTCCTCCAGCGCCCGTTCATATTGACGGCTCAACTCGGCTAGACGGCGCCGTTCCAAAGCGATTTCAACGTTGATCAACACCTCATTCTTCTCAAACGGCTTCATAATATAGCCGAACGCACCAAGGGCCAGCGCTTGCGTCGCGACCTTTCTGTCGTCCGCTGCGGTTACCATGATGACCGCCACGTCCGAGAACCGGGTGCGAATGATTCTGAGGAGATCAATTCCCGACATCCCCGGCATCATGATGTCGCTGACAACCAGGTGGAATTCGTCCGTTACCAGTTTTTTCAGCGCCGCCTCTCCGCCGGAAACCACGGCGCATTCGTATCCTTCCGGCGTCAGATAGCGAGCAATGAGTTCGCAAATATGGGGCTCGTCATCCACGATGAGGATTCTTGATTTGTCTCTTTGCATCACGATAATCCTTCCACAGCGCGTGCACTGAAGGTGATGCGTTTGCTGCTCCGCAGGGTTCTGGTTGCATTTTACGGGGTCGATAGGACAAATGCAATGGGGCGGAGAATTTGAGGTATTCTGCCGACGGGGTTACAGGGTTTCGCCGGTGACGTGATGTACAAGCTGCTCGTAGGTCTTGGTCTTTGCCGAGCCCATAGAAGATGCCGAACGTAGTGTACTGCCGCTGTTGGGGGGACAGGCCGGCGGAGATCTTGATGCCCGGGGCGCGGTAGTGCCGACCCAACCCGCGCTAGCTAACCTTTAACCATAACAATCTGGCGGGGGCGGGACCGATATTCTCCCAGTGCTCCGGGATGTCGGAAGTGAGATAGAGCACATCGCCGGGCCGAAGCCTGCGCACAGTCTTTCCGATGGAAACTTGCAGTTTGCCGGAAATGAGGCAGCCGATCTCGGTTCCCTTGTGCTTCAGAAAATGGGAGGCCAGGCGGAATCGCGGCTGGAATTCAACAATGTAGATGTCTGCGACAAAGTCCGCGGCGAACGGGGTGACAGCCCTGACGACGATTCCCTCCCTGGGAACTTGCGGCAGAGTGATTTCTTTGGCCTCTGCTGCGGGGAAGACCGTTTGGGTCTGACTTGATGAGAGTTCTTTGAAGAAGAATCCGGGCTCCACGGACAAGACTTCTGCCATCTTAAGGAGCGTATGCAAAGAAGGGTATGTAGTATTGCCCTCTATCTGAGATATGGAACTCGGAGTCACTCCCACCAGACGGGCCAGTTCATTCTGGGACAATCCTCTCAGGGTGCGGGCTTCTTTGAGTCGCAGGCCGATTTCAAGCTGCTGGGGGCTGGGGTGTTCTTCCTCGAAAGTGATCGCTCCGGCTTTCACCCAGTAATTCAAAGGCATATTCAAATATGGCGGACTTCGTCTATCGGCTTTAAGAGTGGTGAGAAAGGATCTGCCCCTTCTCACGGAAAGGTCGACGACAACCTGTGCCATCTCGGCGACCTTGTGCCGAAATTTTTCCGAATGAAAGTCCTTGCGGGCGAGCCAATAGCTGACGGTTTGCAGCTCATAGAGTTTCGGGCACGAAGCGCTGTAGAATTTCCAGACGCTATCTTCCGCACCCCACAACTCCTGCATGGCGCTCAGGCTGTCGAAGACCAAACGCACGTCCCCGTCCAATGAAGAATAGGTACCCCACAAGGTTTCTGAAACCAGGTCGGGCCGCGCCGGCGCGTCTACCCTCACTACGCGGCCGGGATATTCCTGCCTGTCCTCATAATAGAAACTCAGGGCCGCGTCGGAGCCGCCTCCCTTGCCCCAGGTGAAGCAGTCGATGATTGTGAGATACGGGTCGTGTGAGCAGGGGCCTAACTGTTCGAGCAGTTTCCCTGGAGACGTCGTGAAGGTCACGTAGATCAACGGCCTGCGCGCAGCCTGAGAAGAGCTGACAAAGGACTGACAAAAGGGCAGAGCAAGACTTCCGTCCACGTCTTGCCAGACGACATTATCTCCAGGATACAACTGGCCGAGAAACCGGTCCAGTTGGCTGACGCCCGTGGATACTTGCAGCGTTTTCGATTCGACCGTCTCCATGACACTTCCGGCAGATCGCCTGCTTCCTTTCCGCGCGATGTCCGTCACTCCCGGGATGGTTCACATTGCGGTAAAAGCCGCCATGTGTCAGGAACCCTTAAGCAACACCGATCCCGTTGGCGTGAGAACGAAACATGAAAAGGTACCCTTTTGCGGGCATGCTCGCTGTGAGGACCTTTTCATGTTCATTTGCGGCGTGGGCACCCGGAGGGCCGATTGTTGTCCCGGTCACTGGTCAGTCTTTGAAATTTGCATCCTTCGGTCCCAGAATTTTGTCCACCAGGTCAGCATCCGAATCCATGACGTAAGGAATCCCCGAGATGTCTTGCGCCACCCGGGTGAGAGCCACAAGGTCATTCCGGTCCACATATTGCAAAGCGAACTTCCGTGCTCCAGCCATAAGCTGCTGCACTCCCTGCTTGAGCCTGGCCACGTACGAGTACACGCCGATGGCTCCGGGCGGGAGCTTCTTGAAATCATCGCCGAACCGTTCTTTCAATTCGGCCCCTACCACGAAGGTGCTCAATAGCCCGCGCTCCATACCTTCTTCGCCGGCCTTCTCCAGGATCTTGGCGCCCTGGGTCTTGCCCACCATGGCCGCGGTCATAAGGGCTCTGCCAAGACAAACGGCCTTGACATAAGGTGCACCAAGGGCAATGGCCTTGAAAATGTGATCCTCAAGGGACAGACCGCCGGCAATTGCGATGGGCGGGATGTAGGCGCCCTGACTTCGGAGACGCTCGCACATCCTGTAAGCAAGGCATTCCAGATATACGGTCGGGATTCCCCATTCGTTCATCATGCGCCAAGGACTCATGCCCGTTCCGCCGCCCGCGCCGTCTATGGTCAGCAGATCAATCTTGGCGTTGGACGCGTATTTTATCGCCCGGGCCAGGTCCGCCGGCCTGTACGCACCGGTCTTGAGGGTGACGTACTTTGCCCCCAGACTGCGGAGATATTCTACCTGGCGATAGAACCCGTCCTCGTCAACCATGCCCAGTCTGGAATGACGCTCGAACTCCTTTATTCCCCCGGCCTCAAAGGACAACCGCGCTGCATCGGATGTGGGGTCGGGCAGAACCAGGTACCCGCGCTCCTTGAGCTGCATGGCACGCTCAATGCTGCCAAGCTGGACTTCACCCCCGATGTCCTTGGCGCCTTGCCCCCATTTCAGCTCGAATATCTCAATCCCCAGTTTCTGGATCACATACTCGGGAACGCCCAAATTGGTGTCTTCCACGTTGGCCTGGACCACGATGGACCCCTGACCGTCATACCAACGCCGGAAAGACTGCACCCGGCGCTCCATCTCGGGCGATCTTACGATGCGGCCGTTCCTGAATTCCGCGTTTCTGTCCATCCCGCAGATATTCTCTCCAGCGACCACCATTATTCCTGAGATAGCAGCGCCAACCGCCATTTCCTCCCAGTTGTTTCTCGCGATGAAGGTTGAGCCCACTGCGCCGGTGAAGACCGGGAACGACAGCTTGATGCTGCCGTCCGCTCCCAAGGCGGTGGAACAGTCAACCACTGGGAAAATGGCCTTGTCCGGATTGGGGTCAACTCCAACAGCTCCCACACAGGTTCCCTGAATATTGAAATGAGAATAGTCAACCGGATAGTCCTTGTCCGCGCCGGCAGTTATTTTGCCGTAGGGCTGCGGGTAAATTACCTCGCGGCCTCGGATGGCCGACTGCCCGATCTCGCACGGCCCGGGACACCCGTCCAGACAGGTCACGCAGATCCCGGAGACCGGCGCGGGCTCGACACGGTTCTTGGTCTTGGTAGCAGCGCTTCTATTTGGCTTGCTGAACGACATTAGTTGAAACCTCCTCGGTGGGTGACGGCGAATGCATGTTGCCCCGACGCGGCCCGGCCTGATCCGATATGGAGGATCGAAAGAGTCCGCTGGCTTTAGCTATGCTAACGGCAACATTGATTCATTAGCAATATTCATAATTGCTGTCAAGCATTTAGTGCGGACATTCCCCACAATGCCGGAACCAACCGCGAAGATTCCCGAGCCGAAAATGGCTCCGCCATGAGAATGGCCGGGTTCTCGATGTTCCGAGGCATTGCCGCGGAAGAGAACGGGCTATGTGAGTGGGACTTACAGGAAAATTCTACACGAATGAAGAAATCTCCTCAAATATCCTACCATTTCGTATGATTTCCATGTGCCCGGACTTGCCTCCTTCCTGATCCCACGTCCGCCGGACCCGTCATCTAACTGTCATCGCCCGTCTCCGTTTCCGCGCGAAGCTGATCTGGTACGCAAATTGCTCCGTTGACCGAGGTCTTGTCTCTTCGGAAAACCATCCGGTGTTTTTTGGGGGAGGCTGAGAGCCAGTCATTACATTTCATCGCTTCCGGCAAGAAATGGAGCAGCTTCTCTTGCCTTTATTCTTTGAAGAAGGGAATCAAACATGAACGCTTCCGATACGGCTTTCGTGATGGCTTGTTCCGCACTGGTGCTGGTCATGACGCCGGGTCTGGCCATATTCTATGGCGGGCTCACCCGTTCCAAGAACGTCCGTTCCACCACGATGCACAGCCTCTTCCTCATGGGGCCGGCGTCTGTGCTGTGGGTGATTTACGCTTACAGCTTGTGCTTCGGCAATGATGTGGGCGGGGTGATCGGCGGACTGAACTACTTCCTCGCCGATGGCGTTGGAGTCAAGCCTCTCGAGGGCCAGACCATACCTCAATCGCTCCACCTGACGTTTCAAATGATGTTCGTCATTATCACGCCGGCCTTAATATCGGGCGCGTTTGCAGAGAAGATGAAATTCACATCCTTCGTAGTCTTCATGATTCTGTGGATAACGCTCGTCTATGCCCCTATATGTCACTGGGTCTGGGGAGGCGGTTGGCTGCAGAAGATGGGCTGTCCGGATTTCGCAGGCGATCGGCGTGTTAGCCACGATTATTTACTGCGCTGTCGTTACCACCGCCATAGTGTACGTGCTCAAGGCAGTGACGGGCCTCCGGGTCGCCTCCCACGAGGAAGAGAGCGGGGTGGATACGACCGTGCACGGCGAGGCCGGGTACAGCTTCTGACCTTTTGTGGCCCGTGAGCTTTCGACGAGGTGAGAATGCAGGAGTGAATCCTTGCGGAAAGTCATCCCCACAAGCGTAGGGTGGCGCATTCGGAGCCACCGCACCTGACGGCTTCTGTAGGACCGGCCTCCGTGCCGGTCCCCTATCTAATGACCGGCAAGATGCCGGTCCTACCGTTGAAGCCCATTTGCGCAACAGGGCAGCCCAACGGCTCCCGACAACCGGCGTCATTCTTCTATGGCCGCGCCCAAGTTGCGGAGATGCCGTCTAAAGGTGTAGGTCGGATCGCTTTCGCGTTTGGCCGGGTATTCCCTGAATCGAAGTTGCTCCCGCAGCGTCTTGCCGTCCTTAATGAGCGCGGCCTGCCGCCGTTCGGTCTGCCAAATGCTCCGCGCGGCAGTGAGAGCGTCATCGAGGTGCCCTCCTGCCAGGAACAACAGCCCGTCTTCATCTGCAAGAACAATATCGCCTCGCGTCACCTCGTGTTATCCGAACCGGGCGGAATGAAGCGCATCCCCTTCCCTCCGGTCTGCTCGTACAGGTCCTGCCGGGCATGTTCCAATGCTTAGGCTTCCAGCACTGTGAGGTCTCCCGCACAACCTTCATCCATGCGGCCACCATTATCTATGACCAGAACGTCGCCGGCACGGGCATTTTCCATGGCCTCGAAGAATATGTCCACACTCCCCTAGTGTCTTGTCGGGAGCACGTTTCCGGCCACGCGGCTGCCCGAAATCAAGGCTCTTATGCCCGGCGGCGCGAGACGCAGCGGAAAGCCGAGACGAACGCAGGCGTCCGCCAGAAGCGGAGTTGAGAGATCCTTGAAGGCATTTGCTAATTCGTAGTTGTTCATTGCAAATTCTCCCGGAGATTAGGGCCTGCCGCGAAATGACTCCGGCGGCCGCCTGCATGCGAACCAGCGGGGACTCTGCAATCTTTATTTCGCTGCGGCCGCGGACCAAGCGTGCCAGGTCGGGCCCTGCCCGCCCACTGCGTCGGGCTGAGCCCGACATGCGCCTAACATCGTGTGGACCAGCATATGATTTCAATAGGTTACCGAGCAAGATACGTCGAAACCTCTCG
>DYLG01000210.1 GCA_020722215.1 Desulfomonile tiedjei
GATCTGGGCCTATGGCGACAAGCAGGGGCTGCCGTTCACCTTGATCCGGCCGTTCAACTGGATCGGGCCGAAGCTCGACTCCCTGCAGTCGGCCAGAATCGGAAGCTCCCGCGTCATCACCCAGTTCATCCTGAACCTGGTGGAAGGAACCCCCATCCGTCTGGTGGACGGCGGCCGGCAGAAACGCTGTTTCACGGACGTCAAGGACGGGATCGAAGCGCTGTTTCGCATCATCGAAAACGAAGGGGAGCGATGCAACGGCAAAATCTTCAATATCGGCAACCCGGACAACGAATACAGCATGGCCGAGCTTGCGGACATGCTCCGGGAGAAATTTGCGAATCATCCCCTGCGGGCCCATTTTCCACCGGATGGCGGCATCCAGTATATCGAAGCCCGGGCCTATTACGGAAGCGGGTACCAGGATGTCCAGCACCGCAGACCATCCATACGGGAAGCCAGAACCATTCTGGGTTGGGAGCCGAAGGTTTCTTTTGAACAGTCTGTCAGCGAGACGCTGGATTATTTCCTCAACGATGCGGTTGCCTGTGCAGAAGGCAAGCCATGCGCCCTGGCGGAATGCTGAGACGCATTATGCCTGCCCATTGACCACAACCCCTAACATTTTCCCGCTGTCGATATGCGTATCCCATGCAATGAGTTTTCATCAATCGGAGCTATCGGCGGCATGCACGCCGACAGGACCAGCGCAAATGTCATAGCGGATTTGAGCGGAAATGGGTGTCGCGCGTCATCGAATCACCTCAACTATTCCTGATGGCAACGAGAACGATCAATCGGAAACCGCCCCGTACTTGCTGACGATAAAGTAGAAATTCCCGCTGCTGGAAAGCGCCGGGCTGTATTCCAGATCCATCCAGAGGTGATTGACGCCATCGGGCAACTGCATATCCGGGATATGAATCGACAAATTGGCATCAAGCGTCGATGCGGCGCACGCATAGGACGGATTGTTGATCATGCCTGCGGAGGTCAGCCTGAAAGACAGCAAGGATGGAAATGCCGCATGGTACTCGTAGACGAAATTGGCCCATACAGACGGATCTGCCGATGATGAATTTGGGGCGGCCAGGTAGGGAATATTGAGCACCAGGCTTTGATCCAGGGTGGCCGCGCAGCCCGTCCGGATATCCTTGAGTCGTCCAATGGCATTGCCGAGGTACTCCGTGAACCAGATGTTTCCATCCGGCCCGGTCGTGATGCCCTGGGGACCGCTGTTGGCGGCAAGGCCGACGGAGGCCATGGAAATTACGCCGGATGGGGTGATTTTGCCGACTGCGCCTCCATCGTAGAGCGTAAACCAGAGATTTCCATCCGGCCCGGTCGTGATCGCCCAGGGACCACTATCTTCGGCAAGGCCGCTGGAGAACTCCGTGATCACGCCGGATGGGGTGATCCTTCCAATCGCATTGGCATCATATTCCGTGAACCAGAGATTTCCGTCCGGACCGGCGGTGATTCCTGCCGGGCCGCTC
The DNA here is from genome assembly GCA_020722215.1 of Desulfomonile tiedjei. Lineage (GTDB taxonomy): Bacteria > Desulfobacterota > Desulfomonilia > Desulfomonilales > Desulfomonilaceae > DYLG01. Next base: position 1,497 of record DYLG01000210.1, read on the forward strand.
GATGCGCTCAGCCCGGCGGAGAATTCCGTGATCACACCAGATGGTGTGATCCTGCCGATGGCATTGCCGCCGTATTCGGTGAACCAGAGATTGCCATCGGGTCCGGATATAATGGACCAGGGGTAACTGTTTTCGCTAAGACCGGTGGAAAACAGCGTAATGACGCCCGATGGCGTGATCCGGCCGATGGCATTGACCGCAGGGTCTGTAAACCAGAGGTTCCCGTCCGGCCCAGCAACGATTTCAACGGGGCTGCTGTAGCTGGGAAGCCCGTCGGAAAACAAGGTGATGACCCCGGATGGTGTAATCCTGCCAATGCCGGCGTATACCGTGAACCAGAGATTGCCATCGGCTCCGGTGGTGATTCCCCACGGATAACTTTCGGAGGCAAGACCGGATGAGAATTCCGTAATGACACCGGATGGGGCAATCCGGCCGATTCTGTTGCCTGTATCCTCCGTAAACCAGAGATTTCCGTCCGGCCCGGTCGTGATCGCCCAGGGATAACTGTCGGAAGAAAGGCCTGTGGAAAATTCGGTAAGGGTTTGACTGTTGGCGTGGTTTGGCAGCAACAAGCCGATAACCAGCCCCAAAAAACAGAAACAGACGACAACCCCTGCATTTTTCATTATCTTCATTTGGATTTCCTCTTCGGTGTTCGGTTGCATGATGGTTAGTGCCTGAACGGAAACACTCCATTCGGAGCAGCGCATCGCCTGCGGACAGGCACTAGTTACTTATTTCCGAATCACTCTACCAAAGGCAGATACGATCATCAATAGCCATCGTCGCGGTAGTTGCAGTTCCCTTGCTCGTCTGTCGCCGGAATCTCCGTTGAGAGATCGATCTGGGCATACGGGTCAGGTTGCCCGTCGGTTGTGCTGTATTTCGGAGGGTTCATCGTGCTCGATGGCATATGGGCCACCGGAGAGAAGCCAAATTCAGGGACATTGGCCCTGAGCTGAATGATTTGCTCTTTGGTGACTCGAAGCACCAGAAGGTCGAAGGACCAGATGAGCTCGGGGCCGATCTTCTGGATATCCGGGCAATGGGCCTGGACGCTGTTCAGTGCGCATGCTACCGTGTCGTTGGCTACCGGGAAGTGCGTGGCGACCGTGAGCCGCGGACGGGGGTTGATCTGGCTGAGGAGATACCCGAAGGCTCCTTGCGGCGTGTGGGAACTGTTCTGAACGGCTTTCAAACCATCGACCGTATCCAGAAAAGTTTCGTACAGCGGATCATCCGGCTCGGGAGGCGCGCTGAGTCCCATGTTCTTGAACGCCCATACCTCCGCGGGAACGACCATTTCGTGGATGAATACGTCGATACCTTTGCCCTGGTTAATGGCCTGATCTCTGGAGTGGATTTCCGGCTTGGTGTCACTCGTGTAAATCATGGTCAGGCCGTTCCACTCGAGTTTGTAGCCGATAGATCCTTTGCGGGTGTGGATCACCGGGAAATGGGTGATCTTGACGCCGGTTTCCTTGTTGTTATAGGCGACGTTGTCGCCTTCCTCTTTCCCGTATTTCCACCATTTCAACTCGATAGGCACCAGAGCGTAGGCATCGTCTTCAGGGTCGTCATCGACGGGTACGGGATCGACAGGCAGCCCCCAGCTTTCCTTTGTAGGCGGTGTATATCCGGGATAACTGGTCGTCTGGAAACTGAAGCTCTCCGTATGCCAGCGCATGGCTCTGCGCAGGTTTTCACAGAAGGCTTTTGTGCCGTCGTCATAGTACTGATACGATCCCTTCGGGCTCTCCACGCCGGAAGATGCAGGCCCCCAGACATACAGGGGAGATTTTCGGTCCGCAGAAGGCCCGAAACAGTAAATGTGGGTCAGATCGCTCATATGATCGCCGTGCAGATGGGCAATGAAGACCTTGTCCATCCTGCCGAATCCAATGCCCATGGCGCCGTAATTGGCGCATACCCCGGAGCCACAGTCGAAGACGAACTGGTCGGCCTTTCCCATGGCGTTTCCAACTTCCACGAAGATGCTCATCATCTGCTGTGCGCGGCGTACAGGCGGGATGCAGGATCCCAGAAACGTGATTCGCATTTCGTTGGGCAGAAGCGGCGTATTCGGGTCTTTCGGATCGAGCGGATTATACGTGGTCAGGCGTTCGAAATAGGAATAATGCTGAGTCATTGAGGAGAGCGCTTTCCAGTCGCATGGCTGCACCGGAAGGCAGGCTTCAGCGGCATTGGCGTTTTCCACGCCTGATCCGATCATGGCGCTGCCGATGGCCAGCCCGCCGACGGCCAGCCCGGAAAGCTTCAATGCATCCCGTCTGGTGATTCCTTTAGGGGTTTTTGGGTCATTGGTGTCCATCTTTGTTTCCTTTCGCGGATAGGGGGTGTTGTGTTACGGGTCAGAGACCATGTTCAAATGCCTCTTTCTGATTCCTTCTACCAAATCTTCGATGGTCAACAGTCGAGAAGACTCACCCGAGAGCACCAGCATCGTATGATTCTCCAGATCGACACCGATCAGCATGATTTCAGGATAGCGATGCATCAGCGAGACACCGAAATGGGCTTGTGTCGATCCCAGATCGAACATAATCACATCCGGCTGTGGCGCGGCTATCTTTTTGAAATCGTCCGGAAGGGCGCCTTCGATCCGGATAACCCGAAATTCCGGCCTTTTCTCCAGGCATGCGCCGATTGTCGATACCACCAGATCGTGGCCATAAAGCGCTACCAGGGTCTTCGTTTTCATGGGCTTGTTCCGGGGAATGATTTAAAAGCTGGAAAGCGCTTCTTGAAGAATGACTATCAGAGTTCTTGCAGGATCACAATGTACCGGGGGGACAGTTCTGGTACAGTGTCCAACGAAAAAAGTACAGCCGGAGGGTGGTTTAGGAAGGTTGTGTTCCGATGGGTGTGGATGCGAGACAATCCCTGGATATGAGAAATTATGCTGAATGAATCCGGATGGTCTCGCAAAAAGTCAGGCCCTCTGGATTGACCCGCAGGAAGGCGGGTGAATTTTGCTCAGCAGCGGAAAAACTCAGCAGCCCGAGCTCGTAGGATCGGGCGGATGGCCAGAATGAAAAGAATGGTTCGCTGTAATTCAATATATTGTTTTTCAAACAGATATAAATGAATTGCGTCCGCCCTATCCAACGATCTCCGGCTGCTTCAAACAGTTTCCGCTGCTTCGCAAAACACCACCCGCCCTCCTGCTGGAGGTCCGGCTTTTAAGGAAAATCGGTGGTTAGCGACTTTTTGCAAGGCCATCAATCCTCATTCCAATTTGTTTTCAAAATGAACTTCCAGCAAGCATTCGAACGGAGACCGCCAAAGCGAGCGGGCAGCGATGAGACGGTACCTTCCGTACGTCGAATCGCAGCGAAGCTGAAAAAGGTATCCGTTCGAATGCATGCTGGAATCAGATAAACTTCATCGCCCTGGCATAATCGATTGCCTGTCTGCGATTTTCCAGATGAAGCCGTTCGATAATCTCGCCCATGTGGTATTTGATCGTTCGTTCCGTCAAAAACAGTTTGGAACCGATTTCTTTATAGGTCAGTCCCTGGGCAACCAGCGTCAGGACCTGCATCTGGCGTGATGTCAAACGCTCGGCCGCATGACCGGCCTGTCCGAAAGAGCCGGTGGCAGGTGTTGTTTGGGTGAATTCGCCCAGTATGCGGCCGGCAAGGCCGGGAGAAAGCGGAACTTCTCCACGCAGCAGTCCTTCCAGGAACGCGAACAATCGATCCGTGTCCTCGGTCTTGAGCAAATAGCCGAATGCGCCGCTCTTGATGGCGGAAAACAGGTTATCATCGGTTTCGGACATCGTGAGCATCACGACTTTGATGCCGGGTTGTCGCGCCTTGATGATCCGTGTCGCAGCCAGACCGTCGCAACCGGGCATGATGATGTCCATCAGAATCACATCGGGAACCAATACGCCTGCCTGTTCAATCGCCTCCCAGCCATCGCGGGCCGTGCCGACAACGTCGATGCCACGAAGGATCAGGAGGTTTTTGAGCCCTTCCAGAAAAATCGGATGATCATCCACCAAAAGAACCTTCATGTCGTCTCCTTTCGCCATGGCGTCTGAACGCTCACCCGGGTGCCTTTACCAGGGACCGAAGCGATTTCGAAGCGTCCGCCTGCGCTTGTTGCCCGACCGCGCATCGATCGCAGACCAAAGGCGTCGTGTTTGCCGACGGCTGTGGTATCGAAACCCTGTCCGTCATCTTCGATCGTGATGCAAAGATGGCCGTCTTTGGCGCTCAGAAATACCTTCGCAAGACTGGCCTTTGCATGCCGCCTTACGTTGGAGAGGGCCTCCTGGATAATCGGATGAAGTTGCGCAGCAACTGCCGAATCGACATTGATGTCCTGAACCTCGGGAGCGGAATCGAGTTGGATCCGGATATCATGATTCCGGCTGTATCGGTCGAGGTTGTTTTTCAGCACCTCCAGAAAACCGACCCCGGATGGAGAAATTGATTTCACCCCTGCCAGATAGGTCCGGACGGCGTCCTTGGCTTCCTGAACGGTGTTGGAGAGCCGCCGCAAAACCAATGCCGCCTGATGGGTTTCCCTCCTGGAGAGCAATTCGCTTGCGGAGGCGATCTGCAGTTGCGCGGCGGCCAGAATCTGACCGATGCCATCATGCAGCTCGCGCCCCAGCAACTCTCGTTCCTGAAGCATGGCCAGTGTTCGCTGATTGTCCAGATGCTGCTCCTGGATTTGCTTTTGCTCGGTAATATCCTGAATCCAGATCAGATAACCCAGAAGAAAGGAATGTCGATCGGACAGGGGGGAGATGGAAAGGTGATACCAGCGGGCGCGGGGGCTTCCCAGCGAGAGCTCCTTCTGCTTCTCTTCCGGATTGCGGATGAGCGACACCAGATCGGGAAACGCCTCCAATACCGATTCGGCCTGTCGTCCGATCGCCTTCTTTCTGGAAAGATTCAGCAGTCTCTCCGCCGTTTCATTGATATCGCTGATGTGTTTTTGGGTATCCAGAACGATCATGGCTTCCATCATCCGGTCGATGACCATATTGCGTGCGATGGGTACGAGCTCGAACAGATGCATTCGAAAAAAAGCCAGTGCATACAGCAAAAACGTCAGATTGGAGGCCGCAATCATGAGGTTGAGCGGTTTGAAAGGGTTGTTGTCCGAAATGTTGAAATAGGATGCAGCCCGCATCAACACCAGCCCGAGAATGAGCCTGGCGGCGATCCAGCGGTGCCTTGGGGAGCGAACGAAAAGCCAGATGAGCACCGCCAGTTGTGCCATGCCCAGGGCATAACCGTAAACGACTGCCACCCAGTGTGCTGTCCCCATTTCGGTCCGGATGATGCCATCGGAAACGATGTGCTTCCATACCAGATGATGTGTCCCGTTGGTCAGAATCAGGAGCGCGAACGCCAGCGGAACCAGGATCAGCACACCGATCACCCGCCGGGTCAGCCACTTGATCAAACCGGCATACGCCAGCACAAAGCATAAGGCTGCACTGGCTATCGGAAGCACAAGCGCCTTTTCGAATTTGAACCAGAAGATTCGGCCCGTGTCTTCCGTGGCGGACAGTCCGAGAGAGTTGGTGATGATCCACAGGATCGTCAGGCCGATCAGAACGATAAAGGGAACAGCCCCGGGGACCTTGCGGTTCCGGAAACAATGAATCCCGAGAAGGACCAGGAGGAGCAGAGGAGCCAGGGATGGCAACACGTAGGAATTGTATTGGTATCCCCAGAGCATCGCGTCACCCGGCATGATCCATGGTTGCAGATGCTGGTTGTTGGGCATCCGCCGGAATCTTTCCGAGCTCTTTCAGATAACCCAGGAAAGCGTCACTGTCGATGATCC
>DYLG01000211.1 GCA_020722215.1 Desulfomonile tiedjei
ACATGGGCCAAATACCGGAAAACGTCGTTTTCGTCGGCAACGACATCTACCGCGTCGTCATCAACGACGAGGATCTTTGCCTTAGGAGAAGCCATTATATTTCCTGTCCTGCCGTATTATGTCGGTACGCCTGGGTGGGAGCCGGCTCACAACATGTTGGAATCAGATGCTCGCCGACTTGTCGAGGCTCCCTGCGGATTCTTCCGCAGGGGCGCCTTCCGCGCTGCGGTACATGGGAAGAGTTATCATGAATCTGGTACCTTTCCCCGGCTCTGATTCAACCTCAATTTCCCCATTATGCGCCTCGATTATGCTTTTGACAATTGCCAGTCCCAAACCGGTCCCTTTTTTCTTGGTGGAGAAGAACGGATCGAATAGCTTGTCCAGGTTTTCTCTTGGAATGCCTTCTCCGGCGTCTCCCACGACAATGGTCAGACGTCCGTCCTCATGGGACTCATGGCGGACGGACACCTCTCCTCCGTCCCGAGTTGCCTCTATGGCATTTAGCAGGATGTTGAGGAACAACTGAGTCATCTGATCGGTGTCCATAAGCACCAAGGGCGGATCCCCGTCGCCGGGCGCCCTGACGATCTTTACCCCGGCCTCACCGGCTTCCCGTTCCACAACTCTGACGCAGTGGTCAATTACCTCATCCACGGAGCGCAGTGCCAGACGCGGCTCGCGCGGTTTGGAATAGGCCAGGAGCCTGGATATGACTCGGTTGAGGCGGTCCACCTCGGTCAGCATGAGATCCGTGTATCGATAATCTTCTTCGTCCAGCGGCAGCTTCTTCCTGAAGTACTGGATGAAGCCCCGAATGGAATTGAGGGGGTTTCGTATTTCGTGGGCGATGCCGGCCGAAAGGCGGCCCAAGGCGGCGAATTTTTCGCTGATGGCTACCTTTTGTTCAAGCTCTCGGATGACGGTCATGTCCCTCACTATGATCACCGCGCCCCGACTTATAAGAGAATCAGATTCCTTGAGTGCGGACACGGAGATCGCGAGATAATTCTTGCCTTTGGCTTCGCCTGGGAGCTTGATTTCCTTCTCCAAGACAACCCCGGGATCCGCCAACACCTGTCTGATCTCCTCTTGAAGGGGCAGAAGTTCCGAGACCGGTTTGCCGTCAACCTCATTGCGGGATTTGCGCAGAATCTCCAGAGCAGTAGGGTTGAAGGTGGCCACGCGCATGCCCAAGTCCACCGTGAGCAGGCCGTTGGCCATGCTCTCGAGCACGTTGCGGGTATAGGTCCTCATTTCATCCAGAGTTCGCCGCACAAGGTAGGCGTTCTGGACGACAAAGACGAAGTACACGCTTGCCGAACCGATAATGAATAGAATCACCCCCATGAAAACGGCGTAGATAATGTCCTGATGTCTCATCTGCTTGAAGCGATCCATTCTGAGTCCCAGGAAAAGGACATATTTCGGTTCGGGATCAAACACGTCCAGCAATTCCTTGCCTATCAGGGTGTGACGAGCCAGTTGTTCCGCGCGCAGTATCTGGTCTTGAAAAGGAGTAAAGGGCTTCCATATTTCGAAAATCTCGGCGCCGTTGGGCAATTCTCGCCTGGAAGAGATGGGTTCTCCGGTTCGGATGACCGTATTGACCATCTCCATCTCCTTGCCCATTAACAGGTGAAGGCCTATCTTGGCAGGCTCGCTGTGGGAAATAATCAGGCCGTCGTGCCTTATGAGACCCACCCACTCCACGTCCGGGTCTTTGGCCGCCTGTTCGATAAGCATCTGGACGTTTTCAATGCCCCAGTCACCCTCCATAAAGCCGGTGCGCGTTCCCGCCTCGAGGGTGCGTATCACCGCCAGACCCTGGCTCGCGGTAAACTCCTCCATTCTCTTGTACTGCGAACTGATATTCCTCAGCGTAAAGAGGATTACGATTACCAGCAGCGTCCCCGCGACCAGGACTATGGACAGTACCGGTAAATATTTTAGCAGCGATCGGATTCGATATCCCATGTGCCGGCTCGGACCCATCCTCTGCGCGTGGGTGCCGCAAGCGGTACCGAGCGCTCTCTCATCGCACTCCTAGCATCTTCCTCACAATGCTTCAACCAATAAGTGGTTCATGCGGCCGGCAAGGCGTTGGCCGGGGATGCAAATCTCCGTTGAAAAAACCGGGCAAGTATGTTAAGCACTACATCGCCAAATGGCGAAAACGTATTGAAAGTAGGAGCTAATGCTGCTAGAATAGCTCCGACCGATTTTCCAGGATGCATGCACAAGACACTCACGAAAGGCGTGTGCCGCCGGCTGGAGTCGTTCAGCCCGCGGATGCTTCAGAACACTACGGTGGGAGACTCATGATTGGAACGGAAGCACAGTCGGCTGAACCGTCCCTGATAGAGAAGGGCAGAGAGCTGCTTGCGCGGGGGGACATCCCCTCAGCGGTTGAATGCTACAGGAAGGTCTTTGATCCGGACTCCCTTGACGAAACCGAAGCGCGAGGCATGCTCATCGAGGCCCGGTCCCACCTGTCTCGCAAGCATTTGACGGAGGCTCTGGAATGCTTTGAGGAAGCCCTGGTGATGGGGACCGAAGTCCAGCGTCGGCAAGCCTTGGAAGGAATTTGCACTGTCGGGGAGGTGAGGGCCGCGGCAAAATCGCTCACCATTGAAATCAAGAAAGGTCTGGAGGAATGCGCGAGCAGGACCGACGCTGCGCAGATGGGAATGGCACTGTTTTCGGAGGACGAGAACATGGTGCTGGTGTCGAGCAGCGCGGTCGAGAATCTTCCGGTCCACCTTTCCAGAAGCAGCAAGATTCACCCTCTTCCGCCTTATCTCGTCGATCACCCCTTATCCGATGAACTGGATAGGTGTATTCCTTATACTTCCGATGAAGACGTTCGGTACATTCTGGACCTCGCGGAATATCTCTCGGCAGAGCGAGACAGTTCACCCGGAAATTGACGAATCCGTCTCCGGGGGGCCCGGGGCTGCGGGCAACCGAGGGGCATGTGTTGCCGCCGTTGTGGCTTCGGCATACTTGACAGGCGCGCAATTGTCCTCTAGAAATACTGTCCCATGTGACGAGGCAAATCCTCGGAATGTGACCGTCAGAGGATGCGTGGTGCGCATACTGGGTTTGGACATCGGTTCCAAGAGGATTGGCGTGGCGGTCAGCGACGAACTGGGCATCACCGCGCAAGTTGTGGAGACGCTGGTTCGTAAGGACCTGCCTTCCGACGTGGATCGCATCGTGAAGCTGGCGGAAGAGTTCAAGGCCCAAGAGATCGTTGTGGGTATGCCATACAACATGAATGGCTCCGAGGGACCTCAGGTCCATCTGGTGCGCGCCGTTGCCGAGAGCATCAGCCACCGCGTGTCCATACCTGTTCAGGAGTGGGACGAAAGACTCACAACGGTCCTTGCCGAGCGAGTCCTCCTGGAGGCGGACATGAGCCGTGCCAAGCGCCGAAAGGTCATCGACAAAGTGGCTGCGGCCGTTATTCTCCAGGGGTATCTGGACGGAATGCGGAGCCAGGATAGCGGCATATCATGAGAATTTCCGTCTTTGGCGTATTCAAGACCGTAACCATGATCATGATCCTGGCAGCGCTGGGAGTCGTGGGGTACGCTGCATACAACGGAATTCCGGCCGTGCTCGAGGAATTGGCCGCACCGCCGAAAGGTCCGGCAAAGTCTGCCGGCAAGGAAGTTATCGTTACGATTCCAAAAGGCGCGTCATTGTCTCAAATCGCCGGCGTACTGGAGGAGCAGGGCGTTATTTCCAGCAAGCTGGTATTCAAGATTGTGGCAATGATACGCGGTGAACAGCGCAAAATACAGGCGGGGGAATATACACTGAAAACCGGGAGCGATGCCGGCGAAGTCCTCGATCAGTTGATAACGGGCAAGACTCTCATGATTACTGTAACGATACCGGAGGGATACACGATCTTCCAGACCGCGGAACTCTTCCGGAGCAAAGGGATCATGTCCAAAGACGCTTTTATGGCATGCGTACGCGACGCTGCTTTCATCAAAGAGTTGGGTGTGGAGGCGGGTTCCCTGGAAGGATACCTCTTTCCGGACACCTATTTCCTGCGGGCTTCAGAAAGAGAGGACGGCAAGCTGCTCGTCCGCAGGATGGTCAGGCGTTTCCAAGAAGTTTACGACGCGCAGGTTCGTTCCCGCGCCGAGGCTATCGGGTGGACGACCAACCAGGTTGTTACACTGGCGTCTTTGGTGGAAAAGGAAGCAAAGCCTTCCGAACACGAACTTATAGCCGCGGTTTTTCATAACCGGCTGAGGCAAGGAATGCCGCTTCAAAGCGATCCCACGGTAATTTACGGGATAAAGCCTATGGGATCGAAGATCACCAAGGCCGACCTCAAGAACGATCATCCATACAACACTTACCGCCACAGAGGTCTTCCTCCCGGTCCCATAGCCAGCCCGGGAAAGGCTTCTCTGGTCGCGGCCGTCAATCCTGCCGACGTCGATTACCTCTATTTTGTGGCCAAGAACGACGGAACCCATCATTTCTCAAGCAACCTGCGTGACCACAACAACGCGGTGAACGCCTATCAGAGGGTCGGACCCAGAAGCGCCGCACAGTAGGAAAATACTTCAGGGAAGTTCGTGTGCCAACCGCCGTGCCCCCCGGTTCGGGCAAAAACGAACAACGAAAATCCCGGAGGCTCCATTATGCACGACGGTCCCGTTACCGGACCCGAAAAGCAAGAAGAAACGGCGCACGAAGGAGCTGCTGCGTCGGACGAGGAAACGTCACGACCCGGTGAGTCGAGCGGAAGATCGTTCTCCATCGGTTCTTCGCCGTTTGTTCCGCTTCTTATCGCAGCCCTGATGGGGACATTTGCCACAGGGTTTCTGTCTTACAGGCACATTCTTATTGAGACGGATCCTGCATCGATCGGAAACTCCGTGCTTTGCCGTGCAGACGGTACGGTGGACTGCGATGCAGTGCTTCTCACAGAGTATTCAAAGCTGTTCGGCCACATTTCTTCCGCTGTTCTGGGGCTTTCGGGGTTTGTTTTTGTCCTCTGGTGCCTGATCAACGGCCTGACCAACCGGCGCATACGCAAGGCGGCATGGATTTGCCTGCTCGGCTACTTCTTCACCGCGATCGGATTCAGTTGGTACTTCATATACTTGATGATCTTCGAAGTCGAATACGTGTGTCCGTGGTGCCTTGTTGTCCACGCCATGAACCTGTGCTCGCTCATTCTCCTGGTGGTCTATTCGCTGAAGTTTCAGGATGAGTTCCTGCTCCCGGAGATCTCCTCGCTTGCGGAGCGGGCATATTTCGTGGCAGGCGGGGTCCTTGTTTCCCTGGTGGTTCTGTTCGCCGCGGGAGCAGTGGAAAAAACGCTCTGCATGCAAGCGGCCGAAAAGAGATACGAAACCCTGGCGAAAGATCCCGTGGTAGTTGTTGCCAAGATGAACGCTTCGCCGGCCCGGGAGATTCCCGTCACCGAGGAGGACCCGGTATTCGGACAGCGGTCTGCGCCGTACGAACTGGTATTGTTCAGTGACTTCGCGTGCCCGGTGTGCGCCGGCGCGGAGGCTTTCCTTCAGAGGTTCGTTGCACGCAACCCTGGTGTTCTCAAGCTGGTTCAGAAAACCTACCCGCTCTCAACCGAGTGCAACCGCGCAGTCCTGGAGGACCTTCATCCCATGGGGTGTCACGCGGCAAGGGCCGCCCATGCCGCGTTCATACTCGGCGGGGACAATATGTTCTGGACATTCGGCAAGCTGTTGTTCGCTTTCCAGGGAGAGCTGAAGAACGCGCCATGGTTGACTTTTGCGAAGAAGCTCGATCTTGATGAGGCCAGGTTCCGGGAACTCATGAAACCGGGGTCCGAGGCGGACAAGAAAATCATGGAGGACATTGAGCTGGGGATCAAGCTGAAACTCAAAGCAACCCCGGAATTGTATTTCCAGAAGAAGAAAGTTCCCGACGACTGCCGCGGAATCGATCTGGTGCGGGTTCTCCAACATTTCATCCGCACCAACTACCCGGACAAGAAGGACCTCAAACTGACGCCGCCGTGAGCTGAAGCGAGTGCAAGCCGTGGGCGACAATGTGCTGCCGCATTTGAGAAATGGACTTTGTCGTCGGGCGGGATAGGGGCGACCGGCCGGTCACCCCTACAATCAGTCGGCGGCGGCATTTGGGTCCCAGTCTCATGAATCCCCCGTTGCGGATACGGCAGTGCTCCCACAAGGCACTGCCGGCAACCTAGGAGTGGCGCCCGAATCCGAGACCGAATTTACGCCATAGAGTACTAAAACTCCGGTGGGCACGATCCCCCAAGCATGTCCTCGGTGTTGTTGCCCGAAAGGTACCGATCGCCCTGGCACGCGCCGGTGCTGGACGAGATCTTGGCGCCGCCCTTAGTGGGAAGAGTATAAATGACCCGATTGCCGCCGCCCGCGTCGGCGCCCTGTACCGCGCACGCGGTGAAGTTGGCGCCCGAAACGCTTACGCTTACGCTTATTCGGACGTCGCACTTTTCATTGGTGCCGGACCATCCGTAATAGTCTCCCACGAGACTGCCAATACGTGCGGTGGTCCAGTAAGCGACGGGGTCGGTGGGTCCGGCCATGTCGCAACCCAGATCCACAAGGCGGCTATTGAATACCTCGATGGCGGCGCCCATCTTGAGCAGGTCCGATTGGGCAACTTTGTCACAAGTGCCCTTCTTGTAGTGGATGTAGTACGGAATCGCTATCGCCAAGATGATTCCTATCAGTACCACCACGACCATGATCTCTATGAGCGTCAACCCCTTTACGTTCCCCATACGGCTTGGCATGAGTTTCTCCTTCGAGACCCGAACCGGGGGAGACCTCGCCCCAGCCCCGGGATCAGGTCAAGACTCGGGCATGTCAACCGGCACATACGCCTGTTTTCTTTGATACGATAACGTGAATCCTGATGCGTGTCGCCGCCTCATCTTTAGGTCGCAATCATTCTGCACGAGTCCGGCCGATTTTTCAAGTCGCCGGATTCGGGAGACCGGGATAGGCGAGATCCTTCCGGCGCCCATGCCCAGAAAAAAGCCGGGCCGCTCAAGCAGCCCGGCTCTCGGGTCACATTCTCGTAATGACTCACGCGTGTTGTCTAGTGGCACCAACCCTCGTCATCCTTCTTAGTCGTAGCGCCCAAGCCCGGTGTAGCTCCGGTGCCCCAGGTGACGGGCACGGTAGTCGTGCCGGAGCTCTTCCTACCTGTTACGATAGTGTACGCGTAGGTCTTGCCGGTCCCGCGGTTGGCCACCATGGTAATGGTTCCTCCCGCTGT
>DYLG01000212.1 GCA_020722215.1 Desulfomonile tiedjei
ATCTCCGGGGCTGAGCCCAGTGGTGAAAGGATGTGCGGATTCGTCGAGCCGTCCCGCCTCCAGGTCATAGCCGAGTTCTTGGGCCACGGAAAGCGCGAACCTCTTCTGGTCCTCAACGGGAAAGCGGAAATCCGAACCCCAGGGCCTGCGCTGGACCGAACTGCCGCGGACGCGATCCAGAAGCGTCACCAAGGCTCCCGCCAGCTCTCTCAAGATGGGCTCCAGGTTCCGGGCGGTTTCCGCGCGCTCATAATTGTCGAGAAGCGCATCGTAAGGCTCGTTTTCGTATCCGAGAGCATCAGCTACCTCCCGCTTCAGATCCACGAGAAGTTTCAGGCAGGGCTGAAAGGTTTTCCAGTCGTTTGCCGGCCTGGCCTTTTCCCAGACAGCCTGACCCTCCGCTGCGGCGCGTGCCGTAGCTACGGCCAGCTTCTCCGGGATCTTAGTAGCTTTGTCGTAATTACGACGCCATTCTCGAATGTTGACCGCTTCGACGCTTTCCGGTTCGGCAACCAGATCGGAACTCTCGACAATCGCAAGCAATTCGCCGAGCCTGGCATCCGTGGTTTTCTGGTGAATTATCCGAGCGAAAGTTGAAGCCTGTTCCACTCGAAAAGGGTGACCTTTCGGAGGGATAGTTGTTCGCTGGTCCCAGTTGAGCAGGCCCACGGCAGAGCCAAGGTGAACGATCTCCCTCCCTCTCAGCAGCAGTTCCTGGTAGGCTTCCGCAACGTTCATGTCCGCTCCTTCGATTACTCTGGGGCCGCGGCCGCGCACGTCGGCACGCCGCCGATCAACGAAGCCTTTGTCATACTGATGTGCCTGAAAGCGGAGGTCAAGATAAACTTGTCAGGGCGAGAAACTATGTAATATGATCACCAGCACGAGTTGACGCCGACAGGCTTTTTCCTGCCAGGCGCATCTGAGATGGAAGGCGCTTGGGGGAAGGGGGTGACGGCATGGAGCCTTATTCCAAACGCCCCTCCTCCGGTGGCCCAAACACATCCAAACACCGCCTGGCCGTGTTTGGAGGCGGGTATGTCTGACGTTACCGAAGAGTTGAGAATTCTGAGAGAAACGGTTCATCGAGCCGCACGAGACAGGATAGCTCCCCTTGCCGAGGCCATCGACCGCGAAGGTGTTTTCAACCGTGAGGTGGAAGCGCTCTGCTGGGATTTGGGGGTATTGACGCTCACCTATCCCCCCGAGTTCGGCGGCATGGAGAGCGGCCGCGGCACAGCCCTGGCCATAGCCGTGGAAGAGATCGCCAAGTATTGCGCGGCCTCGGCCCTTCTCCTGATCATCCAGGCCGTAGGCTCGTTTCCCATTGTGCATGGGGCCGCGCCGGATCTGAGAAACAGGACGTTGGCCCGCATCGCGGAAGAGAAGCTGCTCGTGGGGTACCTGGTGACCGAGCCCGGAGCCGGATCGGACGTGGCTGCCATCAGCACCACCGCTGTTCGAGACGGCAACGAATACGTAATCACAGGGCGCAAGTGCTTTGCCACCAATGGAGGGGTTGCGTCTCTGTACTCCGTACTGGCCCGAACTGCCGGACAAGGTGGTCACGAGGGCCTGTCGTTCTTCCTTGTGGAACGCGACAAACCGGGAGTTTCCATCGGCCGAACCGAAAGCAAGCTTGGCCAGCGAGGGTCCAACACAACGGAGGTCTTCCTGGACGAAGTAAGAGTGCCGGCCGGCAATCTGCTGGGCGAGGAGGGTAGGGGATTCCTTCTTGCAATGAAGGACTTCGACATGTCCCGTCCGGCCATAGGCGCGCAGGCTCTGGGGATCGCCGAAGGCGCATTCCAGGTCATGGTTCGTTATGCAAAGGAGCGGAAGACCTTCGGCCAACCGATCGCGGAACATCAGATGATCCGGGCGATAATCGCGGACAGCGCCACGCTAATAGAGGCATCCCGGGGTCTCGTTTATCGCGCGGCCGCCCTGTACGACCAGGGCGCTGACAACACGAAGCTGTCATCCATGGCCAAGTGCTTTGCCAGCGACTCCGCCATGAAGATCACCACGGACGCGATTCAGGTGCTGGGCGGTTACGGATACATGAAGGATTTCGCAGTGGAAAGAATGTTCCGAGACGCAAAGCTCACCCAGATCTTCGAAGGAACAAATCAGATCCAGAGGCTGGTCATTGCCCGACAGGTCCTCAAGGAGTTCGGTTGAGGCAATTACCTGACAGCGGGCTCTTGAATGAAAGAGCCCGGCAGATTGCCCGGCGAAGTGCGCAGAAACAGGTAAGCCCCCGGCTCTGCCGGGGGCATGTGAGAGAGAGGAGGGTTTGGCTCCACCGCATCCAGCCGTCTAGATTGGGGCCTCTGTCCCCCTCTGCATGTTGGCTTTCCATGTCCGGCAGACAGAGGCATGGCCGGCGGAAAACGGGTATCGAAGAAGAAAAGACCCTGAGTTCATCTGTAGACGGTCCATGATCTCATCTTGATTGAACGGTCTGAGGTTTTCACGGGCCTATACCTAAGGAATCTCGCTTGAATCGGCTGCGAACCGTAGAATTCGTATCCCGGCCACCAGGAAAAGTTGTCAAGCTCGTTGTCCGAGCCCTGAATCCATGTCTTCCACGTCTCTCCATCGAGAGAAATGTCCACAGCCCATTCTTCCGGCGCCGCATTATTATCCCAAACCAGCCTCAAGCGGCTCAGAGAGAAGGCTTTGTTGAGATCGAGAATAATCTCCAACCTGTCACCCGGTGCAGCCTCTTTGGATGAATAGAGGCTTCGGCCCGGATATCCGGAGAGCATGTTCTTCGTTCCGTTTTTCTCTTCGTCAGCAGGGGGAGCATAAACGACATTCGCCGCTTCGATGGGACTCCAAAAGAAGCTGTCCTTGCTCTCAACCCTATCGCCTTCGGTCAGAGGAATCTTGAAAAAGCTCTCCTTGATGATATTGGCCAATTCCTTTGCTATCAAGTAGTTGGCCCCGGCAGTGAGGTGGCACCAATCGGTGAACACCCATTCGGAAGTGTCGTCAAAATAATCAGTAAAATCAGCGACAAAATACTGCTTTCTTTGAGCACTTTCGGCGATTCTCTCGGTGATATACTTATAGATTTGGTCTGCCGGAGCGTCATAGTATTGCTTGTGCTCTGCAAGGGCTTCGACCTTCTTTTCCCATTCATGTCGAGGTTTCTTGCTCAGGTACAGCAGTGGCTGCAATGCAAAGATGTGGGGCACCCCATCGTTTTGGAGGACACTGTGATAGTCTTCGATTACGCGCACTACGGTAGCTACATTTTCTGCGACCATGCGCGATCTCTCTTCCCGGGACATAGCGCCGGCAATTTCGGCCGGATCTTGGCCGGAGGCCGCTTCTTGGTGCATCCTCATCCCTGTTTCCAAAGTAACAAAAGGGTCTATCCCCCTCCATAGAAAGGTCGCCAGAAAGCTGTTATTCTTGAGCCACAATGTCGCGTAAGCTTCCATGCCAGGGCGGCTGTACGAGAAAATCTGCCTGAGAATCTCGTTGTATTGACCCTGGCGGAAGTAATCCCAGTCTTTTTCCGGCACGGTCACCGGAGCGATCTCGTTCGCTCCGTCAAGGGAGACGATCATGTCGGGTTTGTACCGGCGGAGCTTGGCCACATATCTGAACAAGAGATGCTGATACGAATATCCCCACACCGCGGCGTTGTACACGCGAATCTTCTTCCCGGGAATCGGCGCCGTAGCGTTGAGAATTCGCTCCAGCACATGTGCGATGGTTTCTCGATGCTCAATGTAATAGAAGTTGGTGAGCATTGCAGCTTGTCCTGCGGCCCCCATGCCAAAGGCCGTCGATCCCCCGGTGAGGATGATCCGGAATTCGTCATCCGGTTTTTCAGGCGAAATCGCGCGAGGGTCTCTGAACCCTGCGTTGTTGGCGTACTCGAATCGGTTGCCCTTCTGCTGATTGAACAAGATGCACACTCCCGGGTTCAGGTCGTAGTCATAGTAGGATACAGCTTGTGTGAAGTCCCGTTTGACCATGCCCAGGTCTTGCGGATACACATAGGCCAGGTATGACCTGCTCAGAACCAGTTCGGCGCCTTTGTCCAGACCAATGAACAACAGGATAACCGCCAGGACAAGAAACACAAAATAGGCTGTCTTCTTGAACGAGTACCGCATGACTCGCCCCAGTCTCTTCAGCACTCTGATGGGGAGACTACGGGAGGTCGTGCGGCTGCCGTTTGGTTGAGGTTTCTCACTCTCGACCGGGCTAGGGCCGTTAGTGGGATCGACGTACGACGTGATATTCTGATCCGGCATTGCTTCACCTCTTGTGTCCATGGATTATGAAGAAGCACGTGTCACCGTAGCAAGGTACGTGGTGGACACGTAAGAAAAAGAAAGTAACAAGAGTTGAAGTCGTCTCAAATGAGGAGGACGGTAGATCTGAGACTACTCAGGATTTGATGTGACGCGCAAAGATGTGGCGATTGGAATTCGTGAGACGGACCATCCGGGACGAAGAAAGCATCGGCCGGCACGGAAGGTCCCGAGGCTTCAGTCCCGCAAGGCGCCTGAGTCGAGTTGTTCAATCTCCAAACGAAGATCATCGACAGGGGGATTTCGTCGCAGCACTGACGGCATCCGCAAGGTCTATTCCCAACCTCTCCGGACACTTGGTCGCTCGACGCCAATCCAATTCTCGGGGCACACAGCGGGCGAGGCAAGCAACTCTGAGCATGACCGTACTTGAGCTGGACGAACACCGGACCGTTGTTCCGAACACAAAACTTGCACCCGGCTAATCCGATACAGGCCATAATCAGGTATGCCACGAGCGTGACACGCAGACTGGATCGTTGGAACCCTCGTCGATGAATGGGACCGGTCATCGCCTTTCTTATTACCACTTCCAACCGACCCTGCAAAGACTTTTTCCGATGTTGGACGAACTGCTCGGTTACTCCCGGGTTTGGTTATTCCCTGAATAGCTCAACTCACCGATGTTGCACATCTATTCTGCTTTGCGATGCCCAGATTCTCCTTCGTGGCTGAGGAGTTGCGGGCCACAGCCTGATGAGGCTTGACTGTCCGGTAGCTCTGAACTATGCTGTGCAGGCCAGGAGGCGTGAGGTGAATGACGAACAACGGGACTCCATACGAAAGCAAGCGAAGATACTGGCAATGCAAAGCAGGAAGTCGGAACCTCATATTGCCAAGATATATTGCTTTCCTCATGACACCGAAGTGCATCTCGTCGAGACTGACGACATGACCGCCGAGTCCATCAGCGGCCTTGTTGAAGTCTTCTATCTCGATCCTTCGCCTGAAGAGGGTATTACAACGCCGTCCGGTATAGCAATCATTCGGCCTGATGAATTCGGCAAGTTTGCTCTGCCTCCTGAGGGGGTGATTGGGAGGACGCCGAAGAACTGGTAATCGAAGATTGAATTGGCGGGCCGCATATTTTGCCCAGGCTTGGAGCGATTATGAGGTGTTCCAAGAACTGAACGCAGGGCGTCACCCCAAGTGCCACAAGCTCAGCAATTCCGAAACAACTTGGAGTCGTCGCTCATGTTCGATCTCAATGAAGAACAGCAAATGATCCTTGAAACGGTTCGCAAGATCGCGGAAAAGGAGATCGCTCCAAGAGCTGCCGAGCTTGACGAACACGGACATTTCCCCAAGCATACCCTGAAGGTGTTTTCCGAGAACGGCATTCTCAACCCGCTTCTGCCCGCGGATTTCGGAGGAGTGGAGCAGTCGTTCCTCACATTTGCAATGATTCTTGAGGAGATAGGCCGGGTTTGCGCTTCTTCCGCGCTCTTGCTCATTGCGCAAGCCGACGGCACGCTGCCTATTCTCCACGGAGGATCCCAACAACTCAAGGACAAGTATCTCAACCGCCTCGGCGGCGATTCTCAAGCCCTGACCGCTCTGGCCGCAACCGAGCCCTTTGCCGGATCGGACATCTTGTCAATGCGCACCAGAGCTGTCCGGCACGGTGAGACATTCGTGCTCAACGGCAGGAAGTGCTTTATCACCAACGGGTCGGTCGCGGATTTCTTCGTGGCCTACGCGTACACGGATCCGGAGAAAAAGGCGAGAGGAATCAGCGCGTTCGTTGTGGAGAAAGGCTTCAAGGGACTGGCATACGGCAAGAACGAGAACAAGATGGGCATGCGCGGGTCCATCAACTCGGAACTCATCTTCGAGGACATGGAAGTGCCCGCCGAGAACCTAATCGGCGAACAAGGGGAAGGCTTTGCAAATCTCATGACGACCCTGGGCATGAGCAGGCTCTTCTGCGCGGCTCAGGCCGTGGGCATAGCTCAAGGCGCGCTTGACCACGCTGTTGCCTACGCCAGGGAGCGCGTTCAGTTCCGGAAGCCCATAGCAGCGCTTGCGCCGATTCAGTTCATGGTCGCGGACATGGCAGCAGCCATAGAATCGTCAAGACTGCTCACGTACACTGCTGCCGAGCTGTTCGACCGCGACAGGAAGCAGGAAGCCCGAGTCAAGGCAGCTCTTGCCAAGTTCCTCGCGTCGGACACAGCGATGAAGGTTACCACGGACGCGGTCCAAATCATGGGCGGATACGGATACATGAAGGATTTCCCGGTCGAGCGGATGATGCGCGACGCAAAGCTGACCCAGATCTACACCGGCACGAACCAGATCATGAGGCTCGTCGCAGGCAGGTCCATCCTCAAGGTGTAATAAGGCGAGGGCCGCGTGACCACGGAACAGACCTTCTCTTTCGGTCGGAACTGGCAAGAGTTCTTGCAGAGTCTGGATGAAGGCCGACTGCAAATAGCCATGGATTCCCTGGCCGATTTCCTGGGGATACCGGACCTCAAGGGCAAGAGTTTCCTGGACATCGGCTGTGGCAGCGGGCTGTTCTCGTACGCGGCGTTGAAGCTCGGAGCCGAACGCATAGTGAGCTTTGACGCGGACCCCTTCAGCGTGGCCTGTTGCAATTACTTGCACGAGCAATCGGCGAGTGCCGGAAACTGGGAGGTGCTTCAGGGCTCGATCCTTGACGAGCAATTCGTTCGGGGCCTGGGGACCTTTGACGTGGTCTATGCATGGGGAGTCCTTCACCACACAGGGAAGATGTGGGACGCGATCGTCAATGCCGCCGAGTGCGTGAATCCCCAAGGGCTCTTCTATATTGCATTGTACAACAAGATCGTGGGCCGGGGCGGGTCGGCTTCCTGGATTCACGGCTTCTGGCTCGCGGGGAAAAAGCTTTACAACCGCTTTCCTGCACTGGGGGAGTACGTGCTGGAGCCG
>DYLG01000213.1:0-4313 GCA_020722215.1 Desulfomonile tiedjei
CGATCACCGGACCTCGGGCGAACAACACTGCGCGACTAGCCACGTTTTCGAGTTCCCTCACATTCCCACGCCATGAGTGACGGGCGAACAGTTGCATCAGCTCCGGCGAAACGGTCTTGGCGTCCTTGCCGAATTCCTTGCACGCTTTTTTGAGGAAATGGTCCAACAGCAAGGGTATATCTTCCGGCCGCTCCCTGAGTGGCGGCATGTGGATGGAAACAACGTTGATACGATAGAAAAGGTCTTCCCGGAAAAGGTTCTCGTGCATCTTTGCCGCCAAATCCCGGTTCGTGCTGGCGATGATGCGCACGTCCACCTTAATGCTCTTCGTTTGGCCTAGGGGTCGTATCTCTTTTTCCTGCAAGACCCGGAGCAGCTTGGTCTGTAAGGTCGGCAAGATTTCGCCAATCTCGTCGAGGTAAATGGTGCCACCCTCGCCCTCCACAAACAAGCCCTTCTTGTCACGCGTGGCGTGCGTGAATGCTCCTTTGCGGTATCCGAAGAGTTCGCTTTCCAGGATGTTCTCCGGAAGGTTGGGACAATTGACCGGCACGTACGGGCCTGAGCTGCGGCTGCTCAGCTCATGAATCGCGCGGGCGACCATATCCTTGCCGGTGCCCGATTCTCCCGTAATGAGCACTGTCGCGTCCGAGTCAGCCACGAGCCTTATGGTGTCAAAGATCTTCTGCATCTTGACACTTGACCCGACCAGTTCCCCATACCCGCGTTGTTGCCGAATCCTTTTGTGCAGAAGCCGGTTTTCGCTTATCAGGCGACTCCTTTCCAGGGCCTTGTCCAGCACGTGAATGACCTTGTCCAGTTCAAACGGCTTGGTGAGGAAATCGTATGCGCCTTGCTTGATCGCTTCAACCGCGAGATCTATGGTGCCATACGCGGTCATCATCACCACGGTAGTGTCCGGGTGGTCTTTTTGTATTTGTTCCAGCAATTGCATCCCGTCCATGCCCGGCATTCGAATGTCCAGGAGGACGAGATCGTACCAATCGGATTCCATCAATTCTCTAGCCTTGTATGCATTGTTGGCTGTGCGGACTTCACAATCGAGTTCAGTGGACGCACTGCGCTCCAATAGCCCGAGCATGTCGACCTCGTCATCAACAATCAGCAGCTTGGCAGGAGGGGTATTCGTCATGATCACACGTCGCTATTTCATTTCGCCCGTGGGCAAGAGTATGCTGAAGGTGCTACCGGAACCTTCCTCGCTGTTAACCTCGATCGAGCCTCCGTGATCCTGAATGATGCCATAGCTTAGGGAAAGCCCCAAGCCTGTCCCTTCTCCCACGGGCTTTGTCGTAAAAAATGGGTCGAAGATCCGGTCGCGTATGGAGGCAGGAATGCCGCATCCGGTGTCGGAGATTGATATGCGGATACAGTCTCGTCCGGTAACGGCCTCTGTTTTGACGGTGATTGTTCCGTGGTCTTCAATTGCCTGGCGCGCGTTAATGAGAATATTCATCAAAACTTGCTTAATTTTTTCATTGTCGGCCATTATGGGCGGAATATCCTTGCCGTAGCTGGTTTCAACAGTAATATTGTCTAGTTCCAACTGATGCGCAAGAAGCGGTACAATCTCCTTCAAGCTCTCGTTAATATCTATGAGAGCCTTTCTCGTCCCGGTAGCGCGCGCAAACTTCAGCAGATCCTCGACGATGCACTTACAATTCTTCGCCTGCCTCTCTATGACGGCCAAATCCTTGTATTCTTGGCTTTCCTTTTCCTGCCTGCGCATTATCAGTTGACAGTACCCCAGAATCACCCCCAGCGGATTGTTGATCTCATGCGCGATCCCTGCGGAGATCTGTCCCAACGATGCAAGCTTGTCCGCCTTTTGAAGTTGTCGATCCATTCGCGTTCGGGCGGTGATGTCTTTGGCGATTCCGTGGTAGGTGAGCCCTCCGCCCGATAGGCCGGAACAGGTGGTCATGCTGAGCAGGATAACGGTGTCTGGATTGGCGTCGGAGCGCAGCCGGCATTCCCTGTCCCTAACGAATCCTTCCCGTTCGAGATCGTGGAGGAGTTGTCGATAGTCCGATTCATGCATGAACAGTTCTTCGAAGCTTACGCGGCCCGCGAGTTCATCGGGCGAATCGTACCCCAGGGTTTCCAGGCCCGCATGATTAATGTCCGCGAACATGCCTCGGTCATCCAGAACAAAGATCATATCCTTCGATCTTTCAAATATGGCCCGGTACCTGTCCTGAGTGGCTCTGAGTTGTTCGGTGCGGGCCGTAAGCAGCGACTGCAAGTCTTGATTCAGCCGTCCGACTTCTTCGGAGGCCACCTCCAGAGCTTTCTTGTCGTTCAGGACCAACCGATTAATTCTTTGAACTCTCTGGAAAAAGAGAGTCACTGAGCCCACAACCATGAAGGTGAGTGAATTGAAAGCTCCCGTGAAAGGTGACAGTGTAGCCCACACATGGCCTTTCCCCGTCATGACAAGTACGTGCTTGGCCAAATGAGCGACACCGCGAGAAACTGAGAAGACCGTCAATGCAAGCGATAGAAAAAAGAGATACATCCACATTACGTTCTCAGGCCTGGCGCGTCTGAGCCTGGACGCATAGACGAGGCAGAGCAAGGCAAGCAGGATCATCAGAGCGGATCCTATGACGTCCCCAAACCAGACGGGGGCAAGAGAAATTCCCTGTGTCATTCCATCGAATCCTTTTCTTGTCCCATATGCCGGTAAAGACTACGAATCCCAAGAAAGAGACAGAGCATTGCGGGTACGCAGAGGAGATGATCCATGTGGAGAACATAGTAACAAACCGACAAAGGCGATTCCTGAACAAGAATGCGTTGGCCTATGGCGCCGCTTTCTCCAACGATGAGCGAGGCATCCAGCACCTTTGCAACCCAGTGCCCGGAGAAAGCCACGACGTTCCAGAAGATGAGAAGCAAGCAGGAGATCTGGACGAGCCGCCACCCTTTGTTTTTCACAAAACGATTCGATTCCAGCCAGTAAACGAGAAGAGCCATCGTGCCGGCGAAGAACACATGGGCTAACTGGTGAGTTACCAGCCCCTCATGTGCCTCATGCGTTTGCAGGGCCCAACCTGCCTCCAGCGATCCTGCCAGGAAAACTATGAGAACACATCGGGAAAAGGTACAAATGAGCTTCTTCATTCGGCGCCTGCCGATATTGGGTAATGCCAGATATTGAGCAGCTCTTTCTGCAATGACGTCTCCGTATCTCCGTTCGCGGCCGATGCTCATCTCTCAGCAATATACCCCGAAGCGGGCGAAGCTGTCCAGCTTGCGGGCCCGAACAGATCCCGGAGTTTTTCGCAATCGCGGTCTTCTTGATACGGACTGTCTGACATCAGGGGTTAACGCGAGCGCGCGTTCTCGTAGGATACGCTGAACGAGGTGAAGCGCACCGGTCCCGTTCCGGGAAAAGCCGCGACCGGTGCGGTTCCCGAAGGTCACCGCACCCTACGGGAACGCCTTCACCGCTGCGCCCACGATGCCGAACCGCGAGCGTGTGTTGACTCCATCCAAGAGCCTGAGATTATTGGCCCCGAGCGTTTCGAGGAACTGGGGACCGTCAAATCTGTCTTCAGAAGGATGGCGAACGAGGCGCTTCAGGAGGAAATTCGCGTACAGGGGCGGATATATTTCCTCAAAGTAGAACATGCAGCCGGGTTTGAGCACTCGGCTGATCTCGCCAATTGCCTGCCTCCAATCCAGAATATGGTGGATTATTCCGTAATTGACCACCGCGTCAAATTCCCGGTCGGCGAAGGGTAGCGTCTGGGCATCCCCCACGAAAAACGAGATCCTGTTGTCCAAACGTCGTGAGAGACGGTCGACTGCATCTCTAATGACCTTCGGGTCCAGATCGAGACCGAAGACGCGGCCGAATCCCATCTTCTGAACAAGAATTCTTGCACCGCGACCCGGCCCGCACCCGATCTCCAGCACCTTTTCGGCCTTGCGTTCGCCGGCCAGCCTTAGCCACCGCTCAGCTTGCCGCCGCAAGAAGAACACCCGCACAGGGCTGTAAATCCAGACCCGTTCGGGCCAGTTCATTAGCATTTGATCTTTGCCGGCCAAAGTTGATTTCAAAGCTCTTCGGCGTGCCTCTAGCCCTCAAATAGGAAAGTAAATGGAAATCAGGGTCAACACCAGGAACGACACAGGCATATAGCTTGCTCTGTTGAACAGGTCAGCCGCCGGCTTCGACCCCGGCTCGTAGTAGAGGCGCCTGGCAGGCGCAAGCAAAAGCAGCCACCCAAGAATCGCAGCGCCGACAGGATAGAACCAACGAACTCCCGCGCCGGCAAACCAGT
>DYLG01000213.1:4323-7207 GCA_020722215.1 Desulfomonile tiedjei
CCCAGGACGGCCATTGATACGGCTGCCAGAAGCCGAAATACGGACTCACGAAGCCCGGTAATCGTGGCCGTGGTCCGGGCCGCGACTCTTTGGTCATCCTCCATGTCAACAATATCATTGGCGATATTCTGTCCGCCGATTTCCCAGGCAGCCAACCACAAGAGAAGTACTGCAACAAAACCCAGGGACGGAGACGGAGACACAGCCAGAGTGCCGGCCAATCCACCGCCGGCCTTGACCAGCGCGGACGGGAGCACCTTGAGGTGAGTTATCTTAAGGAGCTTGCAATACACCACCTCAAGAACAGCGCTGCCTACAAAAAGAAGAGCACACCAGGGATTGAGCCACCAGGCCCCGACGAGCGCCACAGCGGCCCAGAACGTAAACCACACCAAGCCTTTTGCATAAGAAAGCAGGCCCTGAGCCATTGGATGCCGAACCATGATCTCATCCACGTGAAACAGCTCTCCGGATGAATCGGCATGCGCCAGCCTCTCCTGATCGACGCGATAATCCACCAGGTCGTTGAGAGCGTACACTGCCGTATACCCGGCAAAAGCAGTTATCAAACCTACAACGATAACGGATAGCGGTGGAAAATAACCCAGACAAAGCATCGCGGCCATAGCGGGGGTCGCTACGTCCAGAACCCCATGAGGAGTTCTGGAAAGCCCGAGGAAAAGCTTCCACGTTGATGAAGCGTCCGGCGAATACGGCCGAGTGGATTCTAAAGCTTGCGGCATCATGTTCCTCC
This sequence comes from Desulfomonile tiedjei, assembly GCA_020722215.1. GTDB lineage: Bacteria > Desulfobacterota > Desulfomonilia > Desulfomonilales > Desulfomonilaceae > DYLG01. The sequence goes on from DYLG01000213.1 coordinate 5,078, forward strand.
GTGCTCCGAAAGAGTGAGTGCTATCTTCCCGGCAGGTGACAGTTGAGTTCCAGGGGGCCGGGAGGCCCCGTCGGGCAAGGCGCCGCCGGCCGCACCCAAAGAGAAGATTTAACAACCAAGGCGCCAAGAACACAAAGGTTCTTTCGCTTCGTGTCCTTGTGTCTTGGCGGTTGGGTTCATCTTTTATCGCATCTTGCGCCGGATGAAGAGGGCGTTCACAAGGATCGCCCCTACAAAACAGTCCCGCGCCCGTGTTCACATAACCTGCGAACAAGCGACGTAGGGGCGAATCTTGTATTCGCCCTCTTCGTGTGCATAGTAGGGCGGGCTCTGCCCGCCAACCGCGTCGGGCGGAGTCCGACCTACGCTTACTTGGAACGCTTATGCCCGCTTTTCTTCACGGCGAAGAAAGAAAATGAACATTATTGGTCAGAAGGGGCCTCCCCGGCGCCTCTTGCCCCTGAGCAGGATCATTCATAGGGAAAGGTCAACTTTCCGCCCAAGAACCCGATGGCGCAGATCATTGCAGCCGTTGCAGCCAGACAGGCCACAAGGATCAACACCAGCGGATCACCGACATTAAGAGGGTCGGATACAAGCATCCTCGCTAGTACCGACAAACCCGCGCACCCCAGCGCGGTGAACGCCAATCCTATCTTCCACTTGACTATCGAGCCCGCGGCACAGTCGTAATTTATCCACCACGTGAAGTACCCGGACACCATGGCTGCAGGCATCGAGACCAGCACCATGATCATGCAGCAAAACGAGGCCCACTCGGTTCTCGACGAACCCGTGAGCAGAGCGATCAACTCAAAGACGGGAACGGCCACAACAATGCCTACCGGCACGTGAACTATGGCTGGATGAGGGTGTCTTCTAAAGAGCGGATGTAGTTTCAACCATTCATCGAAGCGGCCTTTGAAACCGCGGACCGGCGTCTTGGGCGGGGCCTGGTATGTGCCTACCGGCTCGAATCGTTCAAGCACCTGGGTCCCGTGAGGCGATGCCTTGATGTCCGAGCTGAGGTCTCTTCCGGCCTGATGCCGGTTCATGTGTTTGCCGTTGATCCACCTTTTGCTCGCCGAGACATCATACACCTTTCCATGAACGGCGACCAGCGCGGGGTTGCCATCCCGGCCGGTCCCGGCGCTCAGGTCCTCGCGGCTATAGGATTTCATAATGTGTACCGACAAAGCATGCCCGCTTCAGGTCGCCGAAATGTCACAACAACGCGTGCAAATGCCAAGACCGGCAGTCCGCAGGTTGCCTGACTTCGAACAACTCGCCGACCGAATGCCGATCCGGTCCGTTGCTGATTATGGTGTCGGCTTTGAGGGTGAAGCAATCGCACGTTTCATCGCATTTGTCGTGGACTACCGTAACGATAATATGGCATTTTTCGTCCCGAAAGATGGCCTGTTTCCCGACGAAAATATGGGGATAACGAGGATTGTCTGAAGTGTCCGTTTTTTCCAGCTTTTCCGCTCTGCCTGCCGGCGCGAAGGCAGGTTGCGCCGCGCATCCGGTGCAGCTCCGGCATCCGCCCATTTTCTTCTCCTAGCTTGCTCTGATAAGTGGCCGGAACAGGATCGTTACCGGAATTCCCGATCGAACAAAATCCGGCATGGGCGCGTTTCAAGCGCGTCCATGTTTCCGGCGCCACGAACAGTCATTTTTCCAATCACTATAAGTATTTGGCCATGGTATGTCAAGAGGGCATTCAAGCGCAGCATGGAGGCCGGCTTTACCCTGGTCTTTCGGTACCCGGTGTCTTCTCACGGAATCAGCTTGACATCGTCTATGGATGCGTCAATGAACTCTCGCTGAATGGCCCGAACGATAGGGTGTTCCATAGCCTCATGTTTGAGCGCACGCGCGCGATCGGATTGGCCGTTTCGCCGTGCCTTGAAAGGTTTCTCGGTATCGAGGGAGGTTTCGTGGGCCAGGACCAGGGTCTTCACTGCCGCTTCACCAAAGAGACTCCGGAACAGGTCCCTGATAGCGGGTTTCTCCTTGAACCGCTCCTCAAACTGGTCGCGGTGAAACGCCTTGTGGAACCCTATCTCCACATAGGAGGGCCCCACCGAGATGAGGCTCCCATGACTCATGATCGAAGGCAGGGCTGCG
>DYLG01000214.1 GCA_020722215.1 Desulfomonile tiedjei
TACGCTATTTGGGTAACGGCGCCGGCGCCGGTGAGCTGATAGAGACGGAGATACGAGTTAAAGGTCTTTGAGATCATGACCACGTCGAGGTCCACAGTCCTGCCGGCGGGAACGGTGAAAGTCCAGACTTCCGCGTAGCGGGTGCTACTCTTCTTGGATCTGTTATCGCCGGTATCCAATAGTCCCGTATTGTAAACGAGCACGTCCAAGTAGCTGGTTGATTTGTGCCACTGATCGTAGTTATCCACGTAGCAGTCGTCCGGGTTCGTCTGGGTTCCCATGCGGGTGTAGAACATGGTCTTTATGTTGGCCATCTCAGGGAAGTCGTCAGTATCCCAAACGGGAGAGACCATAGCGCGTCCCAGCGTTGCCTGGAGGTACGCCCAGTCATCCGTGCCGTCACCGTCTTCGTCCTGGAAATCGCAGGTGCGCTTGCACACAGCGTCGCCACCGGCACATTCATCACAGTCATAGAGTTTCCCGCCGATTAAGGCCATCAACGCGTTGTCCATCCTGGACATGGTGGCCCAGTTGAGGATGTCCCCGGACACACCTTCCACCACTCCCGAGGCATTCGGAGAGAAGCTGCCCGGAACTCGCTCGAAGCCCCATGCTCCGGTTCCGCTGTAATCGCGGAAGTTCTTGTCCGGTACAGCGCTGTCTCCCACAAAAACCGTGAACTGATTCGTGCCGGTTCCGGAATCATTGGAGTTGTCCGAGTCGCCCAGGTCGCCTATGGGCTCGGTGAAAGCCACTTTCCAGGCCCTGTTGTTCAGGAAGGCGTGGTCCTCCATGCCCTTGAGCACTACGATGTCATCGCGTTGAAGGAAGCTGGAGACCGTCTGGCCGGTGATGTACACGGTGGCCACCTTCCATTCACGGCCGAACATCTTGTATTTCCAGACCTTGACCTGCTCGATGTTGAACCGTTTTGCCGCATCGGGAACAAGCTCGTCTCCGCTGGTGTCCACGCGGGCTTCGAACACCTTGTCCGTAGTGTTGTAAACGTAGTACTTAGACCCGTCGAAATACCCGTAGTAGTTCACCGGGGGGGTGTAATAATTGGTCTTCGGCTCATAAGCACCGGTGACGCCCGTGTCGAAGTACGTGCACGAGATCCCAAGGTATTGGTACTGTGCCGCTTCTTCTCCGCCGTGGTACGCAGGCCCTGCCATACTTCCCGAGTAGTCCATGACAAACAGTATGTTCGGGTCGGTGGAGATTCCCACTGCTGGAGGAACTTTGCAGCGGTCGAATTCGTAGTCCGAGAGCACGCTCACCGGATTGGCCGGTATCACGAACAACCCTGTGAAAAGAGCCATCAACACGTATGAGCATAGTCTGCTGCGCAGCATCTTTGATCTCCTCCTTCCTCTGTCTACTGACCGACGGGCGGGGGTACTTCACTAACCGGGGCCCCCTCCGGCGGAGGGGCCACACCACCCCTCCTACCGGGGGCCCCCAGGAGATATACGATCACTTCTTCGCCCTTTTTGCATACAATGACCATATCTCCCTTGTTGATCGCCGATGGCTGAATGGGAACGCCTTTCTTGTTCTTGAATACCGTCTTCTTGCCGGCAAGATTGATGGTGAGGTCTCTTGGACCTGTGTACAGGCTCAACCTCCCGCCGTAGAAGCCTGATACGGACATGGGGCCGATTACTGTGTAGCCCTTTGACTCGTACCGCCCCACTTCCTTGATGTACGGAGGAATTTGCTGCTTGGCCTTGGCCACCTCTGCCGGGGTAGTGGGCTTGTCCGCATTCACCCCCGTACTCTCCTGGGCCTGACATAGAGCAGGCGCCAGTCCAAGAGCCAATATCACCACAACCGGTATGAGCATCTCCGCCGCGTTCACGGCTCGCAACAATTTGAGCATGCTGTTTCCTCCTTCCCTGAGAAGAGCGGGATCAAACCCGTTGCCGGGGAAAAATAGCTTCACCCCGCGGGCAATCCGGCACACGGGGGTTCTTGCATGAGTGCGGCCGTCGCAGATTGTATTGCCGCATGACCCGGGCATGGGACCGCTTCTGAAGGGGATTGAGCGGAATGGCCAGACGACGACCGCTATGCCGAGATGGCAGGCAATAATTGTGCCATCCCTGCAATATGGCTATGCTGACGCACAATTCTCCCGGCACATCGCTTATCGCCCCCGGTTTGCGCGCGTCACGAGGACGGAATTTGTCACGTCCTGGGGAACAAACCCAAAACGTCATGATATGATTGGCGTACCTCGGTGTCAACTAAGTTGACACGCCGATGCCTGTTATAAAATTTTTTGACAAGACTCGGTGATGGTAAGGACCCGTCGCCAGGTAACGCCGGCAGCCTATGCTACTGTTGCCGTGTACATCGCTTCATGCGGGGTCGGTTCCCTTGGGGTCTTGGCGCCCTTGTGGTTGATTCCTTGTCCCTAGCCGTGAGCGTTCGCGAAAGAACTTCCCCCTTGCAAAAACGGTCGCTTTGGCGGACTGTCGGTAAAACGGAAGATTCACGGAGTTTGTCACATGGAACGTTCGGACAGGCAAGAGGTTGTCCGGTTTCTGGAAGAAGTGACCATGCAGGCCGGAGACGCGATTATGTCCTTCTACCGCGGCGATCTCGTCATAGAGCGAAAAAACGTCGGCCAAAGCGCCATAGACATTGTGACCAACGCCGATCGAGCCTCCGAGGAGTTGATTCTCGCCGCGTTACGGGCGAGCTTCCCTGACCACGACATTGTGACCGAAGAGACCGCTTTGGAGATGAGGGGCTCCAGGTGGAAGTGGTTCGTAGACCCGCTGGACGGCACGGTGAACTTCGCGCACGGGTATCCCGTGTTCAGCGTCTCGGTGGCGCTCGCGGAAGACGATGAGGTGGTTGCAGGAATGGTGTGCGATCCGCTCCGCAAGGAGTCCTTTTCCGCAGTGAGAGGCGGAGGAGCGTTCCTAAATGGCCGTCCCATTCGAGCTTCCTCAGCCGAGCGCCTGGACAGGAGCATAGTGGCTACCGGATTCCCGTACGACAGGGCAGTGTCTCCGGAGAACAATGTTGCCGAATTCTCGATGGTCGTCACCCGTGTCCAAGGCATCAGGCGCGGAGGATCGGCAGCCCTTGATTTGGCGTACGTTGCTGCAGGCCGTCTCGACGGGTTCTGGGAATTGAAACTCAAGCCGTGGGACATGGCCGCAGGAATGCTGCTCGTGGAAGAAGCCGGAGGCCGGGTGACCGACAGATTCGGCCGGAACGCCGATGTATATACAAACTCTGTGGTTGCGAGCAACGGGCTGATTCACGACGCTCTTCTCGAGATTCTTTGTCTTTGCAAAGGATAGTGTGGGGAACGGCGGCGGAGTTGGTGCTCCATGGGGCAAGTTTGGGCGCGTACACGGAAGAAACGTGGCCCCGTGTAGGAGCCGCCGGCCGGTCGCCCCTACCCGACGACGAAATGGACGCCGGGGTTGTTTTGCGGCAGAGCGTCAGGAAGGCCTCATAAGGCCGCTCAATTCCCGGCCCTGCGTGCCCGAGCGGACCTGGAAGTCCCCTTATCGTGGCCTTGCAGGTACTCGTGTGCACCCGATGCCATGGCATCGGCAAGCAGGCCGAGGTAAATGGGGTTCCCGAGCTTCTTTCTGTCCGCAGCGTTGCTCAGAAAAGCACATTCAACAAGAATGGACGGCATCTTAGCGCCACGCAATACCTGGAACGGCGCACGGCGCACACCCCGATCCGATCCCTTGCCCTTCTTTGGGCCGAGCCGCTTGATCATGAACGAATGGACAATTCTTGCCAGTCTCTCCGAAGCCGGGTTTTTTCCGCTGATTTCCGAGACGGCCGGCATGGATTCAAGATCACTGACTTCATTGGCAGAGATGCCGTTCTCACGCGCGGCAACTTCCATGGCGCGCTTGGAGCAGGCTTTGCTCAGGTAGAAAATCTCTGTTCCCATGCAGGATGTGTCTGCATTGGCGTTGCAATGTATGGACAGGAACAGGTCCCCGTTGACCGAGTTGGCTATCGCCGTGCGTTCGGTCAAAGTCAGAAACCTGTCGTCGTTGCGGGTCAGCAACACGGTGATTTCCGGGTACTTCTTTTCCAGCATGGCTTTCAGACGCCTGGCAATGTCCAGAGTTATGTCCTTTTCCTTCAGTTTTCCGTCAGGCGATACGGCGCCGGGATCTTTGCCTCCGTGCCCGGGATCCACCACAACGACAAAGCCTCTTTTCGCTCGTGGGACTGATGGGGCCTGCTGAGGCGTAACGGGATCGGCCGGCGGTCTGGCTGCCCTCTCAATCCTGATCGGCAAGCCAAGAACCATCCGGCCACCTGGCGGACAGAAAGGGTTTCCCCATCGATTCCGATTGTTCTCCGAAGGGACGGCGCAAATTCTAGGGTCATTCCGGGACGGCTTCGCGTTGAGCCGCGCGTGAGACGCTGCTTTGCTCCACGGCTTAGCGCGGGCGTCAGCCTGCTCGGCTTGACGGGGCGGCTGGGCCGCACGTTCGGGCGAAGCTTGAGGCACAGCAGGAGCGGGTTTGTTGTTGAACTCCTTTCTCAGTGCGAGCGCAGCGCTCAGTTCCCTGAGCCCCACTGCAAAGTTCCGGCCCCTGGGCTTCATCCATACGAAATTCTTCAGGCAGAGGATGGCCAAGTCCAGATCCTCGATTCTTCCACTGCGTTGGTACAGGGAAATGGATCCCCTGCCGGCCAATAGAAGGCATTCCGATTTCACCGACGGGTCTCTGGCCGTACGGAAGACCTCCAGGAGACCGTAGATTGAGTCAAGCCACTGCTCTCTGGTGCTGTTGAGGTCGCCGGAAACACGAGTGAAAGAAAGGCGCGCTTCATCGAAGGAAGGAGACTTGCAGAAGCCTATCGCGGCACAGCAGGCGACCATGAACAGGGAGATACAGGCAACGCGCACGATCCTTGCCGTATGGGGGAATTTGGGCATCTGCAACGAATTTCCGGTTATTTATTGTCACGAGATGACATTGGGGTTCAGGTGTGGCAAGAGTCTGCCCAGCGTGCTCCACCACGCGTTCCCGATATATGGGCTCTTCAATAGCCTCCCATCCAAGGGAAGAATGCTGTCTCCTCGGATTCCGCGCAGCGCCTGCCTGCGTCACGTTCCTGCCTGCCCGTGCCGGGGGCGCCCTGCAGCATTTTCCTCGGACGGACGCGCACGCAGATCACCTCGCTGGGCACTTCCTCCAATCGGGGACATTTCTTGGCGATCGTGTCGTGGAGTTCCCGCGAGATGGTTATGCTCTTGTTTTTGAATTTCCGGAACACAGCGACCTCCTCTCTGTGAGGTGATCAAATATAACAAATAATTTAGGATAATTCAATTGAAATCCTAGAATACGTCTCAACGATTTTTCCTTTGACCCGAACGCTCCCCCCTGTTAAACTCGAAAAGAATCGAACCCAAAACGCCGGAGGGAACCGCGGTTGGCGTACATCACGCCCGACGGTTCGGGCTAGGCTGACGCAATGCCTTGAAACGGCGGAGGAATCAAGAATCAATGACTGAAGAGAAAACCAAGAAAAGAGGTCTGTTCCAGAGGTTTTTCAAGAGAGATGAAGGTCCCGCTGCACCCGAGCCCGTCGGGGCTGCGGTCGAGCCGGCTGAGGAAGCGGCCCGAATCAGACCGGACTTCGAGCAGGTCGCGGATCATGCGGAACCCGACGAAACCAAGGGAATCGTCGGTCTCACAAAGGGACTGGAGAAAACCCGGTCGGGGTTCATAGGGAGTCTCGAGGCCCTCTTTCGATCGAGGCGTGAGCTGGATGAGGGCATGACGGCAAGCTTGGAGCAGATACTCGTCACCGCGGATATCGGGGTCAAGACCGCGTATCAATTGCTGGAAAAGCTCACGGCAAGCCTGAAGCGCAAGGAATTTGACGACCCGGACGCAATAATGATGCGGCTCAGAAGCCTTATAGAGGAGATGCTCGTGGAGGTGGAATCTCCTTTGAGGTTGAGTTTTGGCCCGGAACCTCTGGTTGTCATGGTGGTGGGGGTCAACGGGTCGGGCAAGACCACGACCATCGCAAAGATTGCCGCACGTCACAAGGCCGCAGGCGGAAAAGTCCTCATGGTAGCGGGGGACACTTTCAGGGCTGCGGCAGTGGAGCAACTGGAGGTCTGGGGCGGGCGCATCGGATGCCCTGTGGCGAGGGGCAAGGAAGGCGCGGATCCGTCGGCTGTGGCTTTCGACGCATTGGGGCGAGCGCTCGATGAGGGGACGGACCTGGTTCTTGTGGACACTGCCGGCAGGCTTCACACGCGAGTGCCCCTCATGGAGCAACTGAAGAAGATGAGGCGCACCCTGGCCAAGAAAATCCCCGCTGCCCCCCATGAGACTCTCCTGGTGATTGACGCGTCAAACGGTCAGAACGCCATACTTCAGGCAAAGCAGTTTAACGAGGCTGTTCCTGTGACCGGGATTGCCTTGACCAAGCTGGACGGGACATCGAAGGGTGGATGCCTTGTCGGGATATCCAATGAACTTGGGATACCGGTGCGCTACATAGGCATAGGCGAGAAGATGCATGATCTGAGAGACTTCAACGCCCGTGATTTCACCGCCGCGCTCTTCGCGGGGACAAGCATCCCTGACCGCCAATGATATTCGGGCATTGACCGTGCGGTAACAGTTCCGACGGAAGGGAGAAACCATGCAGACAATTGAGGTTCGCTCGCGCTCGCGCATAGAATTCGTGGACATAACATCCCGCGTGCGGGAAGCGCTTTCCGCAACCGGCGTCAAGGAAGGCGCAGTCACGCTGTACGTGCCTCACACCACCGCAGGAATCACTATCAATGAGGCAGCGGATCCGTCCGTGGCAGCGGACATCATCGAGAAACTGTCGGAGCTGGTCCCCCATCGAGGCCCGTACAGGCACACGGAGGGCAACTCCGACGCGCACATCAAGGCCACTATGGTGGGCAGTTCGGTGCACATCATCGTTTCTGGAGGAGCGCCCGTGCTCGGGACATGGCAGGGGATATTTTTCTGTGAATTCGACGGACCGCGGACGAGAAAGGTCCACCTCAAGGTTGTTTCAGGATAAGCGTTGACCGCCAGGAAAGAAGGGATGGACCACCAAGACACCAAGCCACAAAGGGAACCGATCGC
>DYLG01000215.1 GCA_020722215.1 Desulfomonile tiedjei
CAACAACGCAAAAACGCTCAGTACGGCCCCACTCCAGATCAGGGTCATGGTGGTATAGCCCATGATATCCCGGGCGGACAAGCCCGCAAGCCCCAGAAGCGGCAAGGCCCAGAAAGGCTGGATCATGTTCGTCCACTGATCTCCCCAGGCCACCATCATGGCGGAGCGAATCGGGTCGATCCCCATCAGTTTGACGGCTTCCATCGTGATCGGTCCCTGGGCCGCCCACTGACCGCCACCCGAGGGGATGAATACGTTGATGAGCCCCGCCGCCCAGAATTGGAACATGTAAAAGGTTTCGGGGGAAGAAACGGCCACAAACCAGTTGGCGATCACCTTGGCAAGACCCGTGCCGATCATGATGCCCTGAATGCCGCCATAGAGCGGAAACTGCAGGGCAATGCCGCCTGCGCCCTTGATGGCCGTGTTGACCGCACGGATGTAGTGGATGGGTTTGCCGTGCAGGATCACACCGGCAATGAAGAAAATGAAGATAACGATATTGAGGTTGAGATCGAAGCCCTTGGTCGAGAAATGGTAAAAGAGATAGATGAGCCCCAGAAGCCCGAAAATCATGTTGATGATGTAGCTGTGATCGATCCGCTCGGCAATGGTTGGATTCGCTGGCAGCTCTGCCTTGATGGTTTCATTGCCGATATCTTTCAGACGGTCTTCAGGGATCGTTTTCACATCTTCCGGCTTGGGGTAAATCAGATAAATGAGCAGCGGCAGGGTAAGGATGATCAGAAGGGCCGGAACCAGGTTGAACGGCTGAAGAATGCTCTGCGAAACCGGCACCACACTTCCGGTAATCTTTTCCACGAAATTCTGGGCGTGCTTGGCCGTAGCAATCACGAGGGGAATGTAGCCGGAGAACCCCTGGTGCCAGACCACAAATCCGCTGTAGGCCGCTGCAATCATCAGCGGGAAATCGGCCTTCGGATTCCGCTTGATGATTTCCATGGCCAGCAACCCGCCCACGATCAGCCCGAATCCCCAGTTGAGAAACGAACAAACACCTGCTACAAAGGCAACGATCATCCCGCCCTTGATCGGCGTATCCCCCAGGGAAGCGATTCCGACCAGAATGCGGTTGACCGCAGGGGTCAGCGCCAGGCAGTGACCCGTCACCAGAATCAGGATCATCTGGAATGCGAAGGCCACGATCCCGTAAATTCCATTTCCCCAAGTCGTGACGACCTTGGTAAAACCAACGCCTGTAAAAGTCAGCGCCAGCAACATCGAGATGAAGGTGAGCAGGATGGCAAACAGATAGGCATCCGGAAGATAATTCCGCATGAGATGGGTGAAGAACGAGGCCAGACGTTTAATCATGGTTGTACCCTCCTTTGTGAAATAATGAAACGATTTCCGATGTGGGTCATACCGATAGGCGACATTTGAGCAAAGCCGCATCAATCGATTGAAATCCGGCAAGCACACATGGCCCGACTGGCTTGAGATGACGGATGAGGGATCATCCATACGGTTGAATCCTTGCACTTCCTTCCGGTTCGAGATTCACTATAGACAATTTCATGAATCAAAACAAGATTGATGAACTCGCAAAAAGTCGGAAAATATCCCCTCTCCTCATTCTTACGGCAGTGGGCGTACAGCAGTGGGCAGTAAAGCAGGGCGGAAATCGTACCAGCACCTTATTTCTGTCCAGCCGACTTTGATTCATCGGGGCGCAGCCCCGGCTGCATGGGAGATTCCTGCGAAAAGTCGCTCCAGCGTCTTCCATTCAACGGGGCGCTGTAGGGCCGGAGTTTACACCCGACCGACTGCATGAGCGATTCCGGCAACACCCACCTTGGGATAGATGAATCCAGACATACGCCATACACAAGGGAATCCCCCATCGTTTCCTGCTCTTCCGGTTCCGTCGGCGGGTCTTTCTGCTGTAGATATTGAAATCATCACATTGTATCATACGCATACTAAGTAGCGCCTGAACGGAAAATTCATATCTGCTTTAAATACTCCCAAGCTCGAATCCTCTGAAACAAGTCGCATTCGTTGAGACACACAACAGGAGGTGACACATGCACGAATCCAACATCTCGATCAGTGATGTGGTCAGCTACCGGATCCTGGTAGATCAGGACCGCAATGCCCTCAAGAAAATGCTGCGGCAGCATGCACCCGTCAAAAAACCTGTCCTGATCATGCCGCTTCTGGCAAGCGAATTCACCGCCGAGGAGAACCGGCCGGTTTTCGAAAACATTCTGGATCAGCTCTCCCGGGTGAAATACCTGCACAGGATCATTTTCGGCCTCGATGCGGCAGGTGAAGCGGAAGCCTTGATGCTCAAGGAAATGCTGCAGCGCTATCAATTGAAAGACTGGATTATCCAGTGGAACGATGGCCCCATTTTTCAGGAAATCTACCAAACGCTGAACAAGGCCGGATTTTTGTTCCTGGAGCCGGGCAAGGGCAAGAACATGTTCATGAGCATGGGTCTGGCGTTTGCCCTGGGTGCGGGAACCGTTGCCATCGTCGATGCCGATATCCGCTCCTTTCAGCGCATCCAGCTCGATCGCCTGCTCTATCCGGTGGTTGTCTGCAACCACGATTTTTCCAAGGCATTCTATTGGCGCATCTCCGAAGGTCGCATGTACGGCCGGGTCAAGCGCCTGCTGCTGGACCCGCTTCTGCTGGCGCTCAAAAAGAAATTCGAAGAAACCGAAGAGCGCAAAATGCTCGGGCTGATCCATTTCCTCATGCAATTCCACTATCAGCTTTCCGGAGAAGTCGCCTTTTCCGCGGATTTGCTTAGACGAATGCGCTTTGCCACCAATTGGGGGGCTGAGATTTTCACCTTGATCGAAGTGTACCGCAAGGCCTCTTCTCCCGCTCAGGTGCAGTTTTCCGAGCGGCCTTTCGACCACAAACACCAGGATGTATCCGTAAACGACGAAAAACGCGGCCTGAACCGTATGGCCATCGATATCGTCACAACCCTGATGACCGCCCTGATCCAGGAAGAAGGGCTCGAAATTTCCGAGGACTTTTTCCGGGATCTGGTCGTAATTTACAATGCGGTTGCGGAAAAGCAGATTAAAATCTACTCGGATCTGGCCCTGTTCAACAACCTCAGCTACGACCGCGATCTCGAGGAGAACGTAGTCCGGAACGTCTTTCGAAATTGCATCCTGAAAGCGGGAGAGCAACTGACGACGCAATCCATGATTACGGAACGGCTGCTGCGGGTCATTCATACCTATCCAGAATTCAAGCCCTATCTGGAACATGGGCTCGCCGAGACCGTGCTGAACGTTGAGCACCGGATGAGCCGGGAAATTTTCGAGATTCCTCAGACGGTGACATGGGAGAGGGTATTCAACAAGCTTCCGGACATCACCCGACAGATCAAGAAGGCCATCAAGGTCGAGGAGATCCGCTTTGGGGGCTGAGCTGTGCCTGATGCGGCCTTGGCATGCGCGCCTGGTGATCTTTACGGATCTGGACGGCACGCTGCTCGATCCTGTCACCTATTCGTGGCAGGCGGCAAAGCCCGCCATGGAGGCATGCGCCCGGATGGACATCCCGGTCATTCTGAACTCCAGCAAGACCGGAGCCGAAATGGCGCGTCTTGCCCGACAAATGGATATCGCATGGCCCTATATCGTGGAAAACGGCGGGGGGATCTGCTTTCCAAAGGAGAGCCCGTTTCAATGCATGGAAGACGATACACCCGGCCGCAGCCTGGATCACATTGCAATCGGTATTTCTTACGATCGCCTGTGCGAGGCTCTGTTGCAAATCTCGGCTGAAACCGGGATTGGCATCCGGGGATTTTCACAAATGTCGCCCGATGAAATCATTTCTCTGACAGGATTGGATCGGAAAGATGCCAGGCGGGCGGCGCAAAGACAATACGATGAACCTTTTCTCATCGAAAATACATTACCGGATGCCCTCGAGCAAATCCGGAAGACTGCTGCATGCATGGGCCTTCAGGTTACCCCCGGCGGGCGTTTTTACCATTTGCACGGAAAGTTCGACAAGGGGAAGGCTGTCGAATGGCTTACTGCCCGCCTGAAGCCCTTCGGCGATATTCGCCGGGTGGGGATCGGCGACAGCGAAAACGACATACCGATGTTAGAAGCAGTCGACATTCCGGTTTGGGTGGCCCCGCCGGAAAAGCCCGCTCCGGCCATTGACGGGCTGCTGCGATCCGGGAAGACTTCCTCCGGCCCGAAAGCCTGGAATCAGGTGGTGTTGTCGTTGATCAGGGAGCGGTACAGCCTCTGATACTGCAGAGCGGAACGATCCCAGGAAAAATCCATTGCCATGGCGCGCTGCTGAAGCCTTTGCCAGTCCCCGGGGGAGCGCCGGTATACCGCAGCGGCCCGCTCTATGGCCGATAAGCACTCCTGCGGATCCGCATGGCCGAATGTGAACCCCCACCCGTTTCCGGGATCCGCATCCACATCCCGCACCGTGTCGTTCAATCCCCCCGTTGCCCGAACGACCGGAATGGTCCCGTATTGCATGGCATACAGTTGGGTCAGACCGCAGGGCTCATAGCGGGACGGAACCAGCAGCATGTCGGCCCCCGCCAGAATCTGTCTGGAGAGGACTTCGTCGAATTTCGGGATAAAGGTAAGGCGCTGCCGGGATGAGCCGGATGCTTCCGCCAGACGATTTTCGAGGTTCTTGTCACCCGTTCCGAGGATGATGAGCCCCAGATGGAGCTCATCCATCAGCCGATGCAGGATGGGCAGAATCAGATCGATCCCCTTCTGCGTATCCAGCCGGGAAACGATGCCGACAACCGGCTGGTCGTGCAGATCGGCCGCGAGCCCGCAGCGGCGGATCAAATCGGTCTTGCAAACCGTTTTTCCGGATAGCGCCTCGCTGCTGTAATTGGCGGCAAGGTGCGGATCCCGTTCGGGCGACCACTTTCCGTAATCGACCCCGTTGAGGATGCCAAAGACCGAGGCGCTTCTGGCGGCCAGCACCCCATCGAAGCCCCGGCCATTTTCCGGCTGCTGGATTTCCCGGGCGTAGGTGGGGCTTACGGTCGATACGGCACGGCTGTAAAACATGCCTGCCTTGAGCATGCTCCACAAGCCGTAGAACTCGAGCCCATCGGGGCGGTAATGCCGGTTCGGATCCAGCCCGGTCAGGGCAAATTTGTCGGCATCGAAAAGGCCGGGGTAACCGAGATTGTGGATGGTAAAGAGGGTTGCGCTGTAACGGAATGCCGGGATCGACTGCAGCAGAACCGGTACCAGTCCCGTATGCCAGTCGTTGCAATGCACGACGTGCGGCGGTAGATCCCACGTCTGGAGCCAGACAGCCAGCGCCCTGCAGAAAAAGATGAACCGCTCGGCATTGTCGTAGTAATCCCCCTGGGGATCGGCATAGAGGTTGGGCCGATCGAACATATCCTCCCGCACGATCAGGTCGATCGGCATACCCGTTTCCGTCCGCATCCGATGCACCGCAAACGATAGGTGCTGTGGGCCCAGCCAGGCATGGAACCCCGTTTGAACCGATTCAGTCGGGATCCCGGCCTGCAGCATCTGCCGGTATCCGGGAAGGATCAGCCGAAGATCGATGCCCAAGCGCCGGAGCGCCGGCGGAAGACTTTCCATCACATCTGCAAGCCCGCCGGTTTTGGCCCACGGCGCCATCTCGGATGCGATCAGAACGGCCCGAAGGGCAGGATTCCCCATTTGTCCCCTCATCCTTCCTGCCCGATTGGCGGCGCATTCCAGAGCGCGCGCAGATAATCTTTCCGTTCTTCAAAAATCCGCGCCTGTTCCTCCACCAGTGCTTCAGCCTCCAGGGAACTCATTCCCTGGCTCTGGCGGACAAATGAGGCAACGCGCGCATAGTAGAGGGGCGTCATGACGTCGATGAGCTTGTAGCGGTTGATACGCCAGCGATGGAATGTTGCGGCCAGCTCATAGAGGATGTGCACCCACGATTCCACGGGAAGCGTGAAATCGGCTGCGCCGAGGGTAGCCACCTGATGGATTTCTGCGTAACAGGTCGTGCTGAAAATGTCTTTCCAGAAGGGAGCGAACTGCTGATAACTCGACTGAAACGAATCGATGAGGTTAGCTAAATTGACCGAAACCGGCTCAGGTTCAATGGATCCCGTAAAACCGAGCATTTCCACAGGCTCGCTGTGGGTGACGCCCTGCCAGCAAGATTCACACTGCTCCATCAGAGTGAAGATGGTCCAGAGCACCTGCCGGAACATCGGCCCGAGATGCTGGCCGGGGTCTTTCGCATCGTGAATCTTGACGCCGAGATTCGACTGACAGATGCGGAAATTTTGTGTAATGGCGATCGTGGTCATCCAGATATCGATGCCGAAGCGCGCCACATCAGTATCCCAAACGTCCTGATCGATATAGAAACGGGCCACATCCTGTGAAAAGGCGAAATCCCCGCCGATGGGCTGGCGGATGCGCTTGCCGTACAGGGCGCGGGTCAGGTTGTAGACGATATTGTTCGTGATGGTGCCGTCGTACTTGTGCCGAAGATAAACCGGCGCCACGAACTGGTATCCCCTGCTCAGAACTGGATCCATCAGATGCGTCACCCATTCCGGCGTGATGCTGCGCAGATCGGAATCGACAACGGCGCATACACCGACACGCAGCCGCCTGGCCGCCTCGAAAATCGAGCGCAGCGCCGTTCCTTTCCCGCCCGGTCCCCGGTAGATGGAGACGATTTTCTCCTGCCAGGGCTTGATCTCGAATTCCCTGGCCATCTCGCGGGTGTCATCGGTAGATCCGCCGTCCGCAATCAGGATGACGCATCGCCTGTCGGGATAATATTGGGCAAGGCCATGCGTGATCATCTGGATCACATGGACAATGGTCTTTTCGTTGTTGTAACAGGGGATGCCGACCAGAATGTCCGCTGCGCCAATTTCCTCGATGCGCTTGGCCGTGTAGGATCGCAATGCCGTATTATACATCAGTGCCTCTCTGGAGGTTGATTCTTCGGGTTCCTGTTTTAAACGTTCATGAATCTTTCCGGAATATTCACCCCAAGAAATGAAAATGGACAACCCATAGTAGCCCGGGTTTCTTACCCGGGGATCGGAA
>DYLG01000216.1 GCA_020722215.1 Desulfomonile tiedjei
CCCGGACAGGACCCGCGGCTTGGGTGGTCAAGGGGGAAAAAACGCTAGGGGAGTGTCGCGAAACAGTCGAAGGGTTGCCAATCGTCGCACGCCGACAATCAAATAGGTCCGGGTAGCCTGGACGTTACACGTCCAGGCCGCGAAGCGGCAAGAGGCGTATTGTCCAGGACCATGTGTCAGGGCCAATTTGCCGAAGCAACTCGATGTCTTGCTCAGACCTCTTGTTCCTTCACAATCCGCGACTGATTGATTATCAGGAGACTCTTGACCCGTGACGCCTTGACTGTAGGCTCACCGTGGGGTAATTCTGCCGGCAGGCGCCATGTAGTCACCTGCTTAAGATCAGGAGTGTCTTTCATGCACGATTTGCCTTCCAAGCGGGAGGAATGCGGGATATTCGGAGTGTACGGCGCCGATGATCCGGCGACTCTCATATATCTCGGTCTCTATTCTCTCCAGCATCGTGGACAGGAATCCGCCGGCATTGTTGTGAGCGACGGCACCAAGGTTGTGTCCCACAAGGGCATGGGGCTGCTCTCGGACGTGTTCAAGCATCAGGATCTGGCCGGTTTCAAGGGCTACATGGGGATTGGCCATGTCAGGTATTCCACCACAGGCAGCTCTATGCTTCGCAATGCCCAGCCCTTCCTTGTGGAGCAGATTGATCGCATATTCGCTCTTGGCCACAACGGCAACATCGTCAACATCGAGCGGTTGCGAAGAAAGCTCGAAGCCAAGGGCTCAATTTTCCAGACATCTGCCGACTCCGAGCTTATCGCTCACTTGATGCTGCACAAGAAGGGAAAACTCGAAGAGCGGCTGGTCAACGTGTTCGAGGAACTCCGGGGATCCTGGTCCATCGTCATGCTGACCCCGGACGGGATAGTAGCAGGCCGAGATCCTTATGGAATCAGACCGCTTTGCATCGGCCGCAAGGGTGACGCGATCGTCTTCGCATCCGAAACTTGCGCGTTAGATATTATCGAGGCGGAATACATTAGGGACGTCCAACCCGGAGAGATAGTCATCGCGGACAAGAACGGGCTGAGGTCCGTGCAAGGCCCGAGGAAACCCAATCCCGCCATGTGCGTGTTCGAATTCATTTACTTTGCCAGACCGGATTCCAAAGTATTCGGGCATGGCGTGTACGGCGTTCGCAAGGCCCTGGGCCTGCAAGCCGCTCTCGAGAACCCTGCGGAAGGAGCCGACATAGTGGTTCCTATGCCCGCATCGGGGAACTACGCCGCATTGGGTTACGCTCAGGGAAGCGGACTGCCGTATGAATACGGCGTAATTCGCAACCACTATATCGGCCGCACGTTTATCCTACCTTCACCTGCGGTGAGAAATCTCGGCGTGAGATTGAAGCTCAACCCGGTCCGGGAAATCCTCAAAGACAAGAGCGTGGTAGTTGTAGACGATTCCATCGTGCGTGGAACCACGAGCAGGTTGAGGACGCGTACCCTGAGACAAGTAGGTGCGCGGGAAACTCACATGAGAATCAGTTGCCCGCCGATCCGCTATCCTTGCTACTATGGCATAGACTTCGCCAACAGGGGCGAACTTATTGCCTGCACCCACACCACAGACCAAGTACGTGATTTCATTGAAGCCGATTCGTTGAAATACCTGAGTCTGGACGGTATGTTCCGTGCCATGCCGCTCCCTGCGAACCATTTCTGCGCAGCGTGTTTTACCGGAAAGTATCCGGTTCGAATTTCTGACGAATTCACCAAGACCTGCCTCGAACCCCATCTTATTGTGCCCGACGGATGAGAGCCGGAACCCTGCATGAGTACTCAATTCCCTAATTACGGTCGCGTATTCGGGCGCCACTGCCTGCTTGCCGGCAGTGTTTTGCGGAAGCACTGCCGGACGAGCCGGCAGTGGCACCCAATGCCGTCTCCGTTTGCATCGAGCCGGCAGAGACGCCGGCCGCTGCCGATCCGGAGCTTCGAGCGCTGTACGCCCCCCAACCGTGTTGGGTGGAGCACGAACTACCCCTTCGCCAAAATGAGGCCTCCGCGGGCGGAAAGGGCGGACACACAGGTCCGCCCCGTCGGTTGGGTGCTCGATTGCATGGTTTGCTCTTTGACGACTTGGCTGCCTGGGCCATGTCATTTCCTCCGTTCCCACAATGTTCCGTTGACCGGATACCTGGAATGCGTCCCATGCTAAGAACTTCGGCCAAGTCTTTGTTCGTCGTCCTGGCCCTCCTTGTTCTGTGCGCTGGCGGTCCTCGACGAGACGCGGACAAACCGGAAGACGCGCATCGGATCAAGTTGCAGGCTACCGAGACTGTCGAAGCGATCCTCGACGGGCTGTCCAAAGGCGACTTCGGGCTTTACACGAGCAGGTTCTCTGACATATTGAAGAACGCATTCACCAGGGAAGACTTCCTTCGCCTTCAAAACCTGTTTCAGAAGAGGCTGGGCAGGCCGGAGTCCGCCGAATATCTTGGCCATTATTTTCAGTCCAAGACAACTATCACTCTGTTCAAGGCCCGTTTCGCTAAAGACTCGGACGATGTGCTCATCAAGCTGGTGCTGGAGGAAAAATCGGCGCCTCCGCTTGTTGTGGGCCTGTGGTTCGATTCGCCGCGTCTGGTCAAATAAACGGCGCACCCACTACGCTTTGTAGAAGGGAGGTAGCCATTCCCTAGCGCGGGGACCCCATTGATGCCAATGTGGCGCAGGCTTTCCAGCCTGCGTGTTTTCGTAGCTTTGGGTGAGGCAGGCTGGAAAGCCTGCCCCGCAAGAGTGAATGGTTACTAGGGACGCGATCCGGGGGTTGACCCCGCCCGCCCGTCGTGCTACATAGTTCGGATTATCAATAAACAGCTCTCTTCCGCCCTTTTGATCGGATCACCCGAAGGAATGGTCCCGGCGGACGGAGATCGTGCCAGGTCATGCGCGCATAGGTTGAGCTATAACTGAGGTCCATTCCAATGGCTGTCATATCACCGTTCAGATCGGTTCAATACAACCCCGGCACTGCCGGAAATCTCGGTCAGTTGATCACTCCGCCCTACGATGTGATTTCGCCCGAGCAACAGGAGGCCTATTATCGGGCCAACGACTTCAATATCATCCGTCTTGTGCTTGGAAGACAATTCCCCGACGATAGCCCCGGCAACAACAGGTACACCAGGGCTGCCGCCACCCTAAAGGAGTGGCTGGCTCATGGCGTGTTGGTCCGGCAGGACCGCCCGTCTATGGTCATCTACCAGATGGAATTCCAGCTTCCTGACGGAGGCAGCCGAACCATGGACGGCCTGGTGGTCCTGGTAAGGGTTGAAAACTATGGAGGGAAGACCGTCCTCCCCCACGAGAAGACTTACAAAGGCCCCAGGAAGGATCAGTTGAACCTCCTGAAGGCCTGTCACGCGCATTTCACGCCCATACACGCCCTGTTCAACGACAGGGACAATTTGGTGATGGAGGAGTACGGCAGGTTCATGAGCGGTCCGCCGGAGCAGGAGGCCCGTGATGAAAACGGAACCATCCACCGAACTTGGGCCTTCTCCGACGAAGGCGCAATGCGACGAATAGCCGGCCTGCTCAAAGATAACAGCCTTTTCATCGGTGACGGCCATCACCGATACGAGACCGCCCTGGAGTACAGGGACGAAATCCGGAACGAGAATCCGCCGCCTGATTTACAGGGGCATGAATACGTCATGATGTACATCACGTCCACGTCCCACCCTGGCCTTACGATCCTTCCAGCCCATCGGATGATCAAGGGAATTCCCGAGGACAACCTCCGGAACGTGCTGGAGAAGCTCGAACCTTATTTCGAACTTGAGCCGTGCGGTTTTTGCTGTTCTTCGGACCAGGCTGCGGCGACCAACATGATCCGCAGCATTTCCAACGGTTCCGGGCCGGCCGGCAACTTCGGCATGGTTCTGAACAAGGGCAAAGGTTGCAAGGTCTTGAGGCTCAAGAGTTTCCAGGCTATCGATCACCTGATCGACCCCTCGGTTCCCCGTGCATTGAGAGATTTTGACGTCACCATACTCCGGCACGTGGTCGTGGGATATGGGCTGGGCCTCAACGCGGACGATCCGGAAGGCTTCATAGAGTATACACCTTCTGTGGCTGAGGCCTTGCGGAGAGTGCAGGACGGTGAAACACAGGTCAGCTTCATATTGAATCCTACGCGAGTGGAACAGGTTCAGACCGCTGCGGAGCTTGGATACAAGCTGCCTCACAAGTCCACGTACTTTTATCCCAAGCTTGCGTCCGGACTTGTCTTGAACTGCTTCTGAGGCGAGCAATTTTCCCAATACCCGATTGTGAGACTGACCCGCGGCGGCTGGAAGGCTGGTACTGTGGAATTGGAATTGCTCAGGGAAGGAGAATCCGTTAACGGCCTGCTGAGAAACAAGATACAGGTGATTCAGGCCGTCAAAGGGTACAGGGTTTCCGAGGACGCTGTGATCCTCATGCGCTTTGCAGCGCCAAGACCCGGGGAGCTGATACTCGACGCGGGCTCGGGCTGCGGAGCCATAGCTTTCGGACTTGCCGTCGCAGAACCGACTGCCACCGTTGTCGGTTTGGAGGTCCAGGAGACTCTCTGCAACAGGGCTGCCCGCGGAGCTAGGCTCAACAAACTCGCCTCACGGGTCTTCATAGTCAGAGGAGACCTCCGGGTTGCAGACCGATTCTTCCGGCCGGGGCTTTTCGACGCAGTTGTATGCAATCCCCCCTACCATGAAGCCGGCAAAGGACTAACCAATCCTCTGGCGGAAAAGGCTCTTGCCAGACACCAGTTGATGATGCCTGTCGGTGAATTGTTCCGGGTTTCGGCACTACTCCTCAAGCCCGGCGGACGAATTGCCCTTATATATCCGGGTTCACGTGCCGATTACCTCAAGGAGATTGTTAAAGAGACTGGATTTGATCCTTCGCGTATGCTATGGATTCACCCTCGGATGGGTACTGGTGCGTCGCTCCTGTGCCTGGAGGCCGGAAGAAGCGGCGAACGCAAGGGCTTCAGCGAGGACGCGCTCTTTCTCTATGATTCGGCAAATGCCAGAACGAAAGAGGCCCAAGCCATACTCGAAGGAGAGGAACTTTGGCCGGTAACGGCAGGCAGCCAACGGTGCGGCGAAGATAATGGAGGCTAGGAGTCTGCCGCGCAACCTTTGCAGATGCTCGAATCGTGGTACGCCGGCACTCAAACAACTTCGGGTAGCCTGGACGTTATGCGTCCAGGCCGCGAAGCGGCAAGAGGTATGTTCTCTAGGACCATGTGTCAGGGCCAATTTGCCGGAGCAACTCGATTCCCGGTTCAGACCTCTTGTTCCTTCGGAACCCGCACGGCGGGATCTTGAACGAACGGGAGGTTATGCGACAGGCTCCTGGTAAGATTCCGGCTCTTGCGAGGGATCTCCGGGATCAGGACAAGAAAACCTTGAACCACAAATGAGCCTGGTTGTCTTTCTAATATACGCGGTTTCCAGGAACGGCCGTGTTTGAACCGGCCGGGAACAGATGACGGCTTCTTAAGCCCCCACGGAGGTAACAGTGGAAGAGTTCAGGAGAATCAAGCGACTTCCCCCCTATGTGTTCCAGCAGGTCAATGATCTGAAGATGAAACTGAGAAGGGCGGGAGAAGATGTTATCGACTTGGGAATGGGCAATCCGGACATTCCCACGCCTAGCCATGTTGTTGAAAAACTCCTGGCCGCGTCCCAGGACGCGCGCAATCACCGCTACAGCGCGTCCGCGGGGATACCTAAACTCCGTGAGGCCTTCGCGAACTGGTGGAAAACACGGTACGACGTGGACCTGGACCCGGTGAACGAGGTCGTGGCCACCATGGGGGCAAAAGACGCTCTCGCCCATCTGGTCCTGGCCACCGTGGGACCCGGGGACGTAGTGTTCGTTCCTTCTCCCAGCTATCCGATCCATCCGTACTCGGTGGTCATAGCAGGCGCGGATCTGAGACATGTGCCCATAAGCCCGGACCATGACTTCTTCGAGGATCTCAAGACAGCGTTCCGGCTGACATGGCCCGCTCCCAAGATGCTGATCATCTCGTTCCCCCATAATCCTACCACGATGATCGTGGAGGAGGACTTTTTCAGGAAAATCGTAGAGTTTGCCATGGAATACAAGATCATGGTGATCCACGATTTCGCCTACGCGGACTTGACCTTCGACGGGTATCGCGCCCCCAGTTTCCTGGCAGTGCCGGGCGCCAAGGAGGTCGGTGTCGAGATCTTCTCCATGTCAAAGAGCTACTCCATGGCAGGATGGAGAGTGGGATGTGCTGCAGGCAACCCCGAGATGATCAACGCGCTCAAGAGACTGAAGAGCTACATTGATTACGGGATCTTCCAGCCTGTGCAGATTGCGTCCATCATCGCCCTGAACTCGGATCAGGGCTGCGTCAAGGAGATTGTCGAAGAGTATAGGGATCGGCGAGACGCGCTCTGTTCGGGCCTGAGCGACTGCGGCTGGGATGTGCCGCCGCCAAGAGGCACGATGTTCGTGTGGGCCAGGATTCCGGAGGCATACCGCGCCATGGGATCATTGAAGTTTTCCAAAATGCTCACCGAACATGCCAAGGTCGCGGTGAGCCCGGGAATCGGATTCGGCCCCCATGGCGATGAGTTTGTTCGTTTTGCCCTCGTGGAGAACAGAATGCGCATCAGGCAGGCCATTCGCGGCATCCGACAATTCATTGAACGCAACGGCAAAATTGATCTGCAGGAGCGTGTAGCTCGATCCGCTGCGCTGTGATTGGCGCTCGGCTCCGGGTGAAAGGTTTTCGCGGGTCTTCTTGAACGAAGGCTGTTCCGCGAACCACGTTTCCCGAAGAGATTCGGGCCCCAACGGTGTCTGCCAAGATGACGTTGGCATTCCTGGTAGGGGGGGACCTATGTGTCCGCCTTTGCCTCCGCCTCGCTTAAGGGCAGACACGCAGGTTTGCCTCTGCAATCGGGCCGGTAGCCATTTGCATGGTTTGTCTTGGGACGGATCCTAAGTCCGTCTGACCTGAGACGCGAGGCCGGCCTTACGGATGGGGGAGTCCG